>DASVWO010000120.1:0-22174 GCA_036393165.1 Polyangiaceae bacterium | reverse complement strand
ATCCGACGACCGACGACACGCTGACCTTCGCGAAGACGCTCGTCGCGCAGAACCCGGGCATCGTGGCGCGCATGGTGGGCGACGGCCTGTACTCCAAGTCGCTCGCCGACGCCGACACGATGGGGAAGCTCCCGGACACGTCGACCCTCTGGGACGAGATGATCGACGTGACCATCCAGATCGAGCAGGAGCCCGGGCTGCTCGAGGACGTGCTGCGCGCGTTCGGCGAGGATGCGTCGCTGCCCCTGTCGCAGTCGTTCTCGGCGTACATGGAGAACCTCGATCACATCTCGTACGACCGGAACAACCTCAACGGACCCGCGTTCAACGAGACGACGAACGACGGGTCGCCACCGAGCAAGCCGGTCAACCGCTCGCAGCCCGACACGGCGAGCAACCGCAGCGAGATGCAGCGCTTCCTGCAAACGATCTTCGACACGAACGGCGTGACCGCGTGCAACAAGACCGGGGCCGTCGTCCATGCCCAGGGGCTGCCCATCTTCGGCAATGGCGACATTCCGGCCGGTCCCGCAAACAGCGTCGCTCTGGCCTTGGTTCTGTCGACTCACTACGGAAGCAAGACGACGTTCAACGCCTGCGAGGTGTTCAAGATCCCCAACCTCGCGGCGTTCTACCTGGACTCGATGGTCGGCGCCGCGAGCATGTACTTCCGCGACGACTTCATCCGCAACGGGCTGGGCGGCATCGGCGCGGCGACCGTGGGGCTCATCGAGCAGTCGAGTGGCCTCGGTTACGATCCGAACAACGCGGACACGTACAACGGACCCGATCTCTCGAAGCCCGGCTTCTGGGACCTCGCCGCGAGCAGCACCTTCCGGCCGAAGCCGGGCTGGCTCAATCGCCTCGTCTTCTTCGACATCCCGAAGGACAGCCCGAACCCCGGCGACAAGAACTACACGACCAATCACTTCCTCGCCGACCTCCAGGGCACGCAGATCGGCACCTCGATCTGCCCCGAGAACGTGATCCCGGATCCCTGCTACCAGAGCTCCACCTGCGGGGACGCAACCGATATCTCGAGCGACCACATGGTCCACGGGCTGCGAAGCTGTCCCGCCGGCGACTGGGCCTTCAACCGCGACCAGGACGCCACGTTCGTGTGGGAGGACCTCGGCTTCTACAACGCGATCACGCCGCTCGTGTCGGCGTTCGCGGTGGCCAAGAACCCGGTGACGGGCAACCCGCGCCACCGCGAGGACCTCTTCATCGCGCTCATGGGCGTGCTCCACAAGCACTGGCAGACGGCGGCGGGCGCGGCGGCGAACGCCAACGAGTGCGCCCTCGCCGTGGATTCCACCGGCAAGGCAACGAAGACGTGCAGCCAGGACGGCGCCGACACCTACGAGCCGCTCCTCGGCCAGATCTTCTCCTCCGACATGCTCACGGCGGTGCACGACTTCGTGAAGGTCGTCGAGGGCCTCAGCATCCCGACGTGCGCCAAGGCCGACCCGACGACCGGGGCGTGCACCCAGGCCGGGCCGTCCACCGACGGGATCACGATCCTCGCGAACGCGACGCGGGCGCTCGTCGACCCGGCGCAGGCGAAGGCGGTCAAGCTCGTCGACCGCCACATGAATCCCACGTCGCGCCGCAACGACGGAACGACCAACCCACAGGTGACGCCCATCTATCTCGTGCTCGAGTCGCTCGACGAGATCGACCAGGCCTTCGCCGCCTACGCGCAGTCCAACCCGAACGACACCGGGCGCCAGGCGCAGTGGCGACGGGCGCGATCGCAGCTCGTCGACCAGTTCCTCGGCGTCAACGGCGAGAACACGAAGACCCAGTCGTTCCAGGATCCGTCGCTTCCGAAGATCCTGCCGGTCCTCATCGACACGCTGAGGCAGCAGATCGCCGCGCACTGCCCCGGGCCTCCCTACGGCGCGTGTCCCTGGGCGCGGACCCAGCTCACGCAGAACGCGGCCACCACCGTCGGCGGCCCGACGTTCGCGTCGACCCTCGACCTCACCGAGGCGGTCCGCACGCACGACGGTGCGCGCGCCGAGCTCGAGAAGCTGCTCACCTACCTGCTCGACGCGGGTTCGAACAACGACGCGCTCGCCGAGTTCCTGGCGACGGCCGACGACATGATCCAGGTGATGCGCGACGACACGAACCTCGTGCCGCTCTATCACGTGCTCGCGACGGCCGCGGCGCCGACGACGACCGATGCGACAGGCAACATGCAGCGCGGCGTGGTCGACGCGACCACCGCGCTCCTCGCGCGCATCGCCGGCCGCGCATACCTCCCCGGATCGAACGTCGAGCTCTGCTCGAGCGAGATCGATCCGGAAGGCCTCGTCGACATCGCGCTCGCCAACATGGTGACCCCGATGAAGGACGCCAACGGGAATCCCACGCAGACGCCGCTCGAAGTGTTCCTCGACGCCATCGGGGACGTGAACCGCGTGTCCCCGGGCACCATGGGCCCCATGCAGGGGACCGATCTCGCCAACGCGGCCAACGAGCTGTCCGAGTTCTTCCTCGATCCGCAGCGCGGCTTGGAGCAGTACTACGCCATCGTGCGCAACGGGACCGTGCACTGAGATGACGCGAACGATCCTGAAGGCCCTCGCGCTGGCGGGAGCCCTCCTCGCAGCCGCAGCGTCGGCGGACGACGCGCACGCGGCGGGACTCTACTTCTCGGACCGCGGGGTGAGACCGCTCGGACGCGGCGGCGCGTTCGTGGCGGGCGCCGACGACCTCGGGGCCATCTGGTACAACCCGGCCGGCCTGGTGGATGCGCCCTCGGGCATCCTCTTCGACGCCTCGTGGCTGCACTACACGAGCGAATTCAGCCGGCAGACGATCGCGACGAGCGCCACCGGGACGCAGTTCGTCCAGAGCTTCCCCACGGTGAACGGGTCGACGCCCATCCTGCCGGTCCCGACGCTGGCGGGATCGCTGCGCTTCGGCGATCACGATCAGTACGCCGTCGCGCTGGGCATGTTCGCGCCGATGGTCCCCGTCACCAGCTACCCGCAGACGATCTCGAACACTGACGGTTCGACGAGCCCGGCGCCGCAGCGCTACTCGCTCGTGTCCCTCGACGGATCGGCCCTCGTCGTGACGGGAGCATGGTTCGCCTGGAAGCCTGTCGAGGAGCTTCGCATCGGCGTCGGGTTCGAGGCGCTCGTCGGCACCTTCAAGTCCACGGTCGACTTCAGCGCCTGCCCGCAGGACAACATCATCTGCGCTGGTGAGCAGCCGGACTACGACGCCTTCAGCCAGCTCACCGTCGGCCCCATCTTCGCGCCCAGCGGCAACGCCGGCGCCACGATCGTACCCTCCGAGCACCTGCGCTTCGGCCTCAGCGGGCAGCTCCCGTTCTGGGTCGACGCACCGGCCAAGGTGGACGTGAGACTGCCCAACGCGGTCCTCTTCGACGGCGCGACCCAGCAGGGCGACGACGCGCGCGTGAAGTTCGAGCTGCCGGCCATCGTGCGCCTGGGCGTCGAGGTGCGACCGCTCGACAAGGCCCACGACCTGCGCGTCGAGGCGACCTACGTGCACGAGTTCTGGTCGGAGCACCAGTCGATCGACATCACGCCGACCGACGTCCTGCTCTACAACGTCAAGACGCTGCCGAGCCCATTCGCCGTGTCCTCCATCTCGATCCCGCGCGGCGGAACCGACTCGAACAGCGTGCGCCTCGGCGGCGAGTACATGATCCCCGTCGACGACTACCGCATCCAGGTCCGCGCCGGCGTGGGCTGGGAGAGCAGCGGCATCCAGGAGGCGTACGTCTCGCCGCTCACGGTCGACAGCAGCAAGGTCACCGCGGCCATCGGAGGCGGCCTGTACATCGGCAAGCACTGGCGCCTCGACGCCGTCCTCGCCCACGTCTTCGCCAGCGACGTCACCGTGACGCCGCAGGAGGCCAGCGTTCCGCGCGTCAATCCGGTCAAGGGCAACCCCACGCAGGAGACGGCCGTCAACGGTGGCCACTACAGCTCCCGCGCCGACGTCGTCGGCGTCGGCCTGCAGTTCCTCTTCTGACGAGGGTAGGCTCGGCCGCGTGCCCGAGCTGCCCGACGTCGAAGGCTTCCGGCAGACGTTCGCACGCCGCGCGCGAGGCAAGCGCGTGACCGGCGTCTGGAGCGATCGCAGCGAGCTGCGCAACACGAACCCGACGCGCCTGGACAGAGAGCTGCGCGACCGCGTGTTCGACGAGCCCCGTCGGCACGGCAAGTGGCTCATTTGCCCCACCGACGCGCCGCTGGTCTTGGTGCTGCACTTCGGAATGACGGGGGAGCTGGCGTGGACCAGCGCCAGGAAAGGGCACCGGCACGACCGGATGATCCTGCAGTTCGCGGACGGCAACCTGCACTTCCGCGACATGCGCAAGCTGGGCGGCGTGTGGCTCCTGGCGCAAGAGCGCGACCTGGAGGGAGCGACCGGGCCGCTCGGTCCCGATGCGTGGCGGCTGCAGCACGCCGAGTTCCTCGAGCGTCTCGGCACCCAGCGCCGCGGCGCGAAGGCCGCGCTGATGGACCAGTCCTTCCTCGCGGGCCTCGGCAACCTGACCGTCGACGCCACACTCTGGCGCGCGCGCATCCATCCACGCCGCGATCTGCGCAGCCTCTCTCCGCGCGAGCGCGAGACGCTCTTCGACGCGATGAAGACCGTGCTCCGGGACAGCCTGCCCTCCCGCCGTGTCCCTGCGCGTGCGGACCTCCTCACCCTCTCGCGACGCGCCGGCGCGCAGTGTCCGCGCTGCAGTCGCATACTGCAGCGGGCGACGGTCGCCGGCAGGACCACGTGGTTCTGCCCGCACTGCCAGCCACGAAGCTGACGACTAGGGAAGCAGGTCGGGCACAGGCGGCGCGGGAAGCGGTCCGTTCGGCGCGGGCGTGTTCGACGCCGTGGCGACGTTGGACGTGCCGACGGGCATCGTGCTCGGCACCCAGACGACGACGGTCTCCCCGGGTTCGAGCTTGTCGTTGCGTCCGCGCCGGTTGATGCGCTCCATCGTGCGGACCGAAACGTCGAAGCGCTTGCCGATCGACTCGAGCGTGTCGCCCGAGCGCGTCGTGACGGTCACGCGCTTGAACCCGCGGTCCTGCTCCATCGCCGCGAAGAACTCCTCGGAGCCCACCGAGAGGACGCGCACGTCGTTCTCTCCCGCGACCGCGACGCGCGAGAGGTCGGCGGTCGTCGGGACGTAGGCCTGCAGGGTCATGCCCTCCTGCAACCGCGCCGACGGATCGATGTCGTTCCAGCGATCCAGGTCGTCGACGCTCACGTGCAGCGCCGTCGCGATGTCGCGCAGCGAGTCGCCGACGAGGACGCGATAGAAGACGCGCTTG
Source organism: Polyangiaceae bacterium (assembly GCA_036393165.1). Taxonomy (GTDB): domain Bacteria; phylum Myxococcota_A; class Polyangia; order Polyangiales; family Polyangiaceae; genus Palsa-1150. The sequence continues at coordinate 16,844 of DASVWO010000120.1, read as the reverse complement.
CGATCCGGGTAGACGAGCTCCTCGGCCGGGACGATGACGACCGGCTTGATCCCCGGAGTCGCCGAGGAAGCCTGCGGCACGGCCGGGGCGTCGGCGTGGGGCACGAGCAGGACGGTTCCGCCGCGGACCACCTCTCCCGGGGCAATCGCGTTGAGCTCCACGAGCTTCTGCGTCGTCGTGCGATGCGCGGTGGCGATCTGGTCGAGCGTCTCTCCGAACCGAACGACGTACCGATCGAGCGGCGGCTGCCCGGCGCGCTTCGCGAGGGCCTGGGTGACCGCATCTGCCTTGCCGCGCGGCACGCGCACCGGGTACGCGACCCCCGTGTCGGCGACCGGCGGCGCCCTTCCCGCGCGGAGCTCCGGGTTGAGAGCCTCGATGTCCTTCGTCGTGCAGCCGGCAGCCTGCGCGACGAGCGTGAACGGCGTGCCGGGAGGCACCTCCACCTCGTCGCTGTCGACGGGCGTGTCGAGCTGCAGGTCGCCGAAGCCGAAGGTCGCCAGGTTGTGCGAGACGATCGCGGCCGCGAGGATCTTCGGAACGTACAGCGTCGTCTCCCACGGCAGCGTCCCCTCGGTGCGCGAGAGCGACCAGAAGTCGTTCGTGTTGTATCGCCGCACGACCGACGCGAGCCCGCCGTAGCCCATGTTGTACGCCGCGAGCGCCAGCTCCCAGCTCCCGAAGCGTCGGTGCAGATCCGCGAGAAAGTCGGCGGCCGCGGCCGTCTCGAGATCGGGGCTCATGCGCTGGTCGAGCCAGCGGTCCATCGTGAGCCCGTAGATGCGTCCCGTCTCGGGCATGAACTGCCAGAGGCCCACGGCGCCCGCGGGCGAGCGCGCCGTCGCGTCGAAGCCGCTCTCGATCATCGAGACCCAGACGAGGTCCTCGGGCAGCGCCTTGCCGCGAAGCGCGCGCCGCATCAATTCGCGCCACCGTCCCGAGTGCCGGAAGAGGTTCGCGAAGGTCACGTGGCCGCGCGGGTCGTCGCGGAAGTATTCGAGGTAGCGCACGACGCGGTCGTCCCAGCGAACGGGGAGATCCGGCAGCTGCAGCTTCGTGAGCCAGGACAGATCGCGCGTGCCCTCACCCTGCGCGGGCGGAGCGGGCGCAGCGGGAGGAACGCCGGTGGCATGCACGTGGGGCGCGACGTCGCCGGGCATCACGAGGGGAACGTCGCCCGGCCACGGCGATCCCTGGGCGGGAGCAGCCGGAGGAAAGAGCTCGCGCTCCGCCTCGCGAAGGGCCTTGAGCTCGGGGCTCTCGACGCCCTGCGACTGGTCGTCTCCGGTGGGCCCGCCCGCGATGCTGCGTCGCGTGCCCGCTTCGCTCGACGAGCGATGCGCCGTCGCGTTCGGTTTCGCCTTCCCGCTGCTCGCACGCGGGGGATCCGCGGCGGCGGCCCCCGCGGCGGTCGCCAGCTGGGCGCAGACGGAGCCCATGGCGACGAGGCGCACGAGAGACTTCGCCATCGTGAGCGAACGCTCGCACGCGGCCCAGGATGGGTCAAATTCCCAACCGGCGTCTGGTGGCCCTTCGGGCGGTCGTCCCGCCTTCGGCGGATCCTCAGCCCTGGGGCTTGGCCGTCTCCGGATCCTCGCCCAGCGGGGGCAGCGTCGACTCGTCGAAGCCCGGAGGCACGTGCCACACTTCCTTCGTCGGCGGGTAGATGTCGCGCGAGCTCTCGACCTTGCGGTGGCCGTCGTGCCACGCGATGACGCGCGAGCGAAGGAGCTCCATGCCGTCGATGCCCTTCTGCTTGCGCTTGGGCTGGCTGACCGCGGGGTCTTCCTCCACCTTGCGATCGTATGGAGTCGTCGAGAGCACCGTCTTGCCGAAGCTCACGTCCACGGGCTTGTCGGCGCCGAGCAGCTCCATCTCGATGACGTTCGCGCCCACCTTCGCGTGCACGACCACCGGGAACGGGAACGGGTTGCGGACCTTCAGATCGACGGTCGGGTAGACGACCGTCGCGTCCAGACCCGCCGGGATGTACGCGCTCGGACGCGAGTGCGGCAGACGCTGGACGATCTCGAGGCCGCCGAAGAAGGCGATCGCGTGGAACGTGGAGGCGACCTGGCAGGTGCCGCCGCCGATGCCCTCGGTGTACTCGCCCTTGAAGATCTCGAACGCCTTCGCGAAGCCGTTGTCCTCGCTGCGCTCGCCGACCACTTCGTTGAAGCTGACGAGACCCCCGGGGTCGATGACGAGGCCGTCGATGTGCGACGCGGCGACCTCGATGTTGCGCGCGCGCGGCCCCTGGTCGCCCCGCCGCGAGAAGTACGTCTTGAACGAGGCCATCACGTGCGTGATGTCGATGCGCGCGAGCGAGGCGCGCGTCACGTGCGGGGGCACGTCGGCGAAAGGGAGCTCGATGTCCGTCACTGCGGGATCGAGCGCCGCGCGTGCGACACGATCGGCGGCGGCATCGACGTCCAGGGCGTGCCCGTCGGTCTCGGGCACGACCTCGTGATGATCGAGGTCCAGCCTCGCCGGGATCCCTGCGACGTCGAGTTCCTCCTTCATGGGGGCGAGCCGCGTGACGACCGCGCGCGAGTCGAAGCTCGGCTCGAGCGCGACGTCGAGCTCGCCGCGTCGGGCCCGGTCCGCGACGGAGGCCCGCGTCAGCGCGTCGCCCATGCGACCCATCCGCAGGGCGCGGCTGGTGACGCCGTCGACGTCCACGTGCAGGCCGAGCTCGCCGAGGGGCGCCTCGAGCACCGTGCGGGTGCCTGACGCCTCTTTCACGACGAGTCGCACGCGCCGCCCCTCGAGCGCCTCGGCGCGCTGCTGCACGAGGGCCCGCACCCCCTGCGTCGGGGCGACGGGGGCGCCGTCGATGCGCAGTCCGGGCAGCGCACGCGACGGATCCCGTGCAAAAGCGAGCGGCCACCAGTGCGCCGCCGCAGCCCAAGCGCCTCCGGCGCCCGCGGCCAGCGCGAGCGTGAGAACGCCAATCCGGGTCCATGTGCGAGAGCCCACCGATTCCCTCTCACCGGGAACAACGCCCGGATGGAGTATCCGTCATCCCGGGCACAGGGTCCAAACTGGACCGTGGATGAGCGCGCACCGGATACAGTGAGCCGTGACCGCCCGCCGCGCCCTCACCACGCGCACCCTCGTCGGGGCGCTGTACTTCATGGTGTCGGGCGGTCCTTACGGCCTCGAGGAGCTCCTCTCAAAGGCCGGAGCATGGGGAGCCGTTCTCGTGCTCCTCGTGACACCGGTGCTGTGGAGTCTGCCGACGGCGCTCATGGTGGGCGAGCTCGGCGCCGCGCTGCCGGAAGAGGGCGGGTACTACGTCTGGGTCAAGCGTGCACTCGGGCCGTTGCTCGGATTCCAGGAGGCGTGGCTGTCGCTCGCCGCCAGCGTCTTCGACATGGCGATCTACCCGACCCTCTTCGTCTCGTACCTCGCCCGCTTCTGGCCCGCGATGGGAGAGCCGCCCTGGGCGATGACCATCTGCGTCGCGCTCATCGCGACGTGCGCGCTGCTGAACATGCTCGGCGCGAAGTCGGTCGGCGAGAGCTCGGTGGCGATGACCGTGCTGCTGCTCTTGCCGTTCGCGGTGCTGACGATCGCCGTGATGGTCGCTGCCCCGCACGAGGCGGATCGAGCGTTGCAGCCCGTGGGTGCCGATCTCCTCGGCGGAACGCTGGTCGCCATGTGGAACTACATGGGGTGGGACAACGCTTCGACCGTGGCCGGTGAGGTCGATCGACCGCAGCGAACCTATCCGCGTGCCGCCGTCATCGCCGTGACGCTCGTCGCGCTGACGTACGTGGTGCCCGTCGGGGCGGTGGCGATCGCCGGCGTCGACGTATCCGGCTGGGACACCGGCGCGTGGGTGGACCTCGGCGATCGCATCGGCGGCATCGCGCTGCGCGGCGGCATCGTGGTCGGCGGCATGATGTGCGGCTTCGGCATGCTGAACGCGCTCGTCCTCTCCTACTCGCGCGTGCCGGTGGCGCTCGCCCTCGACGGTCACCTGCCACGATCGTTCGCACGCGTCTCGAAGAAGAACGACGCGCCCGTGGTCGCCATCGTCGCGTGCGCGTGCGCGTGGACGCTCTCGCTCGGGCTCAAGTTCGAGCGTCTCGTCGCGCTGGACATCCTGCTCTACGGTTCGTCGCTCGTTCTGGAGTTCGTCGCGCTCGTCGTGCTTCGCGTGCGCGAGCCGGACCTGCCGCGGCCATACCGCATCCCCGGCGGCGTTCCGGGGACCATCGCGCTCTCGGTCCCGCCGGTGCTGCTGCTCGGCATCGCGCTCTGGAAGAACACCGACGGCCGCGTCTGCGGGATGAACGCCCTCGCCTTCGGCCTGCTCGTCGTCGCGGCGGGCCCGGCCGTGTACTGGGCGACCAAGCGGATGTTCGGCGACGCTCGCCGGTGACGTGCTTGCCGAGGGAGTTTGCCTATGATGAAGGTATGGGACGCATCGGCGTCGCCCTGGCACTGGCGGCCGTCGCCGCGTGCGGCGGGAGCTCCGGTTCGGGCGGGGGCGGGCCCGACGCGATGACCGACGCCGCCATGCCGACGGACGGCACGATGCCCGACGCGAAGGACGGCGGCGGAAGCGACGCGGCCGACGCGGGTGACGGAGACGCCGCGAGCATCGTCGACGCGACGACCCCGGACGCCGCCGACGGAGCGGTGGGCGATGCCGCCGCGGAGGCTGCGGAGGATGCCGCCGAGGATGCTCCGTTCGAGGCGGGAGAGGCAGGACCTCCGTCCCTCTGCCCGGGCACGTTCCTCTTCTGCGACGGATTCGAGCAGAACCTGACGAACTGGACCGGGATCAGCACGACGGGCGGAGGCGCAGCCGTCGACTCCGTCCACGTGTACCGGGGCGCCAAGGCCCTGCACGTCACCATCGACCCCGTGGTCGAGGCCGGGACGACCAGCTACGCGGCAGTGCAGAAGTACGGCGCGCAGCCCTGGCCGACGCACTTCTTCACCCGCTTCTTCTCGTACGTGCCGGCGCCGTCGCCCCCGTCCACCGCCGGTCTGCTCGATCTGATTCAGAACGGCGCCCCCTACTCGGGAACCGAGTTGCGCATCACGCCACCCAGCGCCGGCCTCGAGATGCAGACGTACGGAACCAGCGCAGGCATCGTGAACTGGGACTCCGCCGATGCCTCCTCCCCGCTCGATCAATGGGTGTGCTTCGAGGTCGAGATCGACACGGTGGCAGAGACGGCCCACGTCTACATGAACGACACCGAGGTCACCGACTTGACGCGCAGCGGACTCACCCTGCCGCAACTCGGCAACACCTCGGTGGGCCTCACCTTCTTCCAGGCCAACGTGCAGGGGCAGACGGAGGCCTGGATCGACGAGGTCGCGGTCAATTCGGCACGGATTGGGTGCGCGAACTGACCGGCGACAGGCCGTCGAACCACGCGAGCATGCGCTCGGTGCCGGAGGATCGCAGCCAGCGTTGATCGTGCGGCCCGGGCAGCTCGATGAACGTGTGGCGCACGCCGGATGCGTCGAGCGCGCGCGAGAGCGCCTCGTTGCCCGCGCGGAAGGGATCCCCCGTGCTCGTCTCGACGAGGAAGTCGCGCATACCCGATTGCGCGAGCTTCTCGCCGTAGCGGCGACCGGCAGCCTCGCTGACGGCCGTCTGCACGCCGCCCCACGCGCCGAACGCCTCCGGCCTGCGCAGCAGGAACTCGATGGAGAAATGGCCACCGAGGGAGCACCCGGCGAGATACGTCGATGAAGCGCCGTCGATCGCAGGCGCCTCCTGCCGCGCGCGCGGGATCACCGTCTCGACGAGCCATCGCGCATACGCATCGAAGGTGCGCGGGTCGGCGATGGGCAGATTGGGCATGTACGGACACGCGAGGACGAGCCCGCGCATCGCCCCGCTGGCGCGGAGCCGGTCGTACGACGTCCCGAGCCCGTATCGCTCGAACCACGCCCACGCCCCCATGCGCTCGTCCCCCGTCTCACCGAGCCCGTGCAGCAAGACGAGCAGGGGCACCCGCTCCCCGGCCGCGAGGTGGTTCGGCACCCCGAGAACGAAACGACGGCTCTGGGCGCCCTCCACCTTGACCTCACGCACGTCCAGGCTCGTGGGGCGCCAAGCCGGATCGACGTCCGCCCGGGCTCTTCGCGTGATCGCGATTCCGGCAGCGCCGGCGAGGACGGCACGACGCGAGATCACCCCGATCCCGTAGCACGGACCGGCTCCCGGCCTCCGCGACCTCCCCCATTGCATCCGGACACGAATTGAGGTCGCCTTTTCGATGCCCGGATGAAGGCTTGTCCGCAGTGCCACATCCGTTACCCGGAGGACGCGGTCTTCTGCTTCCTCGACGGGGCCACGCTCGCCGAGATCCAGGATCCGCTCATCGGCACGACCATCGCAGGCCGCTACGTCATCGAGCGCGTCATCGGCGAGGGCGGCATGGCGACGGTCTACGGTGCCACGCACAAGCTCGTCGATCGGCCGTGCGCCGTGAAGGTCATGAACGCGCAGATGGCGACCGACGCGACCGTGCGCGAGAGGTTCCGCCGCGAGGCCAAGAGCGCCCAGTCGCTCGCCCACCCCAACGTCATCGAGATCTTCGACCAAGGCGAGACCCCCGAAGGCACTCCGTACATCGTGATGGAGCTGCTGGCGGGCAAGACGCTCGCCGAGATCATCGAGAAGAGCGGCAAGCTCGCGATGCAGCGCGCGATCCCCGCGATGATCCAGATCGCCCGCGGCATCGCCCGCGCGCACGACCTCGGCGTCGTGCATCGCGACCTCAAGCCCGAGAACATCTTCATGACCGCCCGGCCGGACGGCAGCGACCTCGTCAAGATCCTCGACTTCGGGATCGCCCGGTCGCGCGGGGACTCGCGCCTCACCAACGCCGGAGAGCTCTTCGGCACGCCGCAATACCTCGCGCCCGAACGCATCGTGGGCGGCGAGGCCGGCCCGAGCGTCGACCTCTACGCCCTCGGCGTCATCTTCTTCGAGATGACGACGGGGAAGCTGCCGTTCGAGGCGAGCGACCCGACCACGTTCCTCATCAAGCACATGAAGGAGCGGCCGCCGAAGCCCCGGAGCTTCGAGCCGCGCATCCCCGACAAGCTCGACGCACTGATCATGGCGCTGCTCGAGAAGGATCCGAAAGCGCGGCCGGTCGATGCGCACCGCATCGAGCAGGACCTGACGGTGCTCGCGCAGTCGCTCGGCATCGCGGTCCCTCGCGAGCCCGAGGAGGACCCGGCCAGCTCGCGGCCGCCGCCCAAGCCGCTTCCGGCAGTGGGTCTGCAGCAGTGGGGCAAACGTGTCGAAGTCTTCGAGCAGATGCTCGCGCGCGCCCAGGGCGCCCCCACGCGCAAGGAGCTCGAGAAGACGCTCGGCGACGTCCGCCGCCTCGTGAAGGAGCTGGCCGAGGCACGCGACGCGAGCGACGAGACGCAGCACCGCCTGGAGGAGATCGACGCGCGGGGTCGCGACGGGCGCCAGCGCTTCGGCTTCGCCGTCGACGCGCTGGGTCTGGACGCGTCGAAGGCGCGCGATGACGTGCGCGCGGCGCGGGCCGACGTGGAGAAGCACGGCCCTGCGTCGAAGGCAGCCCGCGAGGCGTACCTGGCGGCGCAGGCCGAGGTCGTGTCCTGGGAGGGGCGATCGGGCGGACAGGAGCCGTACCCGCAGCTCGCGCAGGCGTACCGCGCGTGCGCCAATGCGGTGGACGCGTGGACGACCGTGCGCAAGAGGGAACGGGCCGCGCAGGTGGCCGTCGAGGACAAGGAACGCATGGTGGCGGACCTCGACTTCCAGATCAGCGAGCTGCGCACCGCGCTGGCGAACCACGAGAAGCGCGTCGACGAAGAGCGCGACACCACGCAGAAGCAGCTCGTCACGCTGAACGAGAAGGTCGAGAAGATCGAAGGCCAGCTGCTGCAGCTGGCGACCCGCTTCTGCGAACCGCTGCGGACACGACCCGAGCTGGGCCCCTACTTCCAGCAGCTCGAGTCCGAGGCCGCCGTGTCGAGCGGGACCGTGTAGTATCGGCCGCCATGACGGCCCGCCTGGCATTCGCTCTTCGCGTGCTTCCCGTGCTCCTCGCGGCGTGCGGAGGCGCCGCAGCGTCGGTCCCGCCGCAGCTCTCCATTCCGGCGCCGCCCGACACGCACGCGTCCTCGACGTGCCCCAAGCCCGTCGGAGACACGATGCCCAGGCCCAAGCCGCCCGAGCCGCAGCGCCCCGCAGCGAGCAAGCTCACAGTCCCCGCGGCGGTGCAGGCGATCGTCGACGCGGCCGACCGCAGCGCCGACGACAAGGCGATGGACGCAGGGCGCCACCCAGGCGAGCTCCTCACGTTCCTCGGCCTGAAGCCCGGCATGCGGGTGGCCGAGATCGGCGCCGGCACGGGCTACACCACCGAGCTGCTCGCACGGACCGTCGGCCCCGGCGGCAAGGTGTGGGCGGAGAACCCGGGCTTCTTCCTCAAGTTCGCCGACAAGCCCCTGGCCGAGCGGCTCGCCAAGCCGGCGAACAAGAACGTCGTGCGCGCCGACAAGGAGCTGGAGAACCCGCTTCCGCCCGACGCGAAGAACCTCGACGCCGTCGTGAGCGTGCTCATCTACCACGACACGGTCTGGCTCGGGACCGACCGCGACAAGATGAACAAGGCGATCTTCGACGCCCTCCGGCACGGGGGCGAGTACGTCATCGTCGACCACAGCAGCCTCGAGGGGCGTGGCACCCAGGACGTCAAGACGCTGCACCGCATCGACGAGCTCAGCGTCATCCGCGAGGTCGAAAAGGCCGGATTCCACCACGTGGCCGATGCCGACTTCCTCCGTAACCCCGCCGACACGCGCGACTGGAGCGATTCTCCACGCGAAGCTGGCGAGCGCCGCGGCACGAGCGACCGGTTCGTCGCCAAGTTCGTCAAGCCCTGACACTCGCCCGGCACGCCGCTACCATCGCTCGCGCGCATGGACGGCCCGCTCCAGACGTTCGATACGACGCAGGTCCTCGTGATGGTCCTCGCCGGCGGCGAGGGCAAGCGCCTCTATCCGCTCACGCTCGACCGCGCCAAGCCGGCTGTGCCGTTCGGGGGCCGCTACCGCATCATCGACATCGTTCTCTCGAACTTCGTCAACTCGGGACTCGCGCGCATCAAGGTCCTCACGCAGTACAAGAGCGCGTCGCTCGAGGAGCACATCGCGCGCAACTGGCGACTCGCCCCGGTGCTCGATCAGTTCATCGAGGCGATTCCCGCGCAGCAGCGAACGGGCAAGACCTGGTACCGCGGCTCGGCGGACGCGGTGTGGCAGTGCCAGCACGTCATCCACGACGAGAAGCCGGAGCTCGTCTGCATCTTCGGCGGCGACCACGTCTACAAGATGGATGTGCGCCAGATACTCGCCTACCACCAGGAGTCCAAGGCCGAGGCGACGGTCGCGGCGATCCCGATCCCGCGGCGCGAGGCCCGCGACTTCGGCGTCCTCGAGGTGGCGGCCGACGGGCGCATCATGGCGTTCCACGAGAAGGTGGAGAATCCCCCCGCGATGCCCGGGCGCGAGGACATGTGCCTCGCGTCGATGGGCAACTACGTCTTCCGGCCCGACGTGCTGCTGCGCGAGCTCGAGGAGGACGATCACAACGACGACAGCCGGCACGACTTCGGGCACGACATCCTGCCGGGGCTCGTGCGCAAGGGCGCGCGCGTCTTCGCGTACGACTTCGCGACCAACCGCGTACCCGGAGAGGACGACCACAACCGGGGCTACTGGCGCGACGTCGGAACGGTCGACGCCTACTGGGAAGCGCAGATGGACCTCATCGAGATCCACCCGCAGTTCAACCTGTACAACTTCCGCTGGCCCATCCGAACCGGCGCCACGCACGACCCGCCGGCCAAGTTCGTCTTCCGCGACGAGGCGCAGGCGCGCGTCGGCATCTCGACCGACTCGATGGTGAGCCACGGCTGCATCATCTCGGGAGGCCGCATCCACCGCAGCGTGCTGGGCGTCGGCTGCCGCGTGAACTCGTTCGCCGAGGTGGAGGAGAGCGTGCTCTTCGAGCGCGTGCGCGTCGGACGGCACGCCAAGATACGGCGAGCCATCATCGACAAGGACGTCGAGATCCCGGCCGGCGCCGTCATCGGGTTCGACCGCGAGGCGGACAAGCAGCGGTTCTTCGTGACGGACAACGGGCTCGTCGTGATTCCGAAGCGCGCGAAGCTCGAAGCTTGAGGAGGAGGCCTGGGACGCACGCTCATCGTCGGCGACGTGCACGGGTGCACGGGCGAGCTCGAGACGCTGCTGGAGCACGTCGCGTTCGTCGAAGGGACCGACCGCCTCGTGCTCGTCGGCGATCTCGTCGCGCGAGGACCGGATTCGCACGGAACGCTCGCGCTCGTCCGGCGCCTCGGGGCGCGCGCGGTGCGCGGCAATCACGAGAACGAGCTGCTCACGTGGCGCCGCACGCACGAGCCGCTGGGCCCCGAGCACGCGCGCGTGGCCGAGGCCATGAGCGACGAAGGGTGGGCGCAGCTCGACGCGATGCCGTTGTGGATCGACCTGGCCGAGCATGGCGTGCGCGTGGTGCACGCCGGAGTGCTCGCGGGCGTCGCGCTGGAGGACACGCCGCCGGCGGCGCTGCTCAAGATGCGGACGATCGACGAGCGCGGGCGCTGGAGCGACGAGCAGGACGCCGGTCCACTCTGGGGCAGGAGCTACACGGGGCCGCCCCACGTGGTGTTCGGCCACAACGCACGCCCCGAGCCGCAGGTGCATCCGTGGGCCACGGGGCTCGACACCGGGTGCGTCTACGGAGGCCGGCTCACCGCGGCGCTCCTGGAGCAGGACGAGCCGATGCCGCGCGGCGACGAGGTGCGCGCCCTGCTCCGGAGCGTGCCGGCGACGCGCAGGTACTACGGGGGCAAGGGCGCCCCGCCCTGATCACGACCTACGGCGCGATAGGCAGGGCGCGTGCCGACTGCCAGGCGGCGAAGGTCATCGCCTTCGGGTTGCCGGCGTAGTCGCGGAGGCCCATCGTCCCGAACGCCTTCACCTCGAGCTGCCCGAAGAAATACGAGTCGTACCCGCCGTCGACCGGGGAGCCGCTGATCTCGCCGAGAACCGTGCACCACGTCGTGTCGAACGTGCACGGGCAGTCCGTCATGAGCTGCGCTGCGACGAGGTCGCGATCGGCCCACCAGTCGAGCAGGTCCATCGGCATCGCCTTTGCGTCGGCGAGGACGAGCTCCAGGTACGCGGCCTCGTCGGCCTCTGTCGACGTCTCGACGGTCACGCAGGATCCACCGCTCGTCTGCGCGGCGATGGCGGTCGAGTTCCAGCCGGTCTCGGCGACGACGGCGTGCTCGTGGCCGCGCGAGGCCCCACGCGAGAACCAGTCGGATGGCAGGGCGGACGGTTTCTCGATGACGCCCGGCAAGAACGGATACGTCGACATGGCGAAGCGGTCGCGCTTCAAGGAGGCGATCTGCGCGTAGTTGGCGTCGAAGCACTGCGCGCGCATCGAGGCGTCCGGACAGCTCGCCGTCGCGTAGCCATAGAGGTGATCGATCTGGATCGAGGGGAAGACCACGAGCGCCGCGTTCTTCGCCTTCGCGGCGTCGTAAGCGGCGTTGGCCACGTCCACCGCGCCCGCCACTGAGGCGGGGCAGTTCTCGAAGAACAGGTTCACCTCGACGGCGACGTTGAGATAGGTCGGGGCGAACTCGTCGATCATCCAGGCGACGTACGCGAGGTAGGCCTGCTTCGACGCGGGGCCCTGCGGGTCGTTCGCGAAGTCGAAGCACTGTGTCGCCCACGGTTGCTGCTGGATCTGCCCGTTCTGGATCACCGCCTGTGGCGCGCGCGTCTTGCGCGCCCCGTCGAGCATCGAGACCGAGAGGAAGACGGGCTTGCCCGTGCTCCGGGCGGCCTGGGCGATCGAATCCATCTTGGCTTTCCACACGGCCGGCGGGGCCTGGCCCGCGGCGAACTCGTTCCACGGGACGCCGTAGTACTCGTGGTGCAGATCCACGACGTCCACGTCCGTGGCGAGGTTCGCGGGAGTCATCTGCAGCCCGAGATCCGGGCCCGAAACGATGAGCTGCACGCCGCCCGAACCGAGGCGATAGGGCCGCATCGGGCCGTCAGGCGCGCCCGTCTCCGCATCCCCTGCGTCGCGCACGCCACCCGCGTCGCCTGCCTCCGTGACACCGGCATCGTTCGCCGCGCCCGGGGCTCCACCGCCCCCGCATCCCATCGTGAGGAGAGCGACCGCGAGGAGGCATGCCCCGTGGCCGTTCGCGCTCGATGCTCGCACCTCGACCCGCATCATCCTTCCTCGCGCTTGTCACCGAGAAGCACCCGGCATACCCGGGCACGGGACCGCCGAGAAACGCCCGCAAGAGCGTGCGCGCTGTGAACGCGAATACCCTTCCCGCGCGGAGCCCGCGGGACACGGTGGCTCCCTCTGGTACGATCCATCGACGATGACTCGCCGTCGCTTCGCGCGGTTCGCGGCCCTCGTGGCGATGGTCGCCGCGCCCTTCGCACTCCCCGGCTGCGGCTCCATCCTGGGCATCGACGACGGCACCGCAGTCGACGCGGGCGACGCAACCTTCGAGGGATCGAGCAGCGGCGGCGACGACACGGGTGGTAGCAGCGGAACCGGTAGCAGCAGCGGCGCGAGCAGCAGCAGCGGGAGCACCAGCGGCAGCGGCAGCAGCAGCGGGACCGGAAGCAGCAGCGGGGGCGACGGCGGGCCCACCGACGCGAACGACTCGGGCGGCCCGTGCATGCCGGGCGCGCGCGGCTGCAACGGCAACAACGTCGCCTTCTGCCTGCTCGACGACGCGGGCCAGGGCCAGTGGCAGAACATCGAGGCGTGCACCGGCGCCACGCCGCTCTGCGCCGACGGCCAGTGCGTGCAGTGCAAGCCCGGCACGCGGCAGTGCGCCGGGCTCCAGCCTCAGTCCTGCGACGGCACGGGCACGTGGCAGAACGTCGGCTCGACCCCCTGCCCGTTCGCGTGCTCGAACGGCATGTGCACCGGAAGCTGCCCCCCAAACGCCATTCAGTGCAAGGACCAAACCGACAAGGAGCAGTGCGACGCCACCGGCACGTCCTGGCAGGTCACGGCCTGCACCGGCTCGGTGTGCAGCAACGGCGTCTGCGGCGTGTGCATGCCCGGCGCCACGCAGTGCATGGGCACCAACGGGTACGTCACGTGCGACCAGACCGGCAACTGGGGCACGACGAGCACGACCTGCACCAGCGGCGAGACGTGCTCGAACGGCGCCTGCAGCGGTGGCACTTGCACCAACAACACGACGCGCTGCTCGGGCAATGCGGTGCAGACCTGCACCGGCGGAACCTGGGGGAACCCTGTCGCGTGCGTGAACCAGACGTGCTCGAACGGCGTTTGCACCGGCACCTGCGCGCCCGGGCAGACGAGCTGCGACGCGGCGAACAACTACGCGCAGACGTGCAACGGCAGCGGCAACTTCGTGGACGCGACCAACTGCAGCGCCTCGACGCAGACCTGCGTCGGCGGCGTGTGCACGGGCGTGTGCGTCGTCGGGACGAAGGGCTGCTCGGGCAACTCTCCCGAGACGTGCACGTCCAGCGGGCAGTGGTCGGTCGGCTCGAGCTGCGTCAACCAGACGTGCGTCGGCGGGATGTGCTCCGGTCAGTGCGCGCCGGGCTCGCAGCAGTGCGATCCGTCCGGGAACAACTACCCGCAGTTCTGCAACACGACGGGCAACTGGCAGGACGACCCGTCGCCCTGCCAGTACGTGTGCGTGGTCGGCCAGACGACGTGCAGCGGCGTGTGCACGCCGGGCACGATTCAGTGCAACGCGGGCATGCCGCAACTCTGCAACCCGAACGGGCAGTGGGGGGCCTGCGGCAGCAACATCCAGTGCCAGAACGCCTGCACGGACTCGGGCGCGTGCGGCGGCGCCGGCGCGCCGTGCACGGGGCCCACCTGCTGCCTCGGCAGCATGTGCCTCGACGACGGCATGGGCACAGGCGTCTGCGGCAACGCCGGGAGCAACTGCGGTGGTCAGGCGTGCTGCCCGCAGGGCGCGCCCTGCACCCAGGCCTACGAGTGCTGCTTCCCCATGGTGTGCATGCAGGGCGGCGCGACGATCGGGTCGCCGTTCCTCAGCAGCTCCTCGTCGGGAGGCCCGCCCATCGATTCGTCGACGGGCGGAGGTACGTGCGAGTACCCGACGGGGGGCGGCGGCTGAGCCGGCGGCCGAGCAGCCGGACCGGACGCGATCGCCGAGCGTAACTCATCGGAACTGTTCGCGTGATCTGCTGTCTTAATGCTTTCTTAATGTAACCTTGGCGCCCATGAGCGCGCCGATGACCCGGGCGCAGCGCGCGGCGGCGGCCTCGCTGCCGGGCTTGCCGAGCGAACGCCGAGACCGGGCGGCTGCCTGGAAGCTCGCCGTCCCCGCGCTCGGCATCGTCTACGGGGACATCGGCACGAGTCCCCTCTACGCGATGAAGGAGTGCTTCACCGGCGACCACCACGTCGCCCCCTCCGCGGTGAACGTCCTCGGGATCCTCTCTCTCATCGTCTGGACGCTCACGGCCGTGGTCGCGGTCAAGTACCTCACCTTCATCCTGCGCGCGGACAACCGGGGAGAGGGCGGCATCCTGGCGCTCCTCGCCCTCGTGCCGGGCAGGCAACGCGCCAAGCGCGCCGGTCCCGGTCTCCTCGTCCTGCTCGTGCTCTTCGGAGCGGCGCTCCTCTACGGAGACGGCGTGATCACCCCGGCCATCTCGGTCCTCTCGGCCGTCGAGGGGCTCGGCGTCGCCACCAAGGCGCTCGAGCCGGCCATCGTGCCGCTGACGCTGACGACGCTCGTGGCGCTCTTCCTCGTGCAGAAGCGCGGGACCGAGCGCGTGGGCAGCATCTTCGGCCCGGTCATGCTCGTCTGGTTCCTGTTCATCGGCGCGCTCGGAGCCGCCGAGGTGGCGCGCAGCCCGGGCATCCTGCGCGCCATCGATCCGCGCTTCGCCGTCCGCTTCTTCGCTCACAACGGGCACCAGGGTTTCTTCGTGCTCGGCGGCGTCGTGCTCGTCATCACGGGCGCCGAGGCCCTCTACGCCGACATGGGGCACTTCGGGCCGGGGCCCATCCGGCGATCGTGGACCGTGCTGGTCTTCCCGGCGCTCCTCCTCAACTACTTCGGTCAGGGCGCCGCGTTGCTCGGTCACGAGGAGCTCGCGTCCAACCCCTTCTACGCGATCGTTCCGCGATGGGCGCTCTACCCGTCTGTCGTCGTGTCGACCGCCGCCACGATCGTCGCGTCGCAGGCGCTCATCTCGGGTGCCTATTCGCTCACGCAGCAGGCCGTGCAGCTCGGCTTCTTCCCGCGCGTGACCATCGTGCACACGTCGAAGCAGAACGAGGGGCAGATCTACGTCCCGGAGATCAACTGGCTGCTCGCGGTGGCGTGCGTGGGGCTGGTCCTCGGGTTCAAGAGCTCGAGCGCGCTCGGCGCGGCCTACGGCATCGCCGTCACCGGCACGATGGCCATCACGACGCTGACGTACGCCGTCGTGGCGCGCGGCCGCTGGCGCTGGCCGCTCTGGCGAGTCGTGCCCCTCGCGGGGGCGTTCCTGGCGATCGACCTCGCGTACTTCGCGGCCTGTTCGGCCAAGATCGCGGACGGCGGCTGGTTCCCGCTCCTGCTCGGGGCGCTCATCTACACCGTGATGACCACGTGGAACACCGGCCGTCGCTACCTCGGCGAGCGCATGGCGGAGGCGATGTTCCCGCTGGATGCGTTCCTGACGGAGCTCGGGCAGCGGCACCCCCCGCGCGTCCGCGGCACCGCCGTCTTCATGGCCGCGAACCCGAACGGCGTGCCGCCCGTCCTGCTTCATCACTTCAAGCACAACCAGTGCCTCCACGAGCAGGTGGTGCTCCTGCGCGTGCTGGCGCTCCACGTTCCGGCCGCAGCGCCCGACGAGCGCGTGATTGCCGAGGTGCTGGAGCAAGGCTTCTTCCGCGTGACGCTGTCGTTCGGGTTCATGGAGGACCCAGACGTGCCCGACGCGCTGCGCGAGTGCACGCGCTACGGGCTCAAGCTCGAGCCGAACAGCACGAGCTACTTCCTGGGGCGCGAGACGCTGCTGACCACCGGCACCTCGCGCATGATGCGATGGCGGAAGGCGCTCTTCGCCTTCATCTCGCGAAACGCGGTGCCGGCCACCGCCTACTTCGGACTGCCCCCGGGCCGCGTCGTCGAGCTCGGGATGCAGATCGACCTCTGAGGGGCCTGGGGCGGCGGAATGCGGCACCCGTACCGAGACCAGCATCCGGAGGCGGCCGCGAGCCGCGACGTCGGAAGTCGCGACGTCGCGCTGGCCACCGCCATCGTGCTGGCGGTGGCGCTCCTGCGTTGCACGCTTGCGGTGCTGCGTGACGAGCCGCCCTGCGGCGATCCCTTGCTCGCCATGATCGTCGTGATCGGACTGGGGCGCGCGCTCGTCGGCATCCGTCGTCCGAGCTGAGCGGCCCCGAAGCACCACCGGCGCGGGCGTTGCACCCGGGGGGGCATGATCCTCATGCGCATCGCGTCGGGGCTGCTGCTCGCGGGAGCCCTGGCTTCCGCCGGGTGCGCCAGCGCGGCAATCGGGGAGGGCGCGAGGACGCTCGCGAAGGCGCTTGTGTCCGACGAGGACGAAGCCCGGCTCGGCGCGCAGCTCCACGACGAGCTCTTGAACAAGGAGCACGTGAAGCTGCTGGACGACCCTGATGTGACGCAATACCTGGAGGGCATCACGCGGCCGATCTTCGAGCAGGCGAAGCGCGACCGACCAGGCGTGAGCTGGACCCTCTACATCATCGACGATCC
>DASVWO010000119.1:0-33457 GCA_036393165.1 Polyangiaceae bacterium | reverse complement strand
GTCGGAGGCGGGAGCGTGGTCTGGAAGGGGCGGCGGTCGTCGGCGCAAAGGATCTGCACCGCCTGACGACCGGACATGATGGCCGTCGGGACGCCCCCGCCCGGCTCGACCCACTGGCCAGCCATGTAGAAGCCGCGGAGGCCCGAGAGCTTCTTGCTCACGTGACCCATCATCGTCTCCGCGTTCGGGCTCCAGCCTTCGTAGGCTCCGCGCCACGATCGCGTCTGGCGCCAGTACGTCAGCGGGGTCGCGATGTCGGTCATCCTCACGTGCTCGCTCACCCCCGGAATGGCGTGGTCGAGCTGCTCGAGCGCGATGCGAGTAGCCTCCTCGCGGGCGGACTCGTAGCCGGCGCCGCGCTGCGCCCACCACGCGTAGTCGGTGGCGATCATCGTCTGCACGACGGCGTGCCCCCGTGGGGCGATCGCCGGATCGTCGTTGCACACGCGCACGTAGAGGTGCTCGTTCTTCTTGGGCCCGCCCACGGTGAAAGGAGCCAGGCGATCCACGATCAGCATCCCCGGCACCTCGGCGAGCGGCGCGTCCACGCCGAAGCTCGCGAGGACGATCGGGTCGAACAGCTTCCATTGCTGCATGCGCTCGCGCGTCACGCCCGCGTCGTAACGACCCGCGAGCAGGCGCAGCACCGTCTCGGGCATGCTCGACGTCGAGATCACCGCGTCGCCTCGCACGATCGTCCCGTCGTCGAGGCGCACGCCGCAGGCGCGCCCGCTCTCCACGAGGATCTCGTCGACGGTCGCGTGCAACACGCTCTCGCCTCCGAGGCGCTGGTAGTCGCCGACGAGCGCGTCACGGAAGGCTGCCGTGCCCCCCACCGGTCGCGAGAGCCAGCCTCGCGAGAGGTACCCGTACACCATCAGGACGAAGAGGGCTGGCGCCTCTTCGGGCAGCGTGTGGACGAAGAAGCGCCGGAGCGCCTCGCTGCGGAGATGCTCGCGCGCCCACGCGCCGAGCGGCTTGCGGTAGTGGAGCAGCGCGCCGGCGGAGCGGCGCATCTCCCAGAACGCGTGAAGCTGCTGGCGCAGCGGCGTGATCTCCGGCGGGCGAGTCACCCCGGGGTCGAGATCGGCGAAGCGTGAGGCCTCGGCGACGATGCGATCGATCTCCTCGCCGTCCTCGGGCGCCAGCGCTCGCAGGTCGCGCGCGAGATTTGCGAGGTCGCGCGTGATGTGCACCACCGTCCCGTCGCTGGCGTCGCGATAGGTCAGCCACTCGTCGAGCACCCTCAGCTGGACGCGCGGCAGGATTCCCAGCTCCTCGTAGAGCGGCTCGTAGGCGCCCCCGGTGAGCCAGTGAATGCACCCGTCGACCAGATACGGGCCGCGCCGCCAGGCCGTGCAGACGCCGCCGAGCGCCAGATTGTGTTCGAAGATCGTCGCTCTGTACCCGTTGCGCAGAGCGTGACAGCCGGCGGAGAGCCCCGCGAGCCCCCCGCCGACGATGAGGATGTGTCGGTCCGTCATGTCACGCGCCGGGTGCAACGGCCGTGCGAGCACGCGTCACGGGAACTGGACGATCTCGTCCTTCAGCGAGCCGTCCATCCAGTAGGGCTTCGCCTTCTCGAGCATCGCGATGTACGTCCGGTCCTGGAGCAGCTTCTGGTTGAGGGCGCTGATCTTGTCCAGGCTGTCGGTCTCGAAGTGCCAGTGAACCGTGGGGGTTCCGAACAGCTCGAGGCCCGTCTTCAAGTGGATGTCGTAGGTCTTGTTGACGTAGCCGTTGAGCTCCATCGACCAGCCGACGACGGCGGGTAGGTCGGCGACGTTGCGGACCGTGGCCCTGCGCATGAAGAAGAACATTGTGGCTCCTTGTCCGGTGCGGGTGACCGCGCGAGGCGGGCGCACCGGCGTGTGCCGCCGCAAGCACGAGGCGTTCCGGCCGCGCCCCGCCAGCAAGTACGCGAAACACGCGACTCGCGTGCGCGCGCGCGCCGCACGTCCCGCGCGCGACCCGCAAGACGTGCGCCTCCGCCGGCTCTCCCGGGAGAGTCAGTCCGCCGCCGCGGCAGCGTCGCACGTGTGGCCATCGACGCCGGAGTCGCCGGGGAAGCACGTGTACGGCTTGCACTTCGCGGAAACGAGATTCAGCGCAGCGACGTTGGCGGGGCCGGCGAGACAGGTCTGTTGCCCCGCGTGCGCGGCGTTGCCGAACTCCACGGCGGAAGTGAGCTGGCCGGACGCTGCGTCGTAGACGAACAGCACGTCCGTGCCGGTTCCGCAGTACCAGCTGGGCATCGCAAGGTCGAAGCCGTCGCACACGTAGTAGAGCGGCGGCCACCCGCTCTGCTTCTCGTCCGCGAGAAGTGCGTTCCAGGTCGAGGGAGGACAGTCGGGCGCCGTCGTCGCAGGAGTCGGCGTCGCGTTCTGGTTGCAGTAGTCGGCGACCGACCGCGGACAGGAGAGCGAGCCCGCGTCGCTCCACCGAGCTTCCGGCACCGCGCAGCCGAGACAGTCTTGCGGCTTGCCGCCGTCGGCATCGACGCAGACCGGCACGTCGTTCGAACTCGATGACGACGACTGCGAGCTGCACGCAGCCGCGACCGTCGACAGGACCAGAGCGACCGTCCGAAGGCGCATGGCGGGTCCCGCCATTGTACCGGCTCCGGGACCACGTACTGAGCGCTCATCACTCACGCGACGGGTGGGGAGCGCCGAGCCGCTCGCGGAGTCGCTCGGTCTCGCGCCGAAGCATCACGTTCGCGGTCGCGGCTTGTGTGGACGCTCACGCTTCGATGGCGTCCCAATCGATCGCCATGCGGCGCGGGTTGCCCGGCGTGAGCCGTACGGGCACCGTCGCGCCGCGCTGGAGGCGCCGGATGTCATCGAAGTCGATGATCTCCCGGTGGTCGATCTGGAAAGGCTGGCCGTTCTCGGGCTGCACCTGGAGCGCCACGGTGAGACGCCGTACGTCTCGTGCGAGACCTCTTTGCGCGTCCGCCGACCCAAGGACGCCCTTCTCGCTTCTCCTTCCTTCGAGCGAAACCGCGATCCGAGTGGAGCGAGAGGCGAAAAGAGTCGAGCGGGAGGCGACGAGGGTGGAGCGCGATGCGACGACAGTCGGCGCCGAGGTCCGGAGAGTCATGCGCGAGGAAGAAAGGGTCGACGCCTCGGTCGCGGACCTCGACGTCGTGGTCCGCGGAGTCGAGCTCCAGTCCCGCGGATGCAGCTCGCATCGAATGCGAGTGCTCCTGGAGGTCGCCGGAGTCGAGCGCCAGGTGAAGAGAGTCGAGCGCGACGTCTTCCGATGCGAGCTCGAGTCTTCTCGCATCGCGCTTCAGTCAGCAGGGCTCGCGCTCCACTCTTCTCGCCTCTCGCTCCATTCTCCCGACCTCGAGCTTCACGCTCCCGACCTCGGCGGCGACTTCCCCGACCTCGCCGCCCACTCCGGGGGCCGCGGCGCTGACTCTCCGGACCTCAACGTCCACGCTCCGGACCACGACATCGAGGTCCGCGACCTCGGCGTCGACTCTTTTCTCCTCGAGCGTGACTCCCGCGACCTCGCGCTCGACTCTCCGGACCTCGCCGTCGACTCTTCTCGCCTCTCGCTCCGCTTTTCACGTCACGTGAGCCTTCACGGTGAGGGTCCAGCCCCTCCGGCCCACCGCGCGCACCAGTCCATCGCGCTTCACGTCCTCCGGCAGCGGCCTCCCGGCGGCCGCGAAGCTCTTCTCGAGCCACCCGGACATGCGCCACGCGGCATTTCGCGTCGCTCCGTCGCTCTCGCGCGCCCCGCTGATGGCCCTGTCGGTCACGCGCGTCGGCACGGGCTCGGCTCCCGCTCCCCCGCCCCGTTGGGCCAGGGCGAGCAGCAGCCGGTACCCGCTCTCGCCCATCGCCTCCAGCGTCACGCCGTCGAGCACGGCGCGCTCGCGCCGCGGGTCGACGACGAGGCGCGCGTCCTCCGGCGCCAGCAGCACCGCCGGCACCTGGTCCTCGATCCCGAGCGCCTTCGCCGCCTCGCGCATCTTGCTCCGCCAGCTCGCCGCGCCGAGCTGCTCGGGCACCGACAGCTCCAGCTCCAGGAAGTCGCGCCCGAGCCGGCGACCCCCGGGGACCAGCACGACCGCGCGCCCGAATCCCGTCGCCTTCGCGACCGCCCGCCCGATGGCCGCGCGGTCGGCCTCGCCCGGCGCCGCGCGCACCACGTAGAAGAAGCGCACGGCGCCCTGCTCGATGCGAAGCTCGCCCACCCAGAGCACCCCTCTCGGGAGCTTCGGGCGCTCGCCGCGCTGCAGGCCCATCTCGCGCCGGCCCTTGCGCAGGAGCGCGCCGAGGCTCAGGCGCAGCATCTCCATCTCCTGCTGGCTCACCGTCACCGCGCGGATCGACCAGTCGTCCGGCACGACGTAGTACGCCGTCGTCCGCCCGAGCTCCTCGTTGGCCCTCTGGAACGCGCGCACGAAGTCCTTCGCGTGCCTCGGCGCGTCGGGATCGGGCTCGCCGGTGGGACGCGCCGGGCGAAAGAGCGGGAAGGCGATCGCGCTGCGCCCGACCCACCGCATGCCCGGCCCCGCGGTTCGCCTCGTCTCGGCGCCGGCGACCTGCTCGAGGACTCCGGCATCGAGCATCGCGCCGAGCCCCTGGTCGCCGACGAGCTCCTGCCAGCGCCACTCGGGGTGCACGAGCGGCAGCAGCGTCGTCACGTCGTCGGCGATCGTCCCGGGTGAGAGCAGCCCCAGACGCGCCAGCGTTTCGCGCGCCAGCCGCGGCCCGCGCGCGCCGCTGCCTGCGACGCCGCCCGGGCCCACGTCGATCCTGTGCGGAAGCTGCAGCACAGCGTCCACCTGGCGCACCTCGCCGGCGATGTCGAAGCGCACGGTCGCCCGCGTGAGATGGCCGCCCGCACGCAGGTAAGGCTCCAGCCGCGCCAGGGCGCTCGGGCCCCGCGCCTCCAGGCGATCTGCGTCGCCGGTGTCCAGCGTGCACGCGATCACCCGCGCGCGCTGCACCTCGCCCGGCAGCTTCGCCGCGGCGAGACCCGGCGCGCCGAGCGCCTGCAGCGGTTTGAGCGTGAGCGACGGCGCGCGCAGGAAGAACCGTTCCTCGCCGTACAGCGCGCGCCCCCACGCCGCCCCGTACGCGTCGAGCCGCTGCGGCCTCGAAGTCGTGACGGCCAGTCGCGCATCGGACACGCGGAAGCGGAACGCATCGGCCCGCGGCGCCTCGCGCGCGCCCCAGAGCAGCACGGCGTGCAGGTCGCCTCCCTCTTCGTCTTCCATCACCCACGCCTCGCTCCACACCCGTCCGCCCGGCCCGGACGCCACGGCGCACAGACCTTCGACGAGCGCCTTCGCGCGCCCCTCCGGGACACGCCGCGGCTCTGCGCCGCGCAGCTCGTACGTCGGTCGCTCGTGAGGCAGGCGCGTGAGCCGCAAGTGCGCGCGCGTGAGGAGCGCGCCCTTCATGATCCGGGCAGCGAGCAGCTTCGCCGCCAGGTCCACCGGTTCCATCTGCTCCCATCCGTCGTGCTCCGTCTGCGTGTCGCGCGCCGCCTCGACGAGCGCGTCTCGCCCGAGGGGCGTCGCCAGGCGCGCCAGATCGTCGAGCACCTCGGCCACCGGAAGGGTCACACGACGCCCCCACAGAGCCCGCGCCGTCGCCGTGCGTCGCGCGCCCACGAGCGCCTCGAGCTCCGGCGCCCAGCATGAATCGAAGAGCGCCCTCAGCAGCCCGGGGTCCGCGGCGAGCACGAGCTCCGGCGACAGGAGCGACAGACGCGTGGCCGGCGGCGGCGTCACGGCCGCCGAGCCTAGCGCACGCCGTCAGCCCGGGTGCTGGAAGCGCCAGAGGGTGGCGTCGGTCTGCAAGCCGGGGATGCGGAGCGCGGGGTTCGGGTGCGATCGCACGAAGCTGAGCGCGCCCGTGTTGCCGGAGGCGCCGTCGAGGCGGGCGAAGAAGTCGAAGAGCCAGATGCCGCCCTCCTCCGTCCACGCGTAGGCGTGCGACGAGCGGGCGCGCGCGGCGTCGAGCATGTTGTTGCAGCCGTTCGCGTCGGCCGCGGCCTCGTTCCACTGGTTGCAGAAGGCGCAACCCGACGTGACGATGCGGTTCAGGTCCGAGAGCACCGGCGGCACGCCCGCGGGCTGGCCGTGCGCGCATCCGGTGTGGCCCAGGTAGTGGTGCGAGAGCTCGTGCCCGAAGGTGAACGCGACGGTCTCGTCGAACATCTCGTGCGCGCGCGAGATGCGCCGCGGGTCGGCCCAGTACTGCGGCGGGATGATGCCGCCGGGGAGCATCGCGCTGCCTCCGCTCGGGGAGACGAGCGCCGGCGTGACCGCCGCCGTGTACGCGTCGTAGGTGCGCGTGCCGAACAGCTCGTCGCACGCCTTCGTCTGCGAGATGCCGTCGATGGCCTCGAGCAGCCCCTCGGTGCCGGCGATGAACGGCGCGCCCGAGTCGTCGCAGCCGGCGAAGGCGTTCACGTCGGTCGGGTTCTGATCGAACGTCATCGGGATGCCCGTCACGAGCGCCTGCTTGTCCGGCGTGAGCGCCGCCACGAGCTCCGCGAGCACCGCCCGCGTCTCGCCCTGCCACGCCGCCGGCCCGACGAGCGCCGGCAGCAGCGGCCGGTTCGGTGCGGGCGCCGGCGCGGGCGCGGGCATCGGCGCAGGCCCGGGCGCGGGGTAAGGCACCGGCTGCTGCGGCTGACCGTACGGAGCAGACGGGTACCCGTAGGGCGGCGCGTAGTAAGGAGGCGGCGGCGGCTGCTGCGGCTGCTGCGCGGTCTGCGCCGGCTGGGCAGGACACGCGGGAAGGAGAAAAAACAAAAAGATCAGAAGATCAGAAGGGTGTGGTCTGCGCAGAAAACCCCCTTCTGATCTTCTGATCTTGCTGTTCATCTCCTCTTCTTCTTACGACGAAGCTTCGGCGCCCGCGATCTCCTCGCGCACCGCCCTCAGCGCCGCCGCGAAGGTGCGGGCGTCGGGGTAGCGGTCGGCCGGGTTCATCTGCATCGCCTTCTCGATGATCGCGCGCCACGCCGGCGGCACGGTTGAGCCTGACTTCTGCGTCCCCGAGTCGAAGCGCACCGGGACGTTCGATCCCGCCGGCACCTGCCCGCTGGGCGATCGCGGCGGCGGCGGCTCGCCGAGGAGGCACTCGTAGAGCACGGCGCCGAGCGCGAAGAGATCGCTCCGCCCGTCAATCTCGCCGTTGCCGAGCTCCTGCTCCGGGCTCATGTACCCCGGCGTCCCGAGCGGGCCGCCCGTGTTCGTGATGCGCGTCTCCTCCCACTCCACGCGCGCGATCCCGAAGTCGAGCAGCTTCACGCGCTCCGACCCGGCCGGGTCCTCGCGGTCGACGGCCATGTAGATGTTGCTCGGCTTGAGGTCGCGGTGCACCACGCCCGCCGCGTGCACCGCCGCCAGCGCGTCGCACACCTGCATCGCGATGGGCAGGAGCTCGCGCGGCGTCAGGCGCTTCTTCGTGCCCAGGCGCGTCGCGAGGCTCTCGCCGTGGAGCAGCTCCATCACCAGGTACGCCGTGCCGTCGGGCAGGTGCCCGTGGTCGATGACCTCGACGACGTTCGGATGCCACGAGAGACCCAGCGCCTCCGCCTCGCGCCGCAGCCGGTCGCTCGCGACCGCCTCGTGCGCCGCCGCCGCGCGCAGCAGCTTGATGGCGACGGGCATCCCGTCCGAGATGCGCACGGCCTCGTAGATCACGCCCGTCGCGCCCGACCCCATGCGCCGGCCGATGCGGTACTGCCCGACCGCGACGCTGCCCTCGAGCGTGCCGCCGACCTCGGTGCCGTGCGACTCCTTGAGCGTCAGGTTGCGCTCGAGCGCGTGCACGCGCATCGCCTGCGCCGCCGACTCGGCGCGACGCGTCCGCTCGCGCGCGCCGAGCGCGCCCACGAACCCGCCCGCCGCCGTGCCCACGGCGAGCACCACGTCCGCCACGCCGCCGGACGCGAGCTGCGCGACCACCGGCATCGCCGCGATCGCCACGCCGATGCCCGCGCCCACCGCGCCGCTCACGCGCACGTCGGGCACGCGCCAGCGCACCTCGTACTCCTGCGAGAGCCCCGCGCTCCGCGGTTCGGTCGCGGGAAGCCCCGTGGCGCGCGCGTCCTCGTAGCCGAAGAGCGCCGGCACCGCCGTCAGCTCCGCGAGGCGCGCGAGCGCGAGCAGGCCGTCCTCCTCGATGGCCGGATCGTGCGCGATGCTCACGCGCCCGCGCCACCAGCCGCGACGCGTGGCGAGCGTCTCCCAGCGCGTCGTGCGCGCGTACTCGCTGTCGGCGGAGTCGAGCCGCGCGAAGGCCTCGGCCGGCGACGACGTGCCGCGAAGCACGCGCACCCAGATGCCCAGGTTGTCCGTCGCGACGAGGTGCCGCCACATGCGCGGGATCGCCTCGCGCGACGCGGCCTCGGCGAACGAGGCGAGCGCGCGGTGCAGGGCCGAGAGCGGCACCATGCGCGTCTCGTCCTCCAGATCGTCGCGCACCATCCGGATGCCGCGCAGCCACGTCTCGGCCACGGGCTGTCCCTTCTCGGCCGCGAGCGTGCGCAGCATCGCCTTGAGCAGCGCGCTGTTCGATTGCCCGGTCGGGAAGCTACGCCGGTTCACCGCAGTCTCATGCTATCGCACGGCCGGGCGATGGACGCGCCGGAAGCCGCCGCCGAGCGCGAGGCCCTGGCAAGGGCACTGGCCAGGGCCCAGGCGCGAATCACGCGACGCATCAACGCGGTGCGCGGGGACCTCGACCGCGCCGGGGAGGCCGACGCGCTGGCGCAGAAGGCGCGGCTTTTCGTGGCTGAGGCGGCGCGGGCGCGGCGGGGGACGACGCGCCTCGTGGCGACGGATTGGTCGAGTGGCAGCGGCAGCGGCGAGCCGCGCGAGGTGGTGCTCGAGCTCGATCCGGCCAAGGGCGCGCAGCAGCAGGTGGACGCGATGTTCCAGCGGGCGCGCCGGCTCAAGGAGGGCGCGCGCATCTCGATGGAGCGCCTGCAGGCGGCGGAGCGCGTGCACGCGGAGCTCGAAGCGATCGCGACGGAGCTGGCGACGGCGGAGGAGCCCGACCTCGAATCGCTCGCGGCCCGCGCGCGCGCGGCGGCGCCTCGGGACTTCAAGGCACCCGCCGCGCAGACATCGTCGGCGCCGGCGAAGCGCAAGCGGGACCAGGCCAAGCCTCCGTACCGCACCTTCCTCGCTTCCTCGGGGGCGCGCATCCTCGTGGGTCGCAACGCGGAGAAGAACGACGAGCTGACGCTGCACGTGGCGCGCCCGCGCGACCTGTGGCTGCACGCGAAGAACCGCAAGGGGTCGCACGTCGTGGTGCCGCTCGCGAAGGGCGCCGTCTGCCCGCCCGAGGTGCTCGCCGAGGCGGCGCACCTGGCGGCGCACTTCTCGGACGCGCGCGACGAGGACCTCGTGGAGGTCCAGCACACCCCGCGCCGCTACGTGCGCAAGCCGCGAAAGAGCCCGCCCGGCCTGGTCGTCGTGGACCGCGAGAAGGTCATGATCCTGCGCCGCCGTCCCGAGGTGCTCCGCGGGCTGCTGGAACGCGAGATCGAGGAGTGACCCCCCGCAGGGCGCCCCGGTCCCGAGTGGCGCAACGTGACACGCGTGGAAGCCGCGAATGCCGCGGATTCCGCGGGGGAAGCACGATTCCGCCGCTGGCACGCCGATGGCTCATGCGGGCGTCCAGAGTCGAGAGATGAGTCCCTCCTTCCCCCTGCGTGCTTCCTTCCTTATCCCCTTCCTCGCGTCGCTCGCCGTCGCCGTCGCCGGCTCGGCGTGCGGCGGCCGCTTCGTCGGCGGTCCCGGCGGCGACGGCGACGACGGCGGCTCCAGCAGCAGCAGCGGCGGATCCAGCGGTGGCTCCAGCGGCGGCAGCAGCGGATCGAGCAGCGGCATCAGCTCCTCCAGCAGCAGCGGGGGCAGCTCCGGTGGCAGCTCCGGCAGCAGCAGCGGCATCAGCTCGAGCAGCAGCAGCGGTGGAAGCTCGGGAGGGAGCAGCGGCGGTTCGAGCAGCAGCGGCGGCGGCGTGTGCCCGCCCGTGCCCGGCGAGGGCTCGTGCTCGTACGGCGAG
This sequence comes from Polyangiaceae bacterium, assembly GCA_036393165.1. GTDB lineage: Bacteria > Myxococcota_A > Polyangia > Polyangiales > Polyangiaceae > Palsa-1150. Next base: position 23,402 of record DASVWO010000119.1, on the reverse strand, counting down.
CAGTGCAACTACGGCAGCGGCTGCAGCGCCCAGTTCTGCTCGTGCGACACCTCGGGCAACTGGCAGTGCATCTCCCCCGTCTGCCCGCCTCCCGAGTGCCCCCCTGGTCCGCCCTACAGCGGCACGTCGTGCGACTACGCGGGCGAGACGTGCAACTACGGCTCGAACGGCGGCAACTGCGGCGAGACTTGTACGTGCCAGGGCTACGACGGCGGGGCCCTGTGGGAGTGCTACGCCGACCCGTGCCCGCCGCCGGTGTGCCCGCCCTACGCGCCGCAGGAAGGAACGGCGTGCAGCGAGCTCGGAACGTACTGCTACTACCCCGACGACGCGGGCGCTTGCTCGGGCGAGACGTGCGAGTGCGATCCGTCGGGCATCTGGTCGTGCGCCTACGGCGGCTTCTGCGACGCGGGCGCTCCTCCGCCCGACTCGGGATGGGTGGAGTGAGCCATGCGAACGACGTGGACGGTGATCCTGGCGTGCGCTGCGCTCGCGAGCCTCGCGAGCAGCGGGTGCGGCGGCAAGTCGTTCGGCGGCGGCGACCTCGGTGACGCGGGGGACGACGGCGGATCGAGCAGCAGCAGCGGTGGCTCCAGCGGCGGCAGCAGCAGCTCGAGCGGCAGCGGGAGCGGCGGGTCGAGCAGCAGCAGTGGCGGCTCCAGCAGCAGCAGCGGCGGCGGCGTGTGCCCGCCCCAGCCCGGCGAGGGCTCGTGCTCCTACGGCGAGCAGTGCAACTACGGCAGCGGCTGCGGCGAGACGTCCTGCTCGTGCAGCCTGTCGGGCCAGTGGGAGTGCGCGGTGAGCGATTGCCCGCCGCCGGCGTGCCCGGCGCAGTGGCCGCAGGACCTGCCGTGCGACGCGCCCGGGATGACGTGCGACTACGCGAGCGGCGGCGGCGGTGGCGGCACGTGCGGCTCGTCGTGCACCTGCGTGCCGTACGGCGCCGACGGAGGAGCGTACGCGTGGAGCTGCGTGTCGCCTCCGTGCCCGCCGCCTTCGTGCCCGCCAGGGCCGCCGCAGAACGGCGACGCGTGCTCGTCTTTCAACGAGGAGTGCGACTACACGTTCGACTCCGGCTGCGGCGGCGTCTACTGCACCTGCGACCCCTCGGGCACGTGGTCGTGCGCCATCGGCGACTGCGTCGACGCGGGGGGCATCCCGGACGCCGGCTGGGGCGGCGACTGACGCATTGACACCGGGGCTTCCGGGGCATGTCCTCGGGGCGTGGCGGGCGAGCACGACGCGTTCGAGGCGGCCGAGATGCACGACGGCGCGCGCGTCGTTCGGCGCGACAAGGTGGTCTCGCGGTCCATGGCGGTGATGCTCGCCGCGCCGTCGCTCTTCACGATCGCCATCGCCGTCTACATCGCCTTCGCGAACGCGAGCGCGTCGAAGCCCGTGCCGCCGGAGGCACTGCCCCTGGTCGTCGGCGGGATGGTGGCGCTCGGGCTGCTCCTCGCCACGCTCGGCATCGTCTTCGGCGTGCTGCGCACGGTGGTCACCGAGCACGCCGTGCACGTGCGCTACGGACTCTGGGGGCCCACCATCCCCATCCCGAGCATCCGCGCTTGCCGCGTCGTCGACTACGAGTGGACCAAGTTCGGCGGCTGGGGGATCAAGCGAGCGCGCGACGGCACGTGGGCCTACGTCGCCACCTCCGCGGGCAAGGTGCTGGAGCTCACGTACGAGGAGGAGGGCCGCGAGCGGCGCGTCCAGATCGGCGTGAGCGACGCGGCCGAGACCGCCCGGCAGATCGAGAGGCTCCGGAACGCGGCGCTCGAGGGGATCCCCTCCGCTGCCCGGGCCGACGACCGCGCGGCGGCAGCCGAGAGCGACCCAGCGGACGACGAGAAGATGGGGGGACGCGCGAGGCGCTGAATCGGCGTAGACTGCGCCGCCGCCGCGGCGGACGCGCGGCTCGCGGAAGGACTGCATCGTGACGCCTCGATCCACCCTCGCTCGTTTCTTCGTCGCTCTGATCCTCGGCTCGCTGGTCGCCGTGTTCTACGTCGGCTGCGGAGGCAGCAACGGGACCGCACCTGCCACGGGCGACGACGGCGGAAGCGAAGCAGGCGACGACGGCGGCGTCGACGGGACGATGAAGCAGGTGTGCGGCGACGGCGTCGTCGAGCCGCCCGAGGAGTGCGATCTCGGCGTCACCAACAACGGCGCCGGCAAGGGCTGCCAGAGCGACTGCACGTGGACGTGCGTCGCGACGGACCCGAAGCGCGACTGCGCCAGCAACAATCCGTGCATGGGCATGCAGACGTGCTCGTCGAATCACACGTGCGTGGGCGGGACGGCGCTCGACGCCGGCGCGATGTGCGCGCCCATGAAGTACTGCGTGAACGGCAACTGCTCCGCCGCCGCATGCGGCGACGGCGTCGTGGAGCCGGGCGAGGAGTGCGACGACGGCAACTCGACCAACGGCGACGGCTGCGACACCGACTGCAAGTTCAGCTGTCTGAGCTCCGACCCGACGCGCGATTGCAAGTCCACCAACGCGTGCGTCGGCATGGGCACGTGCAACGACACGACGCACAAGTGCACGCCCGGCATGCCGGTCATGAACGGCACCGCCTGCGGCTCGAACCTCATCTGCGACAACGGGATGTGCGGGCCCGTCACGTGCGGCGACGGCGTCGTCAGCACCGGGGAGCAGTGCGACTTCGGCATGGGCAAGAACGTGCACGGCTCCGGCTGCGAGCCGAACTGCCAGTTCTCGTGCACCACGAGCCCCAACAGCTGCGACGACAAGAATCCGTGCAACGGCCTGGAGACGTGCAACTCGGTCACGGGCCCGAACGGCGACATGGGCCAGAAGTGCAACCCAGGCACGCCCGAGATGAACGGCACCTCGTGCGGGACCAACCTGACGTGTCTGAACGGCGTGTGCACCTCGCCCAACTGCGGCAACGGCGTGATCGACGCGGGCGAGCAGTGCGACCTCGGCGCGAGCAACGGCATGGGGCTCGGGTGCAACGCGGCGTGCCAGTTCGACTGCCAGACCGCCGCCGACTGCACGGGCGGCACCATCTGCACCGGCACGCCGACGTGCGTGATGGCGACCGTGATGGGGCAGAACGTGCAGAAGTGCCAGGCGGGCACCGACGCCGCCAAGTGCGCGATGTGCACGAACGGCCTGTGCGACGGCATGGGCAACTGCAACGCGTCCGTCTGCGGCGACGGCTGCGTGGACCCGAGCCGCGGCGAGACGTGCGATCCGCCGAACGGCACCACCTGCGACTCGATGTGCCACCTCGCGGCGGTCTGCGGCAACGGGACGATCGAGGGCACCGAGCAGTGCGACGACGGCAACACGCGCGACCTCGATGGCTGCGATTCGAAGTGCAACTACGAGGTCATCACGCGCATGACCACCGTGGCCATCTCGGGCAGCAAGGCGCCCGCGTTCTGCACGCCGGCGACGAACCGCCTGGGGACGCAGTCGCTCACGTCCACCGCGATCAACCAGCTCAACTCGACGCTCGCCACCGACGTGAACGCCGCCACGACCAACGTGATGACGCAGTTCCTGGGTCTGTCGGACCTCACGGGCGTGTCGGCGACGGGGTTCAGCATCGGCGTCATGAGCGCGATCCTCGATCCGGCGAAGGGCACGTGGACCGGCACGAGCGCGACCAACCAGCCCATCGACTGGTGGTTCCTCGCCGCGGCGTCCACGGTGATGAACGGCTTGCCGACGGGCGTGCTGACGAACGGGGCGGTGGCAGCGCGACAGCTCACCGGCGGGCCGAGCGACGTGTCGCTCAACCTCATTCTCGGCGGCAGCCCGGCGTTGCTCGAGATGCGCGCCGCGCAGATCGCGGCGACCATCGACGGCACGCCGGCGCCGAACACTCCGGCGCCGCCCCCGTCGCAGCTCGCCAGCGGCTTGACGGTGTTCCAGGACATCACCGGCAACGGCACGGGCCAGGGCCTCTGCGGCAACATCACCGTCGAGTCGCTCGCGCAGATCCCGGTCCCGCAGGTGCTCACGACCGGGGCGACCGCGTGCTCGGCGTCGTGCTCCCAGTCGCACAGCTACACGTACTGCGGCATGGGCATGCCGGTCGGACCGAACTGCAACTCGCTGCTCGACGTGCTCGTCGGCGGTTGCAAGGCGCCCGCCATCCTCTGCCTCGACGTCGTCAATCCGCAGCAGCCCGACGTGCCCGCGAGCGGCACGGTGAGCCCGCTGTCGCTCGGCGCGGGCAACAAGGTGCCGGCGAGCCAGTCGACGGGCGACAAGGACGCGTACTCGTCGTTCATCCAGTTCGCCGGCGAGCGCGCGCACTTCACCAGCCAGACCTGCACGGCGAACACCGACTGCCAGACCGGCCTCACCTGCCAGACCAACGTCTGCAAGTAGCCCCCGGCGCGAAGCGCCACCAGACGCCGATGCGCTAGGCTCCGTCGCCGATGCGCCTCGGGGACGTGATCGGCCGCTGGATCGGGAAGGTCGAGATCGTCCTCGCGGGGGCCGACGAGGACCTGCGCGAGGGGCAGGAGGCGCTCGCGATCGGCGACGCGATGCGCGCACGGGCGTCGGCGCACCGGGTGCTCGCGCGGGCGCCGGAGTCGCCGATCGGGCTCGCGCTGCTCGCGGACGCGTGCGAGGCGGCGCACCTCGACGCGGAGCTGGCGATGACGCTCGAGGACCTCGCGCGCCGCGCGCCCTCGAGCGCCGAGGTGTGGGTGCGCCTCGGGCGCGCCCGGCGGGCGACGAACGCCCCCAGCGAGGACGTGCGCGACGCGTTCGTGCGCGGGCTCGGGGTGGCCGAGAGCGGGAGCGAGGCGCGCCGCGAGGCGCTGCTGGAGCTGGCGGACCTGGACCTCGCGCAAGGGGACGGCGCGCGCGCCGAGCTGTGGCTCGACCGCGCGGCCGACGACAAGGCCGCCAGCGTGGCGGCGCGGCGGGCCGAGGCGCGGCTGCTGCGCGGGGACGCTCGCGCGGCCAAGGCGCTGATGGATCGCGTGGAGCTCCCCGCGACCGACGGGCGCGCGGCGCTCGTGCGCGGCCAGGCGCTGGCGACGCTCGGCGACCCGGACGCGTTCGGTCCGCTGGTGCGCGCGATGGTGCTCGACGCGCCGGGGGCGAGCGAGGCGCTGTCGTCGGCGCTCGCGCACCTGCCGAGCGACCCGCAGGTGCGCGCGCGCGTGCGCAGCGTGGTCGACGCGAAGGGCGAGCAGGACTACGCGCGATGGAGGGCCGCCTTCGCCCGCGCCGAGGGCGCGCGCGAGGCCGCGCGGCGGGCGCTTCGCGATGCGGTGCAGGCGGGCGACGGGGCGGCGACGCGCGCGCTGCTGGACGCGGCGATCGACGACCGCGACCGCGAGGCGCTCGAGGCGGCGCTCCGGGCGACGTCCGCCGACGAGGGCGACGCGCTCGTCGCCGACGCGCGCCTCGTGGCGTCGGGCACGCTCGACGACGTGGTGCGCGTGCGCCACCCGCGCCTGGCCCCCTGGGCGGACGCGATCGCCGAGGACGCGGCGCGCGCGCTCGTGCCGGCGGACGGGTCGCAGGCGCAGTGGGACCAGGTGCTCGCGCGGCTCGACGCGCACGCGCGCGAGATGGCGGACCTCGAGAGCGTCGCGGCCGTCGCCGAGCTCGCGGCGGAGCGATCGCGCCCGGTGCGCCTCGCGATCGTCGGCGAGTTCAACGCGGGAAAGAGCACCCTCATCAACGCGCTCATCGGCGCCGACGTCGCGCCGACCGGCGTGCTGCCGACGACCGCCACGCTGCACCACCTGCGCTGGGCGCCGGACCCCATCGCGCGCATCTTCTTCACCCACGGGCACGAGCCGCCCGAGCGCATCGTGCCGCTGCCCGAGCTCCGCGCGACGCTCAAGCCGCTCGACGCGAGCGCCGTGAGACGCGTGGAGCTCCTGATGCCCCTGCCCTTCCTCGTGCGCGTCGAGATCCTCGACACCCCGGGCTTCAACGCGCCCGACCCGCAGCACGTGGCCGTCGCGCGCGGGGCGTTCGAGGAGGCCGACGTGGCCGTGTGGCTCCTCGACGCGACGCAGGCGATGAAGCAGAGCGAGCGCGAGGTGCTCGAGGAGGCGAAGCGCGCGCGGCTGCCGCTGCAGATGCTCGTGAACAAGGCGGACCGCCTCGACGCGACGGGGCTCGCGCGCGTCATGGGCGCGGTCGACGAGGCGCTCGCCGAGACGGGCCTGCCCTCGCTCGCTCCGCCACTGGCGCTCAGCGCGAAGCGCGCGCTCGCGGGCAGGCTGGGCGACGCGACCGCGCTCGCCGACTCGGGGTGGGCCGCGGTCCAGTCGCTGCTCGACGAGCGCATCGTGGCGCGCGCACCGGACCTCAAGGAGCGCGCGCTGCGCCGGCGGGCCTCGCGCATCGTGTCGCGCCTCGCGTCGCAGGCGGCGCGCGACGTCGAGCGACAGCGCGCCGCCGACGAGGAGCGCGCGGCGGCGGCGCGCCAGGTGGCGAAGCTCGCGTCCCGGATCGAGCGCACCCAGGACACGCTCGCCGGAGAGCTCGCGTCGGCCCTGCGGCCCCACGCGGATCGATGGGCGGCCGACATGGCGCTCGTCTTCGTCGGCCGCGACCGCGACGCCGCCGAGGGAGACCCGGTGCTCGCGCGCTACCGCATCGACCGCGCCATCGCCACGCTGGCCGCGCCGCTGGCACGCTCCCTCGCGGGGCTCGCGCCCGAAGCGTCGCTCACCCCGGCCCAGCTCGCCCCGGTCGCCAGGACCCTCGTCCGCGCCGCGGCCTCGGCCTCCGGCCCCGACGTCGAATCGCTCCTCGTGCCCCTGTCGCGCGCCGCCATCGCCACCCTAGTCGAGCAGCTCTTCGCCCAGTCGGTCGCGCCGGCCCCGCAGGACGGCGCCCAGGGCGTCCTGCGGGAGCTTCACGCACTAGCAGCGTCGCTGGATTGAGTGCCGCACGCTCGAAGAGTGCGGACTCGAACGCTAGACCAATCGGGGTACACTCCTCTCACGATGCGCCGCTTCATCGCGCTCCCCTTCGCCCTCCTCGCGCTGCTCGCGCCGGCGCCGCACGCCTCGGCAGAGACGCTCCTCGGCGGCGACACGGCGGTCTCCCTCCAGGCCGACCGGCTGGACATCGACATCCTCGCGGGCGAGGCGACCCTCACGGGCAAGGTGACCCTCTCGAAGGGCGACCTCGTCGTCTCCTGCCCGCACGTCGACCTGCGCTTCGACCAGACGCCCCACATGACGTGGGCCAAGGCGTCCGGCGGCGTCACCGCCGACGTGCGCGGCGTTCACGCCGAGGCGCCCTCGGCGGAGCTCGATCTCACGAAGCAGGTGCTCGACCTTCGCGGCGGCGTGAAGCTCACGCGCGGCCAGGGGTGGCTCACGGCCGACACGGCGCGCATCGAGATCCCGACGGCGAAGGTGTCCCTCACGCAGGTGAAGGGCTCGATCCCGGTCGCGAAGGGGCCGTAGTTGCCGGCGCCGACCATCGCGTGCAGCGGCATTCGCGTGGTGCGCGGCGGCAAGGCGATCCTTCGCGGCGTCGACCTCGACGCGTCGCCCGGCGAGGTCGTGGGCGTCCTCGGTCCGTCGGGCGCGGGCAAGTCGACCCTCTTCCGCGTGCTGGTGGGCGAGTCGCCCGCCGACGAGGGGCGCGTGCTCCTGGGGTCAGAGGACGTGACCCCCTGGCCTCTCTGGCAGCGGGCGCGCGCGGGTGTGGGCTACGTGCCCCAGGGCCCCAGCGTCCTCTGGGACCTCACGGTGCGCGAGAACCTCGTGGCCTACCGGCGCATCGCGCACCTGCCCGCCGCCGACCCGCACGACGAGGCGCAGCGCGTCGGGCTCGACCACCGCCTCGACGTGCGCGCAGGAGAGCTGTCCGGCGGCGAGCGACGCCGGCTCGAGCTGAGCCGTGCCATCACCCGCTCCCCCCGCATCCTCGTGTGCGACGAACCGTTCGCCGGGGTCGACCCGGCCGGCGCCGCCCACCTGGGGTCCCTCCTCTCGGAGCTGGCGAAGGCGGGCGCCGCCGTCCTGCTGGCCGACCACCACGTCGCCGAGGCCCTGCGCGTCTGCACCCGGGCCGTCCTTCTGCTCGACGGGGCCATCGCCACCAGCGCCCCGGCAGCCTCGTTCCCCGACGACCCGCTGGTGCGCGGACGGTATCTCGGCACGCTCGAGCACCCGTCTACGTGAAACCCGTTATGTGATTCGCACTCCAGGGCATTTCAAGCGATTTCAGCAGGTGGCACGAAAATCGCCGGTTCGGGGCTGCCGTTCTGCGCCGAGGGTGTTAGTTCTTACGGGAGACGAGCCCCGATGGAGATCAAGCAACAGCTCAAGTTGAGCCAGCAGCTCGTCATGACGCCTCAGCTGCAGCAGGCCATCCGCCTGCTCCAGCTCTCGCGGCTCGAGCTGATCGACGAGATCCGCAAGGAACTCGATGCGAACCCCGTGCTCGCCGACGAGGAAGTCGACCCGCGCGCCCGCAACAACGGCGACGCCAAGAACGGGGAGGTCCCGGTCGACATCCAGCCCCGGGAGCCGGACGCCCCGGCCATGACGGCGGAGAAGATGGAAGTCTCGGACCTCGAGAAGAGGGCCGACGACAAGCGGGTGCAGGAGATCGACTGGGAGCAGTTCCTCGAGAACCGCACCCTGCAGCAGCCTCTGCCGAGCAGCCGTGGCGGATACGAGGAGCTGCCGCCGATCGAGCAGAACCTGACCAAGACGCAGTCCCTGGTGGACCACCTGCGCTGGCAGCTGCAGATGAGCGACTTCCTCGACAACGAGCGGCGCTTCGCGGAGCTCGTGCTCGGGAACCTCGACGAGAACGGGTTCCTCGATCTCAAGGGCACCGAGCGCGAGAACGGCGAGAAAACGCCGGATTTGACCATCGAGGACCTCGCGCGCGAGGCGGAGCTCGACCCCGAGGACGCCGAGACGGTGCTGCGCGAGATGCAGGAGTGGGATCCGTGCGGCGTGTGCGCGCGGTCGCTGCAGGAATGCCTGCACGTACAGGCCGAGGTCTACGGGTACGACGACCTCGAGCTCGCGATCGTCGAGAAGCACCTGCACAACCTGGAGAAGCACAACTACCAGGCCATCGCGCGCGACCTGAAGGTGACGGTCGAAGAGGTGTACGAGGCGGTCAAGCAGATCCAGAAGCTCGAGAGCCGCCCGGCGCGCAACTTCACCGAGACGGACGACAAGACGATCGCGATCACGCCGGACGTCTACGTCATCAAGGACGGCGAGAAGTTCGTCGTCTCGGACAACGACCGCGGCGTGCAGCGCCTCTACATCAACGAGGCGCTCACCAAGCAGCTGCTGAAGGATCCGCAGGCCAAGGAGTTCATCGGCGAGAAGCTGCGCAACGCGCAGTGGCTCATCCGCGCGATCGAGCAGCGGCGGAAGACGATCATCCGCGTGACCGAGTGCATCGTCGACAAGCAGCGCGACTTCTTCGAGAAGGGCGTCGCGTACCTCAAGCCGATGATCCTGCGCGACGTCGCCGAGTCGGTCGGCATGCACGAGTCGACGATCAGCCGCGTGACGACGAACAAGTACGTCCACACGCCGCAGGGCCTCTTCGAGCTGAAGTACTTCTTCAACTCGTCGATCCGCCGCGTCTCCGAAGAGGACATCGCGAGCGAGAGCGTCAAGCAGGCGATCAAGAAGATCATCGAGGAGGAGGACAAGCAGAACCCCCTCTCGGATCAGCAGATCGTCGAGCTCCTCGCGAAGCGCGACGGCATCCAGATCGCCCGCCGCACCGTCGCGAAGTACCGCGAGATGCTCGGCATCCTCTCGTCGAGCAAGCGCAAGAAGCTGTTCTGATCGCGCGCTACATGCAGTGCATCTGGAGGGTGTCGGAGGAGCCGGGGGAGGGTTCACGCAGAAGCTCGGTCCGACAGGGCGCGAGCCCGTGGAAAGACAGCGGCCCGGCCAGGGCGTGACTCCAGGCCGGGCGCCGTCCCGCCGCTACGACGACTTGGGGGTCGTCGCCGTGGGCGCCGCCGGGGACGCGGGGCTCGCGAGACGCATGCATGTCCCGGTCGATCACGCGTGCGTCCGTGTCGATCGCGCCCGTGTCTGCATCGATCACGCGCGTGTCTCGTCGAGACGCGCGTGCGTCTCGGTCGATCACGCGCGCGATCGTGTCGGACATGCCCGCGATCGAGCCGGACGCGCGCGCGATCGACGGCGACTCACGGCATCACGACCACCGAGACCACGTCCATCTGGATGAACTGACCGTCGAACGCGCTCGGGTACGGCGGCACGCCCGGCACGAAGACCGGACCGCCGTCGATGCCATTGATGTTCGCTGTCTCGAGAGAATCCTTGGCGTTCGCCGTCAACGTGACGGTCGCCCCGGACTTCATCGGGACGGTTGCTTCGTAGTCGAGCCACCAGACGTTGCTGCCGAACGGCACGGCGGAGTTCAGGAAGTACACGCCCGGCGGATCGCTCACCGCCAGCTCGTAGAGGTTGGCGCCGTCTCCATCGTCGACGCCGCCCGACACGAAGAACTGCGCATGGGCGAGGCCCACGGCTCCCGCATTCCGCGGCCCGCCGGCGTCGTCCCCGAAGTACGCCTTCATCTCGACGACGCCGCGGAAGTGCAGCGTCACGGCGTACGTCTGGCCCGCCGCCCCGCCGAGCGTCGTCGAGACGACCTGGACGTCGCCGCCGTCGAACTCGGTCGGGCAGTAGGGCGAGCCCGGCATCGTGCACGGCAACTCCCAGCGGAGGCCCGCCAGGGTGCCCGCGACGTTCATGCACTGCCCCATCGAGGGAATCGACCCGGCCTCGCACGCGAGCCCGGCGTCGGTGCCCGGGCCCGGGCCCGTGTCCCCGTTCGCATCGAAGCTCGCAGCCGCATCGAAGGTGCAGGGCGCGGCCGATCCGTTGCCGCTCGAGCCGCACGCGACAGCCATTCCCACGACGCCGGCGGCGGGTCCCAGCAGCAGGAGCCACGCGATGCGGTTCATGGCATCTCCACCACGGACACGACGTCCATCTGGATGAACTGACCGTCGTACGCCTGCGGGAAGGGCGGCACGCCCGGCACGATCACCGGGCCGCCGTCCACGCCGTTCAGGTTCGAGACCTGACTCTTGTCGATGGCGTCCGCCGTCATCGTGACGGTCGCCCCCATCTTCATCGCGATCGTCGCCGTGTAGTCGAGCCACCAGGTGTTGGCGACGTTCGACACGCCCGAGTTCATGAAGTAGACGCCCGGCGGATCGCTGACCTGAAGCTCGTAGACGTTGTAGCTGTCGTTCCCGCTCGGGACCCCGCCCGAGACGAAGAACTGGGCGTTCGCGAGGCCCCTGGCGCCGACGTTCTGCGGCTCGCCGGCGTCGCCGTCGAGGTACGTCTTCATCTCGACGACGCCGCGGAAGCGCAGCGTCACGGCGTACGTCTGCCCGGGCGCGCCTCCGAGCGTGGCCGAGACCACCTGCACGTCGCCGCCGTCGACGATGGTCGGGCAGAACGTCCCCCCCGCCATCGTGCACGGCAGCTCCCAGCGCAGCCCCGCGAGGCTGCCCGCGACGTTCATGCACTGCCCCATCGACGGAATCGACCCGCCCTCGCACACGAGGCCCGCGTCCACACCCGTGTCCACCAGAGCCGTGTCCACGCTCACGTCGAAGGTCGCGCCCGCGTCGACGGCGCAGGGCGCCGCCGATCCGCCGCTGCTCGATCCGCACGCGACCGTGGCGGCGAGGAGCGCCGCCGCCGCCCTCACGGTTTGCACGCGGCGACCCCGGGCGCGTACCAGAGCGCGGAGTGCGTCGGCGGGCTGATGTCGACGGTCTTCGTCACGCCCAGGCCACCCGGCAGCTTGAACTCCACGCCGCCCTGGGAGGTGAAGTCCCAGCTGATCGACTGGCACGGGACGAGCGCCATCGAGCTCGCGACCGTGATCCCGAAGGAGTTCACGATGTCCACGAACGGCCCGGCCTTGATGCCCAGGCCGAACGCCTGCGTCCCGATGCCGAAGCCCACCCTCGGCGCTTCCACCGCGACGACCATCGCCTGCGTCCCGAGCGAGGGCGGCGCCATGAGGTTGTTCAGCGGATTGTCCGGAGGCATCGCGGTGGGAGACGACGTCCCCGAGACGCTGCCGTTGCTGAACGTGATCCCCGAGTTGCCCCCGAAATCGATGTGGCTCGACACGCCGAGCGTCGCATTGGCAGTCGACAGCGACGGCTGGATCAGCAGGTTCGCCTGCACGGAGATGTAGAACGGCACGGGGCCCCAGAAGATGGGCCACTCGATGGACAGGGGCAGCTTGAGCAGCGCCTGCTTGGGGAACTGCGCGCCCATCGGCGTGCCGACCTGCGCGCTCAGGTCGACGGAGCCGCCGACCGGAGCGTTGAGGCTCCCGTTCGTGAGCGCCCCGCCGTGCACGGCGACCGCTCCCGAGGACCCCTGGACGCTCGCGACGTGCATCTTGAGGACGACGCCGACGTTGATCCCGCCGAGGGTCTGGGCCGGGTCACCCGGCATCGGCGGATTCGACCCGCCGGACGATGGATTCCACGTCAGCGTCACGGACTCGTCCGCGCCGGACGCGCTGGTGGAGAAGCCACCGGAGACGGTCCAGTGGCCGATCGTGAGCGAGACGCTGGTTCCCATCCCGCGGTCGTCCTGGAGGCGCAGCCCCATGCTGAGCCCTCCGTCGCCTCCTCCGTCCGCTCCGGCATCCGGCGTCTGCTCGCCGGCGACCACGGTGCCGTAGGGCACCCGTCCCAGATAGCCCTGCGACATGTCCAGCATCGCGTCGTTCCACGCGAAGTCCGCCTCTTGGAACACGTCGGTGAGACTGACCGGCTCCACCGTGACGTCGATCGTCGATCCGTTGTCCTGCACCGCCGTGGCGCGCGCGCAGTCGAGCCCCGCGATGAGCACGACCTTGCCGGGCGCGATCTGGGACACACCGCCGGCGCTCTTCTTCAGCGTCCACACGCCGTGGTCCGCCGAGACCCCCGCGAGCGCGGACGCGCCACCGTGGACTGTGACGACGTCCGGCTGCAGGACGGCGCCGGAGGGCAGGGCCACGTCCGGACCGGCGAAGGGGATGGAGCTCGCCACGGCTCCGCCCGCCGAGGAACCCTGGCTCGAGTTGCTCGAGCAAGCCGTGAGCGCTGCAAGGGCCGAAGCCGCGAGCGCCAAGACACGAAAAGAGCGCATGGAAATCCTCCCTGCCATGGACTCACGCAGGACCGGCCCCTGGGAGGACAAGCGCTACTTGGGCGTGATCTTCACGATGGTGCCGTGGCTCGGGACCGCGAAGTTGAGGGAGGCGTAGAGGCTCGTCCCGTCCACGACGACGTCGTAGGGCTGCACCTGCGTCGCGATCGTCGTCGGCGTCCCTCCTCCGAGCGGGATGCTGTAGAGACCCCCCGTGATCTTCGGCGGGTTCACGGTCTGGTTGCCCCAGTCGTTCCAGTAGACTGTGGTCCCGTCGAGCGCGAGGTCGAAGACGATGTCCTGCCCCGTCGCGAGCGTCACCGGAGAGCCGCCCGACAGGGGCGCCTTCATCACCATGCCGTCGGCCATCGTCGTGTCGCCCTGGTTCACCCAGTAGACGCTCGTGGCGTCGACCTGCACGCCGAGCGGGATGTTCTGGCTCGTCGCGATCTCCACCGTGGTGCCCCCACCGATCGGCGTCTTCATGATGCTTCCGCTGTTCAGGGGCCCGGCGTCGACGTCGCCGGTCTCGCTCGCCCAGTAGACGTAGCTCGAGTCGACCGCGATGCCGCTGGTCAGTGACCCCTGCCCGAGCATGATGGGCGTCCCTCCGCTCTTGGGCATCTGCCAGGCGGCGCCGAAGTCGGTCCAGTACACGTTGTTTGCATCGATCGCGAGGTGCCACGGGGTGCCGTTGCTGCTCGCCGTCGCGAGCGTCACGGGCGTGCCCCCGCCGATGGGGACCTTCATGACGTCGCCCGGCGGATTGACCACGCCGAAGTCGACCCAGTAGACGTCGGTGGCGTCGACCGCGATCCCCCCGGGCGAGTACAGGCCCGTCGCGAGCGTCGTGACCGTGCCGCCCGCGATCGGGACCGAGAAGACGCTGCCGGTCGGGGCGCTGCCGCCGCTGCTCGACCCGAGGTCGGTCCAGTAGACGTTCTTCGAGTCGACGGCGAGGAACTGCGGGTCGGGGCTCGTCGCGAGCGTCGTCATGGAACCGCTGCTGCTGCCGCCGGACGACGAGCCCGACGACGACGACGAGCCTGACGAGGACCCCGATGACGAGCTCGACCCGCCGGAGGACGATCCGGACGAGGAGCCTCCCGAGCTGCTGCTCGACGCCTCTCCGCCCCCCGCGTCGGGGCTGCCTTGCCCACCGCCGCCGCTGTTGCACGCTGCCACGAGAACGAGCAGAAGCGACGAAGATAGCCCCAGAAAACACGCAGTTCGGCTCATGTATGGGTAAACGCAGAACCAGGCGCCGACAGGACACGCCCCCGCGATCGGGCGTGCGGGTCGCTCATTTGGGTTAAGTTGAACCCCAGAATGAGGGCGGGGCAGTACACGTCCGACGACTGGTGGCGCCGCAGGTGAATCATGGGTGACCCGGCGAGAGCTCGCTTCCAGGCGGCGATGGATCTGGTCGACCAGTGCTTCGACCTGCCCCAGGCCGCCCGCGAATCGCTCCTCGCAGGGGCCGACCCCGCGGTGAGCGCCGAGGCGAGAAGGCTGCTCGAGGCCGACGCCCGCAGCGGGGTGGTCCTCGATGCGCCCGTCGGGGCGCTGATGCCCTCGGCGTTGCGCGCGATAGCCGGCGCCTCGCCGAGGCATCGCTCGCGAGAGGGGACGCTCGCCGGGCCGTTCCGCCTCGTCTCGCTCGTGGGCACGGGCGGCATGGGCGAGGTGTGGACCGCGGAGCGCGCCGGGGCGGACTTCCGGCAGAAGGTCGCCGTGAAGCTGCTGCACGCGCGCGGCGACGCGGAGGCGCTCGCGGCGCGCTTCCGCCTCGAACGACGGATCCTCGCGCGGCTGACGCACCCCCGCATCGCGCGACTGCTCGACGGCGGGACGACCGAGGACGACACGCCCTGGCTCGCCATGGAGTACGTCGAGGGCCTCTCGCTCACCGAGCACTGTGCATCGAAGGGGCTGAGCGTCGACGAGCGGCTGCAGCTCTTCGCCAAGGTGTGCGACGCCGTGCAGTTCGCGCACCGCAACCTCGTCGTGCACCGCGACCTCAAGCCGAGCAACGTGCTCGTCGGCACCGACGGTGAGCCCAAGCTCCTCGACTTCGGCATCGCCAAGCTGCTCGAGCACGACGCGGACGACGACGCACCCGGGGCGCTCACGCGCACGGGCGACCGGCCGATGACCCCGGACTACGCGGCGCCGGAGCAGGTGCGCGGTGAACCCGCGACCACGGCGACCGACGTGTGGGCGCTCGGCATCATCCTGCACGAGCTGCTCTGCGGCGTGCGCCCCTACCGTGGCGGCAACAAGTCGGTCGGCGAGATCGAGCGCGCGATCCTCGAGGGCGCTCCATCGCGCCCCAGCACGCACGCCGACGAAGCATCCCTGCGGCGCCGCCTCCGGGGCGACCTCGACGCGATCGTCCTCAAGGCCCTGCGCGCCGCGCCGGAGGATCGCTATCCCTCGGTCGAGACGTTCGCTTCCGACGTGCGGCGCCACCTCGAGGGGCTCCCGGTCACCGCGCGCGGCGAGACGTCGACGTATCTCCTGCGCTCTTTCGTGCGTCGGCACCGGCTGGCAGTGAGCGCGTCCGCGCTCGGTCTCGCCATCGTGCTCGCCGGCCTCGGCGGCACGCTCTGGCAGGCGCACCGCGCCCGCGAGGAAGCCCGCAGGGCCGAGCAGGTGCAGGAATTCCTCCTCGCCCTGCTCCAGAGCTTCGACCCGTCCGACGGCCGCGCCGTGACCGAGCGCGACATCCTGGCGCGCGGCGAGGAGCGGCTGGAGACGGAGCTCGCCGGCCGGCCCGACGTGCAGGCGAAGCTGTGGCGTACGTTCGGCCGCACGTGGCTCAATCTCGGCGACTACGACCACGCGAAGCCCGATGCCCGGCGCGCGATCGCCCTCGCCCGCACCGCCTTCGGCCCTCGCAGCGAGGAGGAGGGCCTGAGTCTGCGCCTGCTGTCCCAGATCGAGGCCGATTCGCGCACGGACATCGACGACGCCGTGCGGTCGGGCGAGCTGGCTTGCTCGATCCTGCGCGAGAGGCGCGGCGAGGACGACCTCGACACGGCGGACGCGTGCCTCGGCGTCGGGGGCCTCTACCGGATGCTCGGCGACTTCCCGCGGGCGGCGCGGATGTCGGCGCAAGGCGTGGCGGTCTATCGGCGGGTCAAGGGCGAGCGCTCCGGTGAAGCGCTGGCCGCCATGGTCAACGACGCGCTCGTGCTCGGAGAGTGGGGCAAGCTCGACGAGGCGATCGAGACGACGCGCCGGGTCATCCCGGTGATGAGCGACGTGTCCGGACCGAAATCCGTCGACACCCTGATGACGCGCTACAACCTCGGGTACTTCCTCGTCGAGGCCGGTCGCGCCGACGAAGCCGAGCCAATCCTGCGGGGGGTGGCCGACGACCTGACCGGGGTGCTCGGAGAGTCGGTCGGGAGCGTCGCCAACGTGTGGAAGGCCAGGGGCCGCGCGCTCGTGATGCTCGGGCGCCCCGCGGAGGGACTCGCGCTCATCGACCGCGCCCTGGAGAAATGGACGTCGCTGGCGGAGCGTTCCGAGAGCGTCGCCGCCACGCTCGAGTACAGGGCCATCGCACTGCGGAGCCTGGGCCGGCTCGGGGAAGCGGAGGCCGACGCGAGGCACGCCGTCGAGATGCATCTGGAGTTCGTGGGCGACAACCAGCGACCGGCGCGCGCGCGGTCGATCCTCGGGTCGGTGCTGCTCGACGAGGGACGCACCGCCGAAGGACGCGCCGAGCTCGTTCGCGCGCTCGCCGTGCAGGAGCGCATCCTCTGGCCCACGCATCCGCACCTGCTCGCGACTCGGGCCGAGATCGCGCGTGCCGACGCGGTGGAGGCCGCGCAGCGATGACCGCGCAACCGGCGACGACGGCGGCCGTCTACGAGGTGCTGCACGACCTGGCGCACCGGCAGCTTCGGCGCTCGAGCAGCCCGACGCTCAACACGACGGCGCTCGTGCACGAGGCGTGGATGAAGCTGGAACGCGGCGCGGGCGACGGCTTCGAGAGCCGCTCGCACTTCCTCGCGGTCGCGGCGATGGCGATGCGTCAGGTCATCGTCGACTACGGGCGCCGGCGCCGCGCGCAGCGTCGCGGCGGCGGCCACGCGCCGGTGACCGAGTCGGCGCTCGCGCGCGTCGGCGTCGACGCGAACGTCGAGGAGCTCCTCGCCATCGACGCTGCGCTGGACAAGCTGGCGGCGCTCGACGGCCGGCTCGCGAAGGTCGTCGAGTTCCGCCTCTTCGCGGGGCTCGAAGAAGAAGAGATCGCCGAGGTGCTCGGCGTGAACGTGCGCACCGTGCGTCGCGACTGGCGCAAGGCGCGCGCGTTTCTCCTGAGCGAGATCGCGCCCGGCTAGCCCCTTCGCCCGACGAATCGTGCTAATGGCCGGCGCCATGAATCGGCTCGGCTCCACGCTCCTCGTCGGTCTCGGTCCTCTCCTCCTCGGCGCTCTCGCCGCGTGCGGCGGCAACGAGCCGCCCGCGCAGCCTCCGCCGCCGACGACGGCGACCGCCATGCCCGAGCCGCCTCCCCCGCCGACGGCGTCCGCCGCGCCCGCCGCGTCCGAGGCTCCTGCGGCGCCCGCCGCGCCCGCGAAGCCGACGCCGGCGCTCTCGCTGCATGATCAAGGGTTCAACACGCCGGAGTCGGTCCTCTACGACGCGAAGAACGACGTGTACCTGGTGAGCAACATCAACGGCAGCCCCACGGCCACGGACAACAACGGGTACATCTCGCGCGTGGCGCCCGACGGCAGCAAGGTCGAGGCGAAGTGGATCGAGGCCGGCAAGAACGGCGTGAAGCTCGACGCGCCCAAGGGCAGCGCCATCGTCAACGGCACGCTCTACGTCGCCGACATCACGCGCCTCCGCACGTTCGACGCCGACAGCGGCAAGCCGAAGGCAGACATCGCCCTGCCGGGTTGCACGTTCGCGAACGACGTCACCTCGGGCCCGGACGGCAAGGTGTACGTGTCCGACACGGGCATCAAGTTCGACGACAAGGGCAACCCCGCCCCCACCAAGAGCGACGCGGTCTACGTGGTCGACAAAGGCAAGGCCAAGACGCTGGCCAAGGGCGAGGACCTCGGCCACCCGAACGGCGTGCTCTGGTCGGGCGACAAGGCGGACGGCAAACTGTGGGTGGTCACTTTCGGTACCGGGGAGGTCTACTCGCTCGACAAGGCCGGCAAGAAGGCCGACGCGCAGAAGCTCCCCAAGGGCATGCTCGACGGCATCGTCGCGCTGGGCGACGCGTCGGCGTCCTACCTCGTCTCGAGCTGGGAGGCTTCCGGCGTTTTCCACGGCAAGCCGGGCAGCGACTGGACCCTGGCCCTGACCGACCTCAAGGCTCCCGCGGACATCGGGTACGACACCAAGCGCGGCCGCGTCCTCGTCCCCCTCTTCATGGACAGCGCGGTCGAGGCCTACACGATCCCCTGATTCTCGGGCTCCTGGCTTCGGGCTCCGGGGGCTCTGCGCGCGGGTTGGCGCGGGTTGGCGCGAGGTTTGCCCGGCGCGACCTCCGCAGAAAGCGCAAGCCGACCCTTGGCGAGCAAGACGCGACTGTTACGATTCAGTGAGGCGGGGGAATCCCCCTGCCCGCTTGTCGGTAGGAGCTTCTAGACCGAACCACGGATCGGCAGGAGGCGCGCCCTCATGAACATCGCAGTGACGTTCCGGCACATGAATGCAACGGATGCGGTCAAGGGCTATGCGACGGACAAAGTTTCCAAGATGCAACGCTTTCTTCGGGATCCCATGAAGAGCCAGGTCACGCTGAGCTGCCAGCAGGACCGGCTGCACCGCGTGGAGGTCGAGATCCACGCAGGGAGAGCCCGCTTTCACGCGCACGAGACGAGCGAGGACATGTACGCGTCGATCGACAAGGTCATCGACAAGATCGAGCGCCAGATCCTCTCGGCCAAGGAGGCCGTCACCGCCAAGAAGAAGGGAGGAGAGCGGGCGTCCCAGCGTCTCCTGCCCGAAGTGCCCGAGGACTGAGCGGAGCTCAGGGGGCTCCCGCGAGGGGGTGCGGTGGGCAGGGACTTCGGTCTAGAGTGTCCGTGCCCCCATGCGTCTCAGCGAACTCCTCACCGCAGAACGGGTGGCGGTCCGCCACAACGGCGACAACCGCTCCCTGGACAAGCCGGCAGCGATCCGGACGCTGGCCCAGCTGCTCGCGCAGGGCGCGCGAGCCGAGCCACAGACCGTCGAGCGCGTGCTGACCGAGCGCGAGCAGCTGCAGTCCACCGGGATCGGCGAGGGGGTCGCCATCCCGCACGGGGCGCTGCCGCAGCTCGAGACCCAGTTCGCCGCGTTGCTCATCGTGCCCGAGGGCGTGGAGTTCGCCGCCATCGACGGGCTCGCGGTGAACATCCTCTTCGCGGTCATCACGCCCAAGCGGGCGACCGGTGAGCACCTGAAGACGCTCGCGCGCGTGTCGCGCCTGCTGCGAAACAAGGCGTTTCGCGACCGTCTCATCGCGGCGCCGGACTCGAAAGCGGCGTACGATCTGATCTCGACCGAGGAGGGGGCGGGGTGATGGGACGCGCGGCTCCATCGAGGCGCGGGGGGGACTGACATGTCGGACGAGAAGCACGAGCCCGGCAAGACGCCCGATACCATCCCGCAGCTCACGGTGCGCCAGCTCGTCGAGGACGAGCGGCTGTCGATCAAGCTGCGCCGCATCGCCGGCGAGGCGGGGCTCGAGCGGCCGCTGCGTCATCCGCGCGTGCAGAAGAGCGGGCTCGCGCTGGCGGGACACTTCCACGGCGTCGTGCCGACGCGCGTGCAGGTGCTCGGCGAGACGGAGCTGTCGTACCTCGACTCGCTGAGCAACGAGGCGCGCAGCGTGGCGGCGCGCGGGTTCTTCGCGCTCGGGCTCTCGTGCGTCGTCGTGAGCGGCGGGCACGAGCCGCCGCGGGCGTTCGTGACGGCGGCCGAGGCGACCGGGACGCCGCTCTACGTGACCGACGCGCGGTCGAGCCGAACGATCAACGCGCTCCACCAGGTGCTCGACGAGCAGCTCGCGCCGCACACGCAGCTTCACGGCGTGCTCGTCGACGTGTTCGGCGTGGGCATCCTGCTCGTGGGCAAGAGCGGCATCGGCAAGAGCGAGTGCGCGCTGGAGCTCGTGCGGCGCGGCCACGGCCTGGTCGCCGACGACATGGTGCGCTGCGACTGGCAGCCGCCGGGGATCATCTTCGGGCAGCCGGCGGAGCTGCTGCAGCACCACATCGAGATCCGCGGTCTCGGCGTGCTCGACATCCGGGCGCTCTTCGGCATCACGTCGGTGCGCGAGCGCAAGCGCATCGACCTCGTGGTGCGCCTCTGCGAGTGGAACGACAAGGAGGAGTTCGACCGGCTCGGCCTCGAGGACCGGTTCCACACCATCCTCGGGACGCCCATCCGCGAGCTGCGTGTCCCGGTGCGCCCGGGGCGCGACATGGGGAGCATCATCGAGATGGCCGCGCGCAACGAGCTGCTGCGGCGCGACGGACGGCACACGGCGCAGGAGTTCCTCGAGCGCATCGAGTCGCACCTGGTGACGCGCCCTGCGATCGAGCGCGAGCCCGACTCGATGTCCTCGCCTCCGCCGCCGACGGCGCAGTCGAATCAGACCGGCAAGCAGCCGGCGCCCCCTTCCCCGCCGGCGCCCTCGTGGTCGACGCTCATGCCGCAGGCGAGCGGCACCGAGAGCTCGGCGTGGATCCCCGCGGTGCGCCCGCCGAAGGAGCGAGGCGAGTGAACGACGCCCCCTCCCGCCCCACGGTGGTCGTGGTGACCGGCCTGTCCGGCGCGGGCAAGTCGCAGGCGCTGAACGCGCTCGAGGACCTCGGGTTCTTCTGCGTGGACAACCTGCCGACGTTGCTGGCGCCGCAGGCGGTGGCCCTGTGCGAGCGCGGCGGGATGACGCGGGTGGCGCTCGGCATCGACGTGCGCGTGCGCGCGTTCCTAGGGGAGGTCGGCAACGTGCTGCAGCTCCTCGGGGCGGGCGGGCAGCGCGACCTGCAGGTGCTCTTCCTCGACGCGAGCGACGAGCGGCTGCTCCACCGGTTCAGCGAGTCGCGCCGGCCGCATCCCCTCTCCGCCGAGAGCGGGCACGAGGGCGCGCTCGCCGTGCTCGACGGCGTGCGCATCGAGCGCGAGCGCCTCGCGCCGCTGCGCGCGAGCGCCACGCGCGTCATCGACACGACGAACACGAGCGTTCACGAGCTGCGGCGCATCCTCGTCGCGCACTTCGGCCCCGCCTCGGGCGGCGCGCCGCGCATGGTCACGCGCTTCGTGTCCTTCGGGTTCAAGTACGGCACGCCGGTCGACGCCGACCTGGTGCTCGACGTGCGCTTCCTCGACAACCCCTACTTCGTGCCGGAGCTCAAGCCGCTCACGGGGCTCGACGAGCCGGTCGTGCGCCACGTCATGAACGCGCCGGAGACCAAGGAATTCCTCAAGCGCACGCGCGATCTTCTCGAGTACGTGATGCCCAAGTACGAGCGCGAGGGAAAGAGCTATCTCACGATCGCCGTCGGCTGCACGGGCGGCCGGCACAGGTCGGTCGTCATCGCGGACGAGCTGGCGCGCAGCCTCTCGAAAGCAGCGGGCTCGCCCATCGCCGTCGTGCACCGCGACGTGGATCGGGGCGAGGTGGCCCCGCGCGAAATGGAAGCCGGCGAGCGCTCGAGCGCGCTCGAGCTCAAGGGCGCAACCACGCCGCCGCCGGCGGCATCGTCGAGGGGAGAGCGATGAGCGAGGCGAACGGCAAGTTCACCATCGTGAACCAGCTCGGCCTGCACGCGCGCGCGGCGACGAAGCTGGTGCAGCTCGCGTCCAAGTTCCCGTGCGACGTCGAGGTCTCACGCGAGGACCAGAGCGCCAACGGCAAGAGCGTCATGGGCGTGCTCCTGCTGTGCGGGTCGAAGGGCACCGTCATCGAGGTGCGCGCGCGCGGCGACCAGGCCGAGGAGTGCGTCAGCGCCATCGGCGAGCTCATCGCCGGCAAGTTCGGAGAGCCGAGATGAGCGAGCGCGTCCCCACCCCGCCGCCGCCGGGCGGCTCGCGCCCGCCGCCGAGCGACCAGAGCACGCCGCGCGGCGTGGTGCTCAAGGGCATCGCGGGCAGTCCGGGCGTCGCAGTCGGGCCGGCGCTCGTCGTCGGCGAGACGCGCGCTGCGTACCTGCGGCGGCACATCTCGCAGTCGCAGATCGACGCCGAGGTGAAGCGCCTGCAGCAGGCGGTGGCCGACGCGAAGAAGCACGTGCGCGAGGTGGCCGCGCGCATCCCGTCCGCGCCGATGGAGACGAACGCGATCCTCGACGCGTATCTCACGATGATCGGCGACCCCATGCTCCTCGACCGGATCACGCACAAGATCCGCGACGACCGGAAGTGCGCCGAATGGGGCGTTGCGCAGGCGTGCGAGGAGATCGCCAAGATGTTCGCCCCGGCCGACCCGGCGGACCGCGACGCGTACATCACCGAGCGCCGGCACGACGTGGAATTCGTGTGCGACCGGCTGCTGCGCGAGCTGACGGGGGACACCAAGCAGATCGTGCCGCGGCTCGATCAGCCCATGGTGGTCATCGCGCGCGACCTGTCGCCGGCCGACACCGCGGGCATGGTGCGCGAGCCAGTCATCGCGTTCGTGACCGAGATCGGGACGCGCACGAGCCACACGTCGATCATGGCGAGGGCGCTCGAGATCCCGGCGGTCGTGGGCGCCGGGGACGCGCTGTCGATCATCCGCACGGGCGACGTCGTCATCGTCGACGGCCTGCGCGGCGAGGTGGTCATCAACCCGAACGAGATCACCATCGAGGAGGCCCGCTCGCGTGGAGCGCGGCACCTGGCGTTCGCGCGCGGCCTGCTGAGCGCGAGGAACCAGCCGTGCGTGACGCGCGACGGGGAACCCGTGAGCCTGAAGGCCAACGTGGAGCTGCCGGCCGAGGCGATCCTCGCGCTCGATCACGGCGCCGAGGGCATCGGCCTCTACCGCACCGAGTTCATCTACATCGACCGCACGACGATGCCGACGGAGGACGAACAGTACGAGCTCTATCGCGCCGTCGTCGAGGCGGTGTCGCCGCGGCCGGTGACGCTGCGCACGTTCGACATCGGCGGCGACAAGTTCGCGTCGAGCTTCCAGCTCCCCGCCGAGATGAACCCGGCGCTCGGGCTGCGGGCGGTGCGCCTCGCGCTCTCGCGGCCCGACGTGTTCCTCACGCAGCTGCGCGCGA
>DASVWO010000118.1:0-19467 GCA_036393165.1 Polyangiaceae bacterium | reverse complement strand
GCGCACGTAACGGTCGCGAGCCTCCAGGATGGCCATCACCAGCTCCTCGCCGGTGGCCAGCGGCGTGCTCTTTGGCCGCCGGCTCTGCTCCTCGAGCCCCTGGTAGCCGTCGGCCTCGAAGCGCTTGAACCACTTGTGCCCGGTCGTGCGGCTGATCTTGAACTCACGGCAAAGCGCAGCGATCGACTCGCCCGTCTTGGCCCTCTCGACAAACTCGATCCGTAGACTCATTGCTCGGCGCTCCTCCCAGGGCATGAGCGCCCGAACAGCACCTTCAGGACATCAGGTGTCCACGATGTCCTGGCATAAATGTGTCCACGATGTCCTGGCACCGGACCTGCTTGCTCGTGGAGGCGCCTCTCCGTCCACGATGACGGCCGGGAGCATCATGCGCGATGGGTGGACGCATCCTCGCGGGCTCGTGCGCGTGTCACCCATGATTCTCGGGCCCATCCACGCGGAAGGGCGGACTGCATGACGCGGATGCCCGTGTCGGCCCAGGGTGGCACTGCACTTGGAACCCCGGAAAGGCCGAGTGGTGCGACACTGAGGGTGGGGCGAGTCTTGCTTATGTGAGACGCCCCACGCGCCATGCGAGGGCTTCTCTCCGCGATGACTCCCTCCCGCATTCTCCTCGCCCTGCTGGCGTACGCCTCCGTTTCGCCCGCACATCCCACCTCGACGGAGCATCTGGTCATCGGCATCCAGAGCGAGTCTCTGGCCGGACTCGCGTCCGCGCTGCACGTGGTGATCCGCGTCGATGGCGCCATCGCCGACGACGAGACGATCCGACCGCCGCACGGCTCGCGCGTGGCGTTCCCTCAGCCGTGGGAGAAGCCGCTGTCGATGCAGGCCGACGCGAAGACATCCATCGACGTCGCCGTCGAGGTCATCGGCAAACCGGACGCGCCTCCTCTGCTCACGCGGCTCGCATCCACGCACTTCGTGCCGGGGCAGGACACGCTGCTGCGCGTGCCCCTCGAGTCGCGTTGCATGATCTTCCCGCCGCTCCCGCGCGGCGCGGGCAGCGTGCCGGGGCCACTCAGCGGTCCGACGTGCGCGCCTCCCTCGACGTGCATCCTCGGGACGTGTCAGTCGAGCGCCGTTCCCGCGGCGAGCCTCGAGAAGTACGCGCCCAACTGGCCGTCGAACGCGCCGGATCGGTGCAAGCCGCTGGGGGCCGGTGCTCCCGTCGCGGTGATCGGCACGGGGCAGACCGACTACCTGCCGCTCAAGCCGGGGCAGACCCTGCAGGCCGAGGCCGGACCGCAGGGAGGTCACCACATCTGGATCGCGACGCGGATGAAGAACATGAAACAGCGACTGACGACGACGCGCATCGAGGGCACCGATCCGGCGACGGGCACGAAGATCCCGCCGAGCACCTTCGTGTTCACGTACGCCCCTGCGGAGGGCGGGTACTGCAAGGTGTACGGCCTGCGTTACCAGCTCGACAACGGGGGCATCGACTACAAGCAGTTCCTCGGCAAGCCGCTCGACGTCACCGTGACGGTCACCGACACGTCGGGCGCCAGCGCGACCGACACGGCGCACATCCAGGTCGCTCCCACGCTGGTGAACCCGTGAGGTGGCTCGCAGCTTCGGTCGCCGTGGCAGCCGCCGCGGTGGGTGCCTGGTCCGTCGGATGCCGTTCGTCCGGGTCGCCTCCGGTGCAGGCCGCCGCGGCGCCGCAGTGGCAGCTCCTCGCGAGCGAGCTTCCGTCGGCGCTCCTCTCGGTGAGCGCGCGGTCGCCGGACGACGTGTACGCCGTCGGCGCCGACAAGGGGCAGGGGCCGATGGTCCTGCACTTCGACGGCAAGCGGTGGTCGCAGCTCCGCACGGGCCAGAGCGGCGATCTGTGGTGGGTGCAGGCGCTGCCCGACGGGCGGCTGCTCCTCGGCGGCGCAGACGCGAACGTGCTCCGGTACGACGGCAAGCGTTTCGAGCGGCTGCCCTCGCCGGGGCTCTCGAAGCAGACGGTCTACGGCGTATGGGGCAAGAGCGCCGACGACTTCTACGCCGTGGGGAGCGCTGCCGGGCGCGATGGATTCGTGTGGCGCTACCGCGAGGGGCACTTCGAGTCCCAGACGCTGCCGCGCGATCTCCCGCGCATGCCCGGGGGCGAGGTGCCCGGGTTCTTCAAGGTCTGGGGGACCGGCGACGACGTGTGGGTCGTGGGCGCGGCGGGGGCCATCATGCGGCGCACGGGGACCGGGCCGTTCGCGGTGGTGTCGAGCGGGACGAAGGACACGCTCTTCACGGTGCACGGCACGGGGGACCGGCTGCTCGCCGTCGGTGGCGGGGGCAACGGGGTCGTGTTGCAGGGCGCGGCGGCGGCGCCGATGCACGATGCGTCGATCCCCGGCATGGGGCTCATCCAGGGTGTCTTCGCGAGCGACCAGTTCGGCGACTGGGTGAGCGGCGAGCGCGGCATCGTCTGCACGCGCAAGGGCGTCGGCCCCTTCGCCGTGATCGACCCCGGGATCGCGATCCCCGCGGCTTCGTCGCTGCACTCGATCTTCGTCGACTCTGGCGGCGGCGTCTGGTCCGCGGGGGGCAACGTGCTCACGCCGGCGCTCGATTCGGGGATGCTGCTGCACTACGGAGCGGCGGTTCCCACGGTGGTGCTCGACGACGAGGAGCCGGCGAAGGACGCGGGGGGCGCTAGCGCCACATGCCCCGCGGACGTCGTCGCGGCCGGCAAGTCGGGCTCGATCGCGAGACGGTGGGACGAGCAGATCCTCGCGGCCATCCGGCTCGATGTGCCGCGTCCGACGGTGCACGCGCGCAACCTGTTCCACCTGTCGGCAGCGATGTGGGACGTGTGGGCTGCGTACGACGCGAAGGCCACCGGCGTGTTCGTTCACGAGAAGCACGAGGCGCCCGACGTGGCGGAGGCGAGGCGGGTCGCGATCAGCCACGCGGCGTACGACGTCCTGTCGCACCGGTATGCCCACGCGGTCGGGGGCGCGCGGACGCTCGCGTGTCTTCGCGCGGTCATGACGGACCTCGGGTTGAATGCCGACGATTCTCACGACACGGGCGACGATCCCGTCGCGTTCGGGAATCGCGTCGGGCACACGATCGTGGCGGCCGGTGCGGCCGACGGCGCGAACGAGGATCACGACTACTCCGATCCGTCGCCGTACCAGGTGACCAACCCGGCGCTCGTCTTCGACAACCCGGGCGCGCCGCTGAAGGATCCGGAGCACTGGCAGCCCATCAACCTCGCCGTCGCCGCGACGCAGAACGGGATCGTCCTGCCGGCGGGCGTGCAGGACTACATCGGCTCGAACTGGGACAACGTCACGCCGTTCGCGATGAAGCGCGCATCGAGCGCCGTACCCTGGCACGACCCGGGACCCGTACCGAAGCTCGGCAGCGCGATGAACGACTGGATCGTCGAGGTGATCCGCAAGACCGCGCAGGTCGACGTGGAGGATCCGGCGACGATCGACACCTCGCCGGGCGCCTACGGGCACAATTCGCTCGGCGCGAACGACGGCAAGGGATGGGCGAAGAACCCGGTGACGGGCGAGCCCTACGCGCCACAAGTCGTGCGGCGCGCGGACTTTGCGCGCGTGATGGCCGAGTTCTGGGCCGACGGACCGAAGAGCGAGACGCCGCCGGGGCACTGGAACGTCCTCGCGAACATGGTGAGCGACTCGCCCGGTTTCGAGCGGCGTCTCTTCGGCAAGGGGCCGGTGCTCGATCCGCTCGCGTGGGACGTGCACGTGTACCTCGCGCTCAACGGCGCCGAGCATGACGCGGCCATCACGGCGTGGGGCCTCAAGCGGCGATCCGCGACGGTGCGCCCCATCTCGCTCATCCGCTGGATGGGCGCCAAGGGCCAGTCGTCGGACCCGAAGGCTCCCTCCTACGATGCGCAGGGCCTTCCGCTCGTGCCCGGACTCGTCGAGGTGATCACGCCGGAGAGCAGCGCGCCGGGGCAGCGGCACGAGCGCCTCGCGTTCCACGTCGGCGAGATCGCGGTGCGCGACTGGCTCGGAGAGCCGGGCGACCGCGGGCACCAGGTGTCGGGCGTGGGCTGGGTGCGCGCCGTCGACTGGATCACGTACCAGCGGCGGACCTTCGTGACGCCCGCGTTCCCGGCGTTCATCTCGGGGCACAGCACGTTCAGCCGGGCGGGAGCCGAGGTGCTCGCTGCGTTGACGGGGAGCCCGTACTTCCCCGGCGGCTTTGGCGAGTACGTCGCGCCCGCGAACAAGTTCCTCACCTTCGAGCAGGGCCCCACGACCGACGTGCACCTGCAGTGGGCGTCCTACTACGACGCATCGGACGAGGCAGGCCAGTCACGGATCTACGGGGGCATTCACATCGCCGCCGACGACTTCGCTGGCCGCCGCTTGGGACATCAGGTGGGCCTCGACGCGGTCGCAGCAGCGTCCAAGTACTTCGGGCGCTAGTTCACGATCTTCTTGGCGCTCGCAGAAATCACGGCGGCGATTCTCGAGTTGGGCGTTTGGATGGGTAAGACCGATCGAGACGCCGAGCGCTGACGTCGACGACCGGGCCGCTGCAACGAGCAAACTTGCAGCTGCTTCGAGGACGAGAACAAGTTGCTCTGGTGAAAGAGCAGGTGCTTCGAGGACGAGAGCAAGTTGCTCTAGTGAAAGAGCAGCTGCTTCGAGGACGAGAACAAGTTGCTCTGGTGAAAGAGCAGCTGCTTCGAGGACGAGAACAAGTTGCTCTGGTGAAAGAGCAGGTGCTTCGAGGACGAGAACGAGTTGCTCGAGTGAAAGAGCAGTTGCTTCGAGGACGAGAACAAGTTGCTCGAGTGAAAGAGCAGTTGCTTCGAGGATGAGAGCAAGTTGCTCGAGTGAAAGGGCAGTTGCTTCGAGTACGAGAGCAAGTTGCTCGAGTGAAAATTCGTCTGCTTCGAGAACAAGAACAAGTTGCTCGAGGAAAAGGTCAAGTGCCTCGAGAACGAGAACAAGTTGCTCGAGGAAAAGGTCATCGGACCGAAGTCGTTGAGAAGTGAGACGAGTAGGCAGGTGGTGCTCGGCAAGCTCGATCAGGTGCGGGCCATTCTGGCTCGCGTCGTCATGTGAGCAGCGCCAGCGCGGGCGTCGGCGTCCGCGGCGGCGTCAGCGTCAGGGTCAGCGTCCGCAGGCAGCGTCAGGATCAGCGCCAGAGCGTTCGCCACAGAGCCCGCGCTTGGACGGGCGGGCGGAGCGAGGCGGTGGGGGGGACCCAGGCGGGGTGGAGGCCATGCGGAGCGAAGCGGAGCGTGGCCTCCACGCGCCATTGGTGGGCCCCCACCGCCGAGCGAGCACCGACCGGCCGAGCGCGGGCGGTGTGTACTCTCTCCTCGTCAGCTCCCGCTTGTCGCCGGCTTCGGCGGCCCGCCGAAGATGGAGGCGACTCGGCGCTTCTCCTTCGACTGCTTGTCCTTCTCCGCGTAGGTCGGGATCACGACCTTCTCGCGCTTCGGGAGCTCGCGCCCGTCGAGGACCGCGGCGATCTCCTCGGCGTCGAGCGTCTCGCGCTCGATGAGCGAGTTGCTCAGACGCTGGAGCTTCTCGCGCTCCCTCGTGAGGAACTCCTTCACGCGGACGTACTGGCGCTGCACGATGGCGCGCACTTCCTGGTCGATCTCCTGCGCCGTCTGCTCGCTGTAGTCCTGCGTGCGCTGCCCGTAGTCGCGGCCGAGGAAGATTGACTCCTCCTTCTTGCCGTACGCGAGCGGCCCGAGCTTCTCGCTCATGCCCCACTCGCACACCATCTTGTGGGCAATCTCGGTCGCCTTCTCGATGTCGTTGCCCGCGCCGGTCGTCATCTGACCGAACACGATCTCCTCGGCGATGCGACCCCCCAGGGCCACCGCGATGCTGCTCTCGGCCTGCTCCTTCGACAGATTGTGCCGGTCGTCCTTCGGCAGGTACCAGGTCACGCCGAGCGCCGGACCGCGCGGGATGATCGAGACCTTGTGCACCGGATCGTGGTGCGAGATGAGCACGCTGATGAGCGTGTGACCCGCCTCGTGCACCGCCGTGGTCCGCTTCTCGTCGTCCGAGATGACCATCGAGCGGCGCTCGGTCCCCATGTAGACCTTGTCCTTCGCGAGCTCGAAGTCGACCATGCTGACCGCGTCCTTGTCCTGACGCGCAGCCAGCAGCGCAGCCTCGTTGACGAGGTTCTCCAGGTCGGCGCCCGAGAAGCCCGGCGTCCCGCGCGCGAGCGTCTCGAGGTCCACGTCCGGCGAGAGCGGCGTGCGCTTCGCGTGGACGCGCAGGATCTCCTCGCGGCCGCGCACGTCGGGGCGCGGCACCGTGATGCGCCGGTCGAAGCGACCGGGGCGAAGGATCGCCGGGTCGAGCACGTCGGGCCGGTTCGTGGCCGCGATGATGATGACGCCGTCGTTCGACTCGAAGCCGTCCATCTCCACGAGGAGCTGGTTCAGCGTCTGCTCGCGCTCGTCGTGCCCGCCGCCGAGGCCCGCGCCGCGGTGACGACCGACCGCGTCGATCTCGTCGATGAAGATGATGCACGGCGCGTGCTTCTTGCCCTGCTCGAACAGGTCGCGCACGCGGCTGGCGCCGACACCGACGAACATCTCGACGAAGTCCGACCCGGAGATGCTGAAGAAGG
Source organism: Polyangiaceae bacterium (assembly GCA_036393165.1). Taxonomy (GTDB): domain Bacteria; phylum Myxococcota_A; class Polyangia; order Polyangiales; family Polyangiaceae; genus Palsa-1150. The sequence continues at coordinate 12,855 of DASVWO010000118.1, read as the reverse complement.
GCACCCCGGCCTCGCCGGCGATGGCGCGCGCGAGGAGCGTCTTGCCCGTGCCGGGCGGCCCGATGAGGAGCACGCCCTTGGGGATGCGCCCGCCGAGGCGCTGGAACTTCTTGGGGTCCTTCAGGAAGGCGATGATCTCCTCGACCTCGTCCTTCGCCTCGTCGATGCCCGCGACGTCCGCGAACGTCACCTTGTTCTGCGAGTCGCTCAGCATGCGGGCCTTGGCCTTGCCGAAGCTCATGGCCTTGCCGCCGCCGGCCTGCAGCTGCCGCATGAAGAGGAAGAACATGATGCCGATGAAGAGCATCGGCAGGAGGGTCACCAGCGTGGAGGACCAGAAGGGCGTCGTGTCCTCCTTCTCGAAGAAGATCTGCAGCTTCTCGTTCGGGTTGTGACCCGTGGCCGCGTCCTTCTTCTGCAGGTCGTCGATGAGGGCCTGGTCGGCGAGGGGACCGAGGGTCTCCTTCTGAACCGACTTGCCGTCCTGCACCTGCGTGAAGGTGTACTCGTGGTCCTTCACGTGGACGTCGGTGACCTGCCCAGAGTGAACCATGTTCACGAACTGGGAGAAGCTGACCTGCTGCTTCCGCTCACCGGGCTGGAGGACCTGCCATATCGCCAGGAACATCACGATCAGCAGGACCCAGAGCAGCAGCGTCTTGTGCGATTGCTTCACTTCGACCTCGTTCCCGTTCTCACCAATTTACTACCTCAGATGCGTAACATCGAGGATCCGTCGCTTCCAGCGCCAGCGGTGTCACTTCAGTCTGGGGTCGTCTGCAAGAGCGCACAAGTGCTCGACGATCCTGGGGCTCAGACGCTCGAGCTCGGGGAGGAGCTGCATGCGCACGCGGGCCCGTAAAAAGCGGGGATCTCGGTTCGACGGGTCGATCGCGTGGGGGACGCCGTGGCGAGCGATGTGGGCGTCGATGTCGGCCCGGCGGGCACGGAGGAGGGGCCGGATGCGGTCGCCGTCGGCGGGAGGGAGGACGGCCAGGCCGCGGGCCCCGGTGCCCCGCAGGAGCCGGATGAGCAGGGTCTCGGCGCGGTCGTCGGCGTGGTGACCGGTCGCGATGCGGTCGGCGCCGGCGCGGGATGCCGCGGCGCGCAAGGCGGTCCAGCGGGCGTCGCGCGCCCGCGCCTGGAGGTTGCCACCCGTTTTCACGTGCACGGCGCTGCGGGAGAAGGGCACGTCGAGGTCCCGGGAGAGCGCCTCGGCCAGGTCGAGCTCGCGGGAAGCGTCGGCGCGAAGTCCGTGGTCGACGCCGTGGGCGAAGAGGCCGAACCCGTGGCGAGCGCGCAGGAGCGACAGGACATGGAGCAGGGCCATCGAGTCGGGGCCTCCGCTCACCGCCACGAGCACGCTCGTGCCTCGCGGGACGAGGCCCTCCCGGAGCGCTGCGCGGACGATCGTGATGAGGGTGGGCGGGTGAGAGCGGGGCATCGGGTCAGCCGCGGCCTTCGCCCAGCTCGAATTCCTTGCAGAGCTCGAGCTGCGGAGCGAGGAGCGCGTCGCGCCTGGGGGACGCCGGGTACTCGAGGGAGCAGCGGTCCGAGTCGGGCGCGAAGTGCGCGCAGTCCTCGCACGCGAAGCGCAGGGCGTAGCGCGCCGCCTCCTCCCGCAGGCGCGCGTCGACGAGCGTCTTCATGCGCCCTTTCTCGCCCTCTCCAGGGCGACCACCGTCTCGACGTGGCTCGTCTGCGGGAACATCTCGAACACCGCGACGGACGTCGGACGGTAGGCGCGCGCGAGGGTCGCCAGATCGCGCCCGAGGGTCTGCGGATCGCAGGACACGTAGACGACGCGCGGCACCGGGGACGCCGCGAGCCTCTCGGCGACGGTGCGGGCGCCTGTGCGGGGTGGGTCCAGGACGAGGAGCTTCGTGGCGGCGCTCCACGCGTAGGCATCGGCGTCGCCCTCGACGACGCGCGCCTCGAGCCCCCGCGCCTTGAGGTTCGCGCGCGCCGCGTCGCAGGCGTCGCGGCTGGATTCGACCGTGGTCAGGTCGCCGGCGGCAGGGGCCAGGACGACGCTCAGGTTGCCCGAGCCGGCGTGCAGCTCGACGGCGCGTTCCCTCGGGCGCTCGGCCGCGAGCGCGGCGACGTGCCTCGCCAGGGTCGCGTTGGTCGATTCGCTCGCCTGCGCGAAGCCGCCGGGAGCGAGGCGCAGCGGAAGCCCGTCGGCGCCGGTCATCCATGGCGTCGCATCGCCCACGACGGCCGGCCGGCGCACCTCCCCCTCGGCGATGCGTGCACCGGCCATCGAGCGGCTCGATACGGCCGCCTCGAGGCGGGCGAAGACTTCGCGGGCGAGGCCTCCCTGCCACCGGACGTCGAGCACCGGCAGCCGCTCCGTGCCGAGGGCGATCGCGACGTCGCCCCGGCCGCGGCTGCCCGCGAACAGCGCCGCCAGGGTCCGGCGCGCGGCCTCCAGGGTCGGGTCGAGCACGATGCAGGACTCGACCGTCACCGGCTCGTGCGTCCGCGCCTCGTGCATGCCGACGTCGACGCGCCCGCGCTCGCACCGCACGTGGACGCGGGCGCGCGTGCGGTAGCTCAGCCGCGTCTGCGCAGCATGAGGTGCGATGGATGTGGCGCGCCACGCCTCGGGCAGGGCCGCCCGAACGTGCCCGACGTGCAGCTCGAGCTGCGCGCCCGGAGCGACGTGCATCCAGTCGCACCCTCCGCACCGGTCGGACCACGCGCACGCCGGCTCGACGCGCGCAGGGCCGCGCTCGACCACCTCTTCGAGGAGGCCCCGGGCGGGGCGGCGCGACGCGTCCACGCCCGCCTGCACGACGTCGCCGGTCACCGTGCCGGGCACGAAGACGGCGCGCCTCTGCCCCCCGAGCTCGACGTGCGCGACCCCATCGCCCCCGGGAGCGACCGACTCGATTCGCAGCCGGAGCGAGGCACTGCGCGGCGGCATGGCCCGAACATGGCACGCTCGCTCAGGGAGAGCACGCGTAGAGCGCCCAGCCGCCGACGGCCTCGTTCGCGGTCAGATTGGTCCCGGTGACCCATGCGACGAGCACCTCGTTGGCGCTCGCGGCGACGGCCACCTTGCCGTCGCGGACGGTCGCCTGCGGCGGGATGCGCGCGTCGCCGGAGAGCTGCACGCTGCGCAGGAGCGTCGGAGCGGTGGATGCGTGGTCGAAGGCGACGAGGGAGATCGCCCCTTTCTGCTCCACCGCGAACAGGGCGCGGTCGCCCTGCAGGGCCACGTCGCCTCCGAGCGCGGTGCCCATGGCGGGGGTCGCGAAGTTGCCGCTCGCCGGCGTGCCTCCCTGGTCGAGCGTGTGCCACGCGACCGGCTGGGTGCTCGTGCCCGAGTCGGAGAGCACGAACGCGCGCGTCCCGGCCGCCGCGAGAGCCCCCCAGCTCCCGCCGAAGACGGTCGGCGCGCCTCCGCCGTCGCCCGGCGTGCCGCCGATGCCGAGGCTGAGCAGAGGCGTGCTCGTGCCGGCGTCGGCTCCGCCGCCTGCCCCGCCGGTGAGCAGCGCGACGGCCTGTCCGGTCGCGCTCACCTGGGCGATCGATTGGGGCGCAGTCGCGATGGTCGTGGACGGCCCCTGGAGCTGCAGGTTCGAAAGCGCGATGACGCTGGCGTTGCCGCCGGCGAGGTAGGCGAGCCAGCCCGTGGTCATCCCGGCGAGCGACAGCGCGTGCGCGTACGAGAGGGCGGGGGGCGGCCCCGTGAGCGGGCTGAACATGTTGCTCGACGAGTGGCCCGCGGCGTCGACCGCCAGGAGGTCGATCCCCGAGGACTGGCTGCCGCACGCGGGGCGTGCCGACGCGACGACGCCTGCTCCGGTGACGTAGGCCATGCCGATCCCGTCGCTCTCGTCCTGCATCGGGCATTGCCCGACGAGCATCGTGGGCATCGGAATCGAGAGCGCGCCGCCCGGATCGACGGTGGCCAGCGTGAGCTGCGCGGTGCCCCCCGTGTCGTCGTACTCCCGGTAGGCGATCAGGAACCCGCGCTCGGTCGCGACGACGGCGGGCGCGCTCACGACGTCCGAGACGACCGCGTACGGGTCGCCGAGCGGCCCGGCGCCCACGAGGCTCAGCGCGCAGGCCGCCCCCGAGGCGTCCGGCGTCGCGGAGGCGATGCACCTCGCGTCGACGCAGCTCTGCTCCGCCGAGCACGCGCCCAGGGGCGGCGAGGTCGCCGTGACCGAGATGGAGACGTCACGGGAGTTCGTCACGTCGACGTTGGAGCATCCCGTGCCGATGACGCCGCAGTTGCTCGCGCGCGCGACCGCGACGAACCCGTAGGAGCCTTTCTTGAGTGTCCCGATGGGCGGCGGCGTGGTGTTGCCCTTCTCGACGGCGATGCGATCGACCGGCCCCGTCGCGGGCAGCCCGCCCGCAATCTCCGTCGCGCCCGGACAGCCGCCCGGGAAGACGCCGATCTCCATCCACTGGGCGTTGCTCGCGAGGCTGCCCGGCAGCACGACCTCGAAGGTCACGGAGGGGTCGCCGGTGCACTGCGCCCCCAGCGCGAGCGACGCGAGCACCAGCAGCGAGAGCCTGGCCGCCGGCCCGGCGGCCGGCCTCAGGGATGGTTCTCGCGGACGGTCGCGGTCTGGTCGGCGATGACGATCGCGCTCACGACCTTGCTGGAGTCGCTCCATACGAGCTTGATCCGGTGCGAGCCGACGCTCGCGTTGTGGCGCACGACGGGCGACGGCCCGAGCGACGCGCCGTTGTCGACGACCTGATCGCAGCCGGGAAAGCAGATGACCTTGAGCGTCCCCGTGCTGCCGCCCGCGGCTGCCGGCGCCGGACCCGCCACGGCGATCGGGGCGGAGTGAGGCGATCCGTGAGGCGCCGGGACGCTCGGCAGGGAACCGATGTTCGCCGTCGGGATGGGCGCCGTCGGCGCAGGCGGCGCAGGCGCCGCGGGGGCGCTCGCGGACGCGGGAGGCGTGGCGGTGGCGTTGTCGATCTGGGACGACGCCGACGCGACGGCCGAGGCGAACTCGGATCGGGCGGAGACGAACGGGCCCGGGGTCGTCACGACGACCACGGAGGCCGAAGCGCCCGGCGCCGTTCCAGGCTTTGCCGCAGCGGGGCGAGTCGTGCTGGTGCTGCGAGACAGCAGCAGGACGACGACGCCGAACGCGATGAGCCCCATCACGGCGGACCCGGCGGCCACTGCCCAGAGCGGGATCCGCTTCTTGAGCGCCTGCGCGGTCACCGTGCGCTGGTCGCGCGGGATGGGCGGGGCGAAGAGACGCTGCATGTCCGCGGGCCCGTGAGGCGCGTAACCGCCGTGCGGGTGCGGCGCGTGGCCGTGCGGCATCGGCGCCTGGTACTCGTTCGACATGCTGCCGCGCAGCAGCGGCTGCGGGTACGCGAGGTGCCCCTCGTTCGCGACCGTGGACCGCGTGTCGTCCGACGGCGGGAGCGGCACGGTGGGGGCCGCATGGGGAACCATGACGGCGGGCATCGGCGGAGGCGTCGGCTGCCGCGGCGGAGCGGGACGCGGGCCCGCGGCCATGGCGACCGGCGATGCGGCCGACGTCAGCGTCGTGCCGAGGGGCGGCGCCGGAGACGGCATGCCGCCGGAGGGCCCGACCCCCGAGCGCGGCGGACCGGTGAGATCCATCTCCGGAAGCGAGTCGCTGACGATGGTGTCCCCGGCGTCGTCGAAGTCGTCCTCGAACTGCGCCGGCTGCACGGGTTGCTGCGCGTAAGGCCCGCTCGCCGCGGCGCTGTCGCGCGGCAGGGCGAGCGTCGGCGGGTCGTCGCTGCGAGACGCATCGATGCTCGGGAGCGACCCGCGGCGTGGCGGCTCGGCCGGCGGCGGCGTCGTGGAGACGGGCATGGCGCCCATGCGCAGCGTCGATTTCGCGCTGAGCACCGGCTGCGCCGTGGGCCTGGGGGGACTGTGCACGGCCACCGGCACCGACACGGGGGCGATGGGCGTCGGCTGCGATGGCTGGGCCGGCATCCCCGCCGCCGGCCTGGGCGCGGCGCGCGCCGTGTTCGGCTGCGACGCTTGCACCTCCGAGTTGAACGTGACGATCGATCCGTCGTCCCCGTGCCATGGCGACGGCGGCAGCGCCTTCATCTTGTCGATGTCGATCGTCTGCGTGACCTCGGCGGCCCAGCGCAGGTGCGCCTCGCGCTTCTGGATGCGGTCGGAGAAGACCGAGACCATGTACGCCGCGACCTCGTCGCTCGCGATGAAGAGACCGCGGCGCATGAGGAGCGACTGCAGCGCGCGCGAGAACTCGCGCGCCGTGCGGTAGCGCTCGTTCTTCGTCTTGGCGAGCGCCTTCATCACGATCTTCTCGAGGTCGATCGGGTAGCCCCGCACGATGGTGCTCGGCCGCGGGACGGCGCACTCCTGGACCTTGGCGAGCGTGTCCAGGTCGCTCTCCATGCGGAACAGGCGCTGCCCGGTCGTCAGCTCCCAGAGCACGACGCCGAGCGCGAACACGTCGGTGCGCCGGTCGATGGGCTCTCCGGCGACCTGCTCGGGCGACATGTACGCGAGCTTGCCCTTGAGGGTGCCGGCGCGCGTGTTGGCCATGCGCGACGTGAACTTGGCGATGCCGAAGTCCACGACCTTCGTGTTGCCGTCGTACGTGACGAAGAGGTTGTGCGGCGTGACGTCGCGATGGACGAGCCCCAGCTTCTCGCCGTTCTTGCCGAGGAGCTCGTGCGCGGCGTGGAGGCCCTCGGCGGCGTCGGCGATGACGCGGCACGCGATCTCGGGAGGCATCGGCTGCCCGAGCTCCTCGGTGCGGCGCATCACCTCGCGAAGCGGCTCGCCGTGCAGGTACTCCATCGCGATCCAGTAGGTGTCGTCGTGCTTGCCCAGCTCGAAGACGGTCGCGACGTTCGGGTGCGAGATGCGCGCGGCCACGCGCGCCTCGTCGAGGAACATGTTGACGAAGGTCTCGTCCTCCACGAGGTGCGGGTGGATGCGCTTGATGGCGACCCACTTCTGGAATCCGCCGGGGCCGTCCATGCGCGCGAGGTGCACGCTGGCCATGCCACCGATGCCGATCTCGTCGACGACGCGGTAGCGGCCGAGGAAGTACGTTCCTCCCGGCATCGGCCCCGCGACCGATCCCTCGCGCGGATCGCTCCCGCTCTGACCCGGCGCCGGGGGCGGGAAGGGGACGTGCGCTCTGTCTTGCGGCAAGCTCTCGTCCTCCTCAGTGGGTCAGCCCGACGCGGACGGCCGGCGAGCCCACGTAGACGTTGTCGGTCGGTCGCGTGGCGTACCACGTCGCCGCGCCTCCTGCGGCGAGCGCGGCGCCCCCGATGATGTACGGCCACGCGGTGTGCCAGAACCCGCCCGAAGTGGACGGCTGTTCCGCGGCGTGATGATGCGAAGGCGGCGGCGGTCCAGGCTCCAGGGCCGCGATGGGCGCGGGCGACGGCGCCGGCAGCGCCTTGGCGACGTGCACGCGCTTCTCGGCGACCCAGAGCTCGTTGTCGTGCGCGTCGTGCGCCTTCACCTGCACGACCAGCGTCGCTTCCGGAAGCGTCATTCGCGTCGGCACGTCGAAGTGCACTTGCGTGTCGGCGGGGGCGGTGCGCTCGTAGGCGTGGCCGGCGAGCGAGTCGCGCGCCGAGAAGGACAGCGTGTCGACCAGCGGCGGGTGGGGCGGCGAGATCGTGACGTCGACGCCGAAGGAGGCCCCCGAGTCCACCTCGTCGGCGACCTGCAGGCCGATCGAGAGGGATCCTTTGCGGGCCTGCTGCCGCTTGCCGAGCTTCGCCAGCGCGAGGGCCTTCTTTCCGGCCTCCGGGGGCAGCTGGAAGTCGGGATCGAGGAGGGCCGCCTTGCGGAAGGCCTCGAGAGCTGGCTTCTTCTTGCCGCTGATGGCGAGCGCGGACCCCATGCGGGCATAGGCGTCCACGACGTCCGACTTCGCGAGGCCTCCCACCTCGAGCGCCGTCTCGTACAGAGCGGGGGCGAGATCGAAGTCGGCGTTGTCCCAGGCAGCCCTCGCCTTGTCGAGAGCGCGATTCGTGGAACTTTGCGCGTACACCGCACCGGGCCACGTCGCGAATGCGACGCACACCACACCCGTGCGCACCAAGACCGCACGCGAAGGCCAGAAACTTCGCACGGTAAGGCTCAGCGTATCGGTCACGCCAAAGCCATGCAAGGCAGCCTCTTCATGTAGGTGATCAGGGGAAGGGCTGCGCGGGCCTGCCCCGTTCGAAGTAGAAGCGGAAGCTTCCCGACACGTGCCCACGGCACGGAGGTGGCGGGCCCAGCCCTCCGGAGCAGATCTCGCGCGGGTCGGCCAGGTAGAAGTCGAAGGTGGCGTCGGTCAGGCGCTTGGCCGCGTCCGATTCGTCCGGGTTTCCGTCGAAGAGGTTGTTGAACACGATGGTGCTCGTGCCGATCGGGGGGCCGGCTCCTCCGTCACCGCCCGCCTCGCTGGACGAGGCCGCGTCGCTCGCGGCGCCGGCTTCCACCGCGCCGGCCTCCGCCGGAAGCCCGCCGTCGATCCCGGCGTCCCCTCCGTCGGGGGGAGTCGCCGAGGGACCGGGGCATGTGAGCGTTGCCGTCGTGTTGGCGCAGGAGTCGACGGCGTAGAGCGCGTCGTTCTGCGTGCGACACGTGGCATCGAGGTAGAGCGTCGCGTGCACGATGGACGGTGTGGGCCTCGGGATGATCGGGACCCCGGGCGGCGTGACGCCGGCAGGGAGCGTGACGAGGAGAGACTTGCCGAGGAGGCTCGGGCGCGAGGCGCCGCTCGACGTGGGGTCGCCGCGCACCTCGCCGCCGTCGTCGATGAGGATCACGAGGCCATCGCTGAACGTTTCGTTGTCGTCGCCGTGCTGGATGCGGAGCTGCATCGCGCCGTTGGAGGACGGGATGGCCGCGAAGAAGTCGGGATGAAGGTCGTAGGGGCCTTGCCAGCAGTCAGGCAGGTTCAGCGTTCCGGAGCACGAGCCGGTGCCGCTCCCCAGCGAGCAGGCCGGGGCCACGACCGCCGCGCAGACCGCGACGAGCCCCGCGCGCGCCGCCTTCGAGCTCCAGCCGCTCACCTCACTCAGGGTAGCGCTTCCCGTGCGACGCGTCCCCCGCCGATGACGCGGTCGCCGTCGTAGAGGACGGCGATCTGACCGGGCGTGACGGCGCGCACGGGCGTGTCGAAGACGACGTGCGCGGCGCGTGTGCCGCTGGCGTCGACCGTCGCGTCGGCACCCTCGTGCCGGTAGCGCACCCGGACGCGGGCCCGCGTCGGGAGCACCACGCCCTCGGCGAGGACGAGATCGTCGAGGCTCGCCGAAGCGCGCTGCAGGGCGTCCTCGCCGCCCACGTGGACGGTGCCGGTGCTCGCGTCGATGCGCGTGACGAACGCGGGCCGCCCGAGGGCGATGCCGAGGCCCTTGCGCTGTCCGACGGTGAACCGGTGCACGCCCTCGTGATCCCCGACGACGCGCCCCGATTCGTCGACGATGCGTCCGGGACGCACGCGCGCAGGCGCGCGGGCGGCGACGAAGTCGGCATAGGCGTTCGGACCGGTTCCGACGAAGCACAGCTCCTGGCTCTCGCCCTTGCCCGCGCCGGGGAGCCCTCGCGCGACCGCTTCGGCGCGCACCTGCGCCTTCGTCGACTCGCCGAGCGGGAAGACGAGCCGTTCGAGCCACGCCCGCGGCGTCGCGTAGAGGAAGTAGCTCTGGTCCTTCTCGCGGTCGGCGCCCATCGCGAGCAACGGCGCGCCCGCCTCGTCGCGTACGACGCGCGCGTAGTGCCCCGTCGCGACGCGCGCCGCGCCGAGGCGGTCGGCGATCGCGAAGAGCTCCGCCAGCTTCACGCCGCGGTTGCACGCGGTGCAGGGGCTCGGGGTTTCGCCGTCGAGGTAGGCGCGGGTGAAGGGGTCGACCACGGCGCGTGCGAAGAGTGACCGGCGGTCGAACGTGTAGTGCGCGAACCCGATCGCGTCGGCTACACGGCGTGCGTCGTACTGGTCCTCCGGCGCGCAGCACCGACCGTGACCGCCCGCCGTGCGCTCGTCCTCGGGATAGTCCGAGAGGTGCAGCGTCACGCCGACCACCTCGTGCCCCGCGTCTGCGAGGCGGGCCGCCGCGACCGACGAATCGACCCCGCCGCTCATGGCGACGACGATGCGCTCACGAGCAGGCGGGACCATGGCGTCCCCGGGCGCTTACCACTTTCGACGCAACTGCGCCCGCGGCCAGCCGATGGGGAGACAGAAGGACGAGACGACCATGACCATCCACGCCATCCGCGAACCGCGCCTGCCGCCGCCCGGGCCCGAGACGTCCGAGACACCCCCGGCGCGGCCGCCCGCCACGCCATCGCACGCCGAGCAGCCGTCGCCGTTCGCGCGGCTCGTTCGTGGCCTGGGCGCGGAGGTGCAGCGCGGCGAGGCTCTCGTGCACCACGCCATCGACTCCGCCTCGTCGGGTGACCTCGAGCCCGCGCAGCTGATTGCGCTGCAGGCGGGCGTGTATCGCTACGCCGAGGCGGTGGATCTGGCGTCGCGTCTGGTCGACCACGCCACGACGGGCCTGAAGACCGTGATCCAGGGCACGTGATGTACACCTCTCGCGGGGCAGGGGCCCCGCGAGACAAACGAACTAGATGTCGCCGCTGGCTTGCAGCGACTCGGTGATGAGCTCGATCGCCCGCGCGTGCAGGCGGCTTCCCCAGGACTTGGAGAGCCCCAGCGCCGCGGCCGCCTGGTCCAGGCGCTCGCCCTTGAAGTAGTGGCGCTCGACCATGTGGCGCTCCTGGTCCGGAAGCTTCGCGACCGCGATCCGGATGCGTTCGAGCATCTCGGCGTTGCCCAGCTGCTCCTCGGGGGTGTCGTACGTCTCGGTCTCGCCCATCGAGCCGAGGGCGATGGCCGTGGCCATCCCCGCGAGAAACGCGGACAGTCGCGAGTCGGCGTCCTCCGCCGACTGCGCCGGCCTCGCGGCTTCGTCTTCGTCGTGCTGCTCGAGCAGGGCGTCTCCCGCTTCGAGCGCCTTGAGCTCCCGATAAGCCTGCCTCGGCAGCGCGCCCCACTGGCGCACGCCGTCGATCATCGCGCCGCGAACGCGCACGTTCGCCCATCGTCGGAACGGCACCCCGCGCGACGGATCGTAGGCCCGCGCGGCTTGCAGCAGGCCTTCGCGCCCGAAGGAGCGCAGGTCGTCCACCGTGACGGCCGGGTTCATCCGGCGTGCCGTCTGCCGCGCGACGATGTCCACGAGGTCGAGCTCCGCCTGGAAGCGCGCGAGAACCTCCGGCGAATCGCGAACGGTCACGACGTCTTCGACGATCGCGCGCGCTCGTGCGCGACGTCAAGCCGAGAGAGATGCACGGACCAAGCACGCGACTCTTTCTCTCTCGCGTCGGCATTGGTAGGGTCGCGACCCTCAGCACGACGAGCCATGGTGGGAGAGTCGGACGAACGAAGGCCCGGGGAGGCGAAGAGCGAAGAGGTCGAGGCGCACGTGCAGTCGGCGTGGCGCAGCTGGCTCTCCGCGCTCGCGACGGACGCCGAGGCCGCGATGGCCGCGGCGCTCGCGTACGAGTCGCTGCCGGAAGAGGGGCGCGACGCGTGGCTCGATGCGCTCGAAGTGGACGCGCCGGACCTCGGCGTTCCTCACGTCGCGCTCTATGCGCCTTTGCTCGCGGTGGAGCCCGAGGGGCCGCGCCGCGCGCGCATCGAGGCGGCCTTCGCGTCCGCCGCCAACACCGAGGAGCGCAGCGGGCTCGCGCGTGGGGAGCCGAGGGCCATGCTCGGAGTCGCGCGCGACGGGACGCACGCGTGCGTGCTCATCTCGCCGCTGTACCTGGATTTCGTGCAGGTCCTCTGCTGCCGCTACACGCCCGCCGGGGGATTCGTCGCGGTGAGCCACGATCCCCTGCGTCATGCGTCGGATCTCGGCGCCATTCGCGACGTCGAGGGGGTCGCGGTGGAGCCGACGCCGCTGCGCATCGTGGTGGAGGAGCTGGCGCACGCCGTCCTGGCGGACAAGCGCGAGCAGAGGATCACGCCGTCGGCCCTGGCGGCCTTCGCGCACCTCTTCGCCCCGCACCTCGAAGACGCCGAGGATGCGGAGCCCGTGGGGCCTTGATAGATAGGTCCTCGGACCCGGATGGCCGAGGACCTCGAGCGTCGGTGCGGAACCTGTGCGCGATTCGTGCGCGTCGTCGAGACGATCGACGACACGGGCGAGGTGAAGCGCAAGGGCGAGTGCCTGCTCGGGGTCTGGCCCTCGCCGCTCTACGAGACGAGCACGTGCTCGCAGTGGGTGCGCCGGGGGGACTTCAAGGCGAGGCCCGAGCCAGCGCCGAGGCGCGAGCGCGCGCCGCGCACGATCCGGGAAGACACGACGACCACCCGCGAGCCGGTGACGCTCGCGCTGCCGGAGGATCTGCTCGAGATGGACGCGAACGAATTCCGCAGGGTGCTCAGGTACGTCATCCGCGACGAGCTCGGGGTCGGCGAGGTGCCGATGGCCGGCAAGTGGAAGGGCGGCGAGGTGGTGCTCAAGCCGGGCGGCGAGGGCCTGCAGGAGAAGCGCATCCCCATCGACGCGCTCTTCCACAAGATCGTGATGATCCGCGACAAGCTGCGGGTGCTCGAGCAGAAGATCAACAGCAACCCGAAGCTCGCCGACGACGAGAAGGTGCAGATGCAGCAGTACGTGACCGGCTGCTACGGGTCGCTCACGACGTTCAACGTGCTCTTCGCGGACAAGGATGATTCGTTCACCGGGCAGAAGGGCGACGAGTAGCTCTCTCTCTCTGTGCTTGCCGCTGGCGACGGTGCTCGCGGCGTGCGGGGGATCGAGCGAGGCGAAGGGGCCCGGGTCGCCTCCCGGGGTATCCGTCCCTCCGGCGAGCGCGCC
>DASVWO010000117.1:0-16118 GCA_036393165.1 Polyangiaceae bacterium | reverse complement strand
CCCGGGAACACGAGCCCGCACGCTCGGCCTCGCGCCGCTGGCGCTCGCCCGGCTATCGCAACCGGTCGCTGCTCCCCGTCGGCGCCCGCCATGTCATGTCGCATGACATGACATGAGCTAGGTGAGGCTCATCACCCGTTGCTCGAGGCCGCGGCCCTTGCTGACGGCGCTGATGAGCACCTTGTTGTTCAAGAGCACCCAGAGCACGGCGCCGATGACCGTCTCGGCGTCGGTCGTCTTGCGCTCGAACGAGACGAGGATCTCGCCGCCCTCTTCGTCGAAGTCCACCGTGCGCACGAGCGGGATCTCCTGGAGCTTCGCGACGTTCACCTGGCCCTCCTGCGAGCCGCGCCGCGTGCCGCCCTTCACCTTGATGCGCACTTCCTCGTTGGCCGCCGTGAGCTCGCTCATCGCGCCCTGCGCGACCACGCGCCCGCGGTCGAGGATCGCCGCCGCGTCGCAGATCTCCTCGAGCTCCTGCAGGTTGTGGCTCGAGATGACGATGGTGCAGCGTGCCTTCTCTTTCTTCGCCTTGATGAGCTGGCGCATCTCGTAGGCGACGCGCGGGTCGAGCCCCGCCGTGGGCTCGTCGAGGAGCACCACCTCCGGCTCGCCGAGGAACGCCTGCGCGAGCGCCACGCGCTTCGCCATGCCGTGGCTCAAGCTGCCGCACCGCTGCGTCCACCACGCGCCGCCGTCCACCTCGTCGAGCGCCTGCTTCGCCAGCGACGCCGCCTTGTTCGCCGGCACCTCCTGCAAGAGCGCCATGTGCACGAGCAGCTCGCCGACGCGGTCGGTCGCCGGGAGCAGCGCGTCCTGCGGCAGCACCCCGAGGCGCGCGCGCAGCGCGTCCACGGCCTCCGGCGAGTGCCCGAGCACCTCGAGCGAGCCCTCGGTCGGGTGCAGGTAGCCGGCCATCATCGAGAACGTCGTGGTCTTCCCCGCGCCGTTCGGCCCGATGAGGCCGTACACCGAGCCCGGCTCGATGCTCAGCGTGACCGCGTCGACCGCGGTCTTCACGCCGAATCGCTTCGTCACGCCGCGCAACCGGACCGCGGGCTCCTTCGCCTTGTTCGCGTTGCCCTTGCCGTCCACCTAGATGTCCCTCTTGCGGAAGAGCACCGACCCGGCGGCGATCGAGACGACGACGTACGCGAGCACGAGCATCAGTCCGATGACGACGCTCTTGCCCTCCGGCGAGAGCAGGAGCGCCTTGTAGTTGTTCGGATAGAGGTACTCGTACCAGTGCATCGCCGGCATCGAGAGATGCGGTGGCGGCGCTCCTTCCGGCGCGTCTGCCGCCGCCGCTGCCGCCGAGACCATCATGTCGCGCACGCGCAGCGCAGCGCCGACCGCGTTGAGCACCCAGAGCACGAAGAACGTCCCGAACGTCGTGAGCAGCGCCACGATGGGCTGGCGGAAGCAGGAGCTGATGAACGTCGCGATGGCCGCCCACGCCCCCGCGATGAGGAACGCGACGAGCCACGAGCGCGGCGCGTACACGAGGAGCTCGTGCCCCGTGACGACGCCCTTGGCCACCGCCACGACGTTCACGATGAGGTCGAGCACCAGCGTGACGAGCCCGACGAGCCCCCAGAGGCCGAGCAGCTTGCCCGCGAAGTACGAGGAGCGGCGCGACCGCACCGCCCAGAAGCGCACGCTCTTGCTCTGGAGCTCGCCCGCGACGAGGTCGAACCCGAGCAGCGCGACGAGCAGCGGCCCGAGCCACACGGTGACGTCGAGGAACGTCGAGAGCGCCTCCGGCATGGGCGCCAGGTAGGCGGCGAGCGCGGCGTCCCCCGTCTGCTTCTCGAGGATCTGGCGGTGCAGCTCGGTGAGCGCCTCGGTCGAGCCGGCCTTCTGCACGTCGGCGTTCTGCATGAACACGACGAGGAACGAAGTGGCGATGGCCCCGAGCAGCGTGATGGCCGCGACGGCGATGCCCTTGACGCTGCGGACGCTGCGCGTGAGCTCGCGCACGGCGATGAGGCGTATCTCGGCGACCGGGCTCAAGGCGGGGCCAGCCTACTGACGCGCGCCTTAAAGGCAAAGGCCCCGCCACACGCTTCCACGCTACCGTTGCTCCCTTCCGGGCCTGGCGGGGTTCACGCTTCTGCGTCGGCAGGGCCGCACGGCACGGGCTTTCGCCTGCGCCGAGGGCAGTCTCTAGCGCCCTCCGGGGAATTCGTCGAGGGGGGAGCTTCCAAACCTGGCAGGGAGGGCAGCTTTCGGCTAAGCCTGGCTGCAAGGGAGACGCGCATCGCGCCTTCCACCAAGTTTCGCCGCTTCACGCCACGGCACAGCCGGGCAAAGCGGTCGCCCGAGGCTCTCGTTGCTCCGCTGCACATCGCTCGAATCGCTGTCTGGTGACCTTGGTGGTCGCCTCGCGCGGGCTTCCGTGTGCGGACGTGTGCTCCGGGCGGGAAAGCTCCGCTCCACATGGCCAAGAACATCCTCGTCATCTCGTGCGACATCGCCGAGACCCGCGTCGCCCTCATCGAGAACGGCATCATCGCCGAGCTTCACATCGAGCGGCGCGACCAGCCGCTCGGCGGCACCGTAGGCGACATCTACCTCGGCAAGGTCACGCGCGTCCTGCCCGGGCTGCAGGCGGCGTTCATCGACATCGGGCTCGAGCGCGCCGCGTTCCTGCACGTCGAGGACCTGATCCGGCCCGACGACTTCGAGAACTACCTCGCCGGCGGCCGCAAGCACGCGCTGGGCACCGGCACGAGCGAGAACGGGCAGGAGACGCCCGGCGAAGACGACGTGTCCGAGGGCGGCCCTGCCGCCGCGGCGGCACCCGCGGCCGCGTCGTCGGAGGAGACGCCGACGGTCGACGCGCTGCCGGTGCCCGACCCCCACGCCGAGCCTGAAGCGGGGTCCGACCCCGACGCCGCGTCCGATGCGGACGCTGACGCCGAGGCGGACGCGGACTCTGACTCCGACGCGGACTCGGACCCGGACGCCGATTCCGACGCCGCCGCAGACGCCGACGCCGCCGCGGAACCCGACTCCGACGCAGACGCCGTCGCAGCCGCGGACGCCGATGTGGATGCCGAAGGCGACGCCGAGCCCACGGACGCGGAGGCCGAGGAGCCGCCGCCGGACCCGGACGACGACGACGACGAGGCGCCCATCTCGCAGCAGCCCACGGTCACGGCCATGCCTGCGGGCAGCGATCCCCCGCTCGCGACGACCGCGGAGTACCCGGTCGCCGAAGCCGCAGACGCCGTCGAGCCGATCGACGATCTGCTCTCGAATCCCAATCTCCCCGGTTTCACCATCACCGACCCCGGCGCCCCCACGCCGCGCGCCCCCGCTCCTCGACTCGACGAGGCGCGCGAGGGACGCGGACGCGGACGACGTCGCCGCGGCAGGCGAGGCGACCGAGACCGCGGGGATCGTGGCGGGGACCGCGGCGGCGACCGCAGGAACGGCCATCGCGACGGCGGCAGGGGACGCGGCGACGGCGGCGGCTCGCGCCAGCAGCGCGGCGAGCGGCTGCTGCCCGGGCGCCTCTCGAAGTCCACGCCCATCCGCGACGTCGTCAAGGAGGGCCAGGAGATCATCGTCCAGATCACCAAGGAGCCCATCGGCACCAAGGGTGCGCGCTGCTCGAGCCACATCTCCCTGCCCGGCCGCTACGTCGTGTTCCTGCCGACGCTCGATCACGTCGGCGTGAGCAAGCGCATCGGCAACGACAAGGAGCGCGCACGCCTGCGCGAGACCATCGAGAGCATGAAGCCGCCGACGGGCGGGATCATCGTCCGCACGATGGCCGAGGGGCTCACCAAGAAGCAGCTCAAGACGGACATCGGGTACCTCGTTCGCCTCTGGGGCGAGGTCGCCAAGAAGCGCGAGGGCGCGAAGGCGCCGAACAACCTGCTCTCCGAGCTCGACATCGTGCTCAAGACGGCGCGCGACCTCTTCACCGACGACGTCGACCAGATCGTGATCGACGACCGCGCGCAGTACGACCGCCTGAAGCGCTTCGTCGAGATGTTCATGCCCGACCGCGCGAAGGACGTCCTCTACTTCGGCGAGGACGAGCCGATCTTCGACGCGTACGGCATCGAGGACGAGATCGCGCGCGCCCTGTCACGCAAGGTGCCGCTGCCGAGCGGCGGTTACCTCATCATCGACGAGGCCGAGGCGCTCACGGCCATCGACGTGAACACGGGGCGGTTCGTCGGCAAGGGCAGCAAGGACATGGAGGAGACGATCCTCAAGACGAACCTCGAGGCGGTGCAGGAGATCGCCTACCAGCTGCGCTTCCGCAACATGGGTGGGCTCATCATCCTCGACCTCATCGACATGGAGAAGTCGTCGAACCGCGAGAAGGTGCGCCGCGCCCTCGAGGAGCATCTGCAGCGCGACAAGGCGAAGACGACGCTCAATCGCATCTCGGACCTCGGGCTCATCGAGATGACGCGCAAGCGCACGCGCGAGAGCCTCGGACGGCTGCTCCACGAGCCGTGCTTCTACTGCGACGGCACGGGTCACCTGCAGTCGAAGGAAACGATCGCGTACGAGATCCTGCGCGAGATCCGCCGCAAGCGGCATGACCTGCCCGGGTACACGGTGCTCGTCAACTGCCACCCCGCCGTGGCCGACGTGCTCAACGGCAGCGAGAAAGAGGCGCGCGAGGAGGCCGAGAAGCGCTACATGCGCCGCATCACCGTCACGTCGCGGACGGAGTACCATCTCGAGCAGTTCGACCTCACCGGGAAGTAGCGGGAGGAGCAGCCGATGGCCGAAGACAAGCGACTTGGCGAGCGCGTCACGATCAACAAGGAGTTCGAGTCGTTCGACGCGTTCATCCAGGAGTACGTGACGAACATCTCGCGCACCGGCGTCTTCATCAAGTCGCAGCAGCCTCTTCCCATCGGCACGCGCGTGAACCTGCGGTTCACCGTGATCATGAGCGACATCGAGACGATCGAGGGCGTAGGCGAGGTCGTCCGCGTCGAGAAGGACCCGCCCGGCATGGGCGTCGTCTTCCGCGAGCTTTCCGCGTACTCGAAGGACCTGATCGAGAAGCTCCTGGTGCAGCGAGCTCTCGAGGCCGATTGAGGATCCGCCGAAGGCGGGCCGACGGCCCGAAGGGCCACCAGAACAGCGCACGACCCGTTGACAGCAGAGCCATTGGCGCGCATTCCATTCGTCCCTACCGAAAGACGAACAAGGAGACGCTCATGGCCTTCACGCTCCCGCCCCTCCCGTACGCGAAGGACGCGCTCGCGCCGCACATCAGCGCCGAGACGCTCGAGTTCCACCACGGCAAGCACCACGCCGCGTACGTCAACAACCTGAACAAGCTGGTCGAGGGCAAGCCCGAGGCGAGCAAGAGCCTCGAGGACATCATCCTCTCGAGCGAGGGTGGGATCTTCAACAATGCCGCGCAGATCTGGAACCACACGTTCTACTGGCACTCCATGAAGCCGAACGGCGGCGGCCAGCCGACGGGCGACCTCGCCGACGCGATCAAGCGCGACTTCGGCAGCTTCGAGAAGTTCAGCGAGGACTTCTCGAACGCCGCGGCGACGCAGTTCGGCAGCGGCTGGGCGTGGCTCGTCGTCACGAAGGACAAGAAGCTCGCCGTCACCAAGACGGGGAACGCGGACCTGCCGATGAAGCACGGGCAGAAGGCGCTCCTCACGATCGACGTGTGGGAGCACGCGTATTACATCGACTATCGGAACCTCCGGCCCAAGTACATCGAGACGTTCCTCAAGTCGCTCGTGAACTGGGACCACGCGCTCGAGCAGCTCAAGAAGGCGTGAGGGACGCGAGCAGCTCCGCCTTCAACGCGGCGAGCTGCGGCGTGACGCCCACGGGGTAGCGCGCGGGAGAGGCGAGGCGCTTGTGCGCCTCGCCGAGACTCTGCACCGAATGCGCCGCGCGCTCGCGCAGCACGAGGGGCGGCTCCAGCGCATTCGCGCGCTTGCCGGCGCGCATCATCGAGGTGCGGAGCGGCTGACTCGACGCGCCCGCGAGCTTGCCCGGCAGCCCGGTGACGCGGTCGACGTATCGTCCACCGCTCGGGCGCAGCATGCGCTCGTTCATCGCGTGGGCGACATCGGCGACCGGGCTCCCTTCGCGGTCGAAGTAGCGCACGAGGAGCTTGCGACCCGGATCGCTCGACGACCCTGCGTCGGCGCCGACGCGCATGCGCGCCGACCACGAGCCGCCCTCCTCGATGGAGGCGAGGTCGTAGCTCGAACGCGCGCCGCCCCCCGGGATGCCCTCGGCGGCGACGGCGGCCGCTTCCCGCGGGCTCCAGCCCTCGTCGTCGGGGTCGGTGTCGCGCAGCTCGAGCGCCGCACGCTCGTCGAACTCGTCCGGCGGCAACACGCGGGCCGTGCCGCGCGCGAGAGCGATGCGCTCCGCCGAGCCGCTCATCTCGCTCACCGGGATGCCGTAGCGACGTCCTGCGAGGGCGTTCGTCGTCGCGCTGGCGCCGCCGATGTACGCCGCGCGGGCCAGCTGCGGCGTGCCGCCCAGACGGTGCGCCGTGGCCGAGCCGCGCTCCACGAGCTCCACCGCCCCGCGTGACGCGAGAACGAGCCGTGCGAAGCGTGTCGCCACGAGGGTCGCGTCGGTCAGCGCCGCGAGCGCCAGACCGCCGACGAGCTGCGCCTGCCAGTACGGCCCCTCGACGACGAGGACGGCTTCGCCGCCGAAGACGACGGAGCCCTCGGCGACGCCGTCGACGTCGCACACGAAGCGCAACTCGGCGAGCCGCCTGCGCGTCGGCCCGTCGATCGCGCCGACCGTCTCGAGCCAGTCGAGCTCCTCGACGCGGACACGCAGGCGCTCGAGGACGTCCACCAGCGGCTCGACGCCGGCGAGCACCATGAAGCCGTGATGCTCCACCGGGTGCAACGTGAGCTCGAAGGCTGCGCGCGCGTCGGCGATGCCTTCGGCGATGGCGCGGCGGACCGTCGCGAACGCCTCGACCCCGAGGCTGAGCACGCTCGTGAGCAGCGGAGGCGGGGGCGCGACCGGCGTGACCATGAGTGCCTCGCCCGAGCGAGCCTACACGCGCTTGGCGAGCTGTGCGATCGACTCCGGATTGGCCGCGTCCTGCATGAGGAGCGGAAGGAAGGCGGGAGGAACGGGGAGGTCGCGCGAGAGGCGATTGAGGCTCTCCGCCTGCACGCGCTCCCGGGTCGACCGGTCGCGGGCGGTCGCGAGCGCCGCCTCGCCGGCGTCGGCCTGGCCGCTGGGTGCGACCGCGAGCAGCGCCGCGCGCTCCTCCTTCGAGAAGAGGGGCGGAAGCACGCAGTTGACGACGACCCGCCCGATGGGCAACCCGAGCTCGCGGAGGGCGCGCGCGAGCTCGATCGTCTCGGTCGTCGGCATCTCTTCGGGCAGGGTGACGAGCACGATGGCGCACGTCTTCTCGTCCTGGAACAGCGCCCACGCGCGCTCGGCGTCGCGGCGCAGGATGCCGGGCGGCACCACGTCGAGGATGACCTTCGGCACCCGCAGCATGTCGAGCCCGTGGCCCGTCGCGGGCGCGTCGAGGATCACGACGTCGAAGCGCGACGACCCGTCGGGCAGGCGCTCGGTGGTGTGCCACCACGCCTTGCCGAGCATCGACCACTCCTGCATCCCGGGCACGGCGCGGAGGAAGGTGCGCACGTAGCGGTTGTCGAACAGCGTCTTGTAGAGCGCCCGGCTGTGGAGCACGAGCGTGCCGTACTCCTCGATGGCGCGCTCGGGCTGCATGTTGACGGCCCAGACGCCGCCCTGTGCGGCGCCCGGAGCGACGCGGACCACGTCCGCGCCGATGGGCGGCACCCCGAGCATGGCGCTCAGGCGCTCCTTGGCGTTGCACATCGCGACGAGCACGCGCTTGCCCTTGGCCGCCAGCGCCAGTGCCTCGGCCGCGCACACGGTGGTCTTGCCGACGCCGCCCTTGCCGGTGACGAGGACGAAGCGCTTCTCGGCGAGCGTCGACATCCTTGGAGAGAGGACGAATAGCACGGCGGGATGCTAGGCGTAGGCCCCGGACCGCCCATGCCCGCCGCCGCCGCTGCTCTGCGCGTCTACCCCCTCGGAGGGCTCGGCGAGATCGGCATGAACTGCCTCGTGCTCGAGCAGCGCGACGAGGCGCTCCTCGTCGACTGCGGCGTGACGTTCCACGAGCGCGGCCTGGGCGTCGACGTCATCCACCCCGACTTCTCGGCGCTGGAGGGCAAGCGCATCGCGGGCCTCTTCGTGACGCACGGGCACGAGGACCACATCGGCGCGATTCCCTACCTGCTGCGCCGCTTCGACGTCCCGGTGTACGGCCCGCGCTACGCGCTCGGCCTCGTGCGCGAGCGGGCGGCGGAGCACGACGTGCTCGACCAGGCGAGGCTCTTCGAGGCGAGGCCCGGGCAGCGCGTCTCGGTCGGCTCGTTCGAGGTGGAGCCGGTGCGCGTCACGCACTCGATCGCCGACGCCACGGCGCTGGCGATCCGCACCGACGCGGGAACGGTCGTGCACACGGGCGACTTCAAGCTGGACGACGCGCCGCCGGACGGCGAGACGTTCGACGTCGCGCGGTTCGAGGCGCTCGGCCGCGAGGGCGTGCGCCTGCTCATGAGCGACTCGACGAACATCGACGCGCGCGGGCCCACGGGGGGCGAGCAAGGGGTCGGCGAAGCGCTCGACGCGATCATCGCCGGGTGCAAGGAGGCGGTCGTCGTCGGCCTGTTCGCGTCCAACGTGCATCGACTGCGGCTGCTCGGCGAAGTCGCGCGTCGCCACTCACGCAGGCTGGTGCTGCTCGGTCGAAGCGTCCGCACGCACGCGCACGTCGCGCGCGCCACGTCGCGGTCGACGGGGGAGCACGCGGGCGAGCCGTACCTCGAATGGCCGAGCGATCTGGTGTGGCCGGCCGAGCGGGCGCGCGAGCTCCCGCGGCGCGCCATCCTCGGTGTGGCGACGGGCACGCAGGGAGAAGAGCCGGCGGCGCTCGCGAAGCTCGCGCGCGGCGAGCATCCGGCCATGGACCTGACGCCGGGAGACGTCGTGGTCCTCTCGAGCCGCGTCATTCCCGGAAACGAGCACCGCGTGATGCAGGTCATGGGAGACCTCCTGCGGCGCGGCGTCGAGCTTCGCACGTGGTGGTCCGACCGCGCGGTGCACGTCAGCGGCCACGCACACCGCGACGAGCAGCGCTGGATGATCGAGACGGTGCGCCCGCGCTCCTTCATCCCCGTGCACGGGACGCTCCACCATCTCGCGCGTCACGCGGCCCTGGCGCGCGAGCTCGGGGTCGCCGACGTGTGCGTCCTCGAGAATGGCGATGCCGCCGAGCTGGAGACCGAAGGGCCGGTGCACAAGGCGGGCCGGGTACCGTCTGGACGCGTGCACGTGTATGCGCAGCGACCCATCCCGGCGAGCGTGCTCCACGAGCGCGAGGCGCTCGCCTCCAGGGGAGCGGCCCACGTGGTCGTGCCGATCGACGGGCGCGGCCGGCTCGCCGGCGAGATAGCGCTCGCCACGCGCGGAGTCGTCGACGAGGTGCTCGACGCCCATCTTCTCGCGACCGCGAGGCACGAGGCCGAAGCGGCCGTGGAGGAGCTCGTGGCGTCCGAGCCCGGCGTGGCGGTCGACGAGCCGGCGATCTCCGAAACCGTTCGTCAGGCGGTCCGCCGCGCGCTCGGGCGCGTCCTCGGATTCAAGCCCGTCACGACGGCCACCGTGCTACGCATCTCGCGGTGAGGCCAAGGGCGCCATCTCCCGAGCCGGCGCAGATCGAGAGCGAGAACGCTGCGCCCTCGGCCAACGACCGGGTCGGTGCGTGCCTCGTCGCCAGGCTGCGCGAGCTCGACGGGCGCCTCGCGGAGGTCGCGCCGCGCGTGCTCGCCCACGAGAGCGACGACGAGGCCGTGCACGACTTGCGCGTCGCCATGCGGCGCACGAGGACCGCCCTCGAGATCGGCCGCGAGGTGCTCGGGCCGTTCCACGCAGACGAAGTGCGCCGAGCGCTGCGCGACGTCCAGCGCGCGACGGGCGCGCTGCGCGACGAGGAGGTGCTCCTGGCCCTGCTCGGTTCGCTCGGCGTGGAAGGCGCCGACGTCGCGGCGTGGCTCGAAGGACGCCGCCAGCGGGAGCGCCGGCTGAGGCGCGCGCTCGTGCGTCTGCTGCAGTCCGGCGCCCTCGACGGAGGCCGCCGCCTGCTCTCGGCGCTGCTCGCGTTCCGCATCAAGCCCTCGCGCGACAAGCGCGTTCACAAGTACGCGCGCCGCGCCGTGGAGCGCGCGAGGCGCGAGGTCGACCGCCGCCGCGGCCCGCGCCCCGACGACGCCGAGGCGCTCCACAACCTGCGCATCGCGTACAAGCGACTGCGGTACACCGTCGAGACGTTCGCGGACGTGCTCCCGGAGGACGTGGCGGTGCTGGCGCAGGGCGCCGCCCGCATGCAGTCGCGCCTGGGCGACCTGCATGACGTGGACGTGGCGATCGCGTGCGTCCGGCGCGCCCGCGCTTTGACCCAGGAGAGCCGCGCCGACCTACTCGCAGCGCTCGACAGGCAGCGCGCGGTTCGCGTCACGGCGTACGTGCGCCTCGCCGGCGACGGCCGCGAGGCGCGCGCCGCGTCCCTCATCGTCGCGCCGGAACTGCGTGCGACTCAGCCCGTGGGCGTCGTCTCGCTGCGGAAGATCTCGACGCGCTGAAGCACCACGTCCTGCAGGGGCTTGTCGCGCGGACCGGTCGGAACACGCGCGATCTTCTTCACCACGTCGGCGCCGGCGACCAGCTGCCCGAAGACCGAGTGGCGGTTGTCGAGATGGGGCGTCGGACCCTCGGTGACGAAGAACTGGCAGCCGTTCGTCCCCGGACCGGAGTTGGCCATCGAGAGGATCCCCGGGCCTGAGTGCCTGAGCTCGGGATGGAACTCGTCCTCGAAGCGGTAGCCCGGCCCGCCGGTGCCCGCGCCGATGGGGCACCCGCCCTGGATCATGAAGTTCGGGATGACGCGGTGGAAGATCGACCCGTCGTACAGCTTCGTCCCCATCGGCTGAGGCCCGTTGCGCGGATGGGCCCACTCCTGCGTGCCCATCGCGAGGCCGACGAAGTTGCGCACCGTCTTGGGAGCACGCTGCTCTTCGAGCCGCGCGACCATGGTGCCCTGCGTGGTGACGAGGCGTGCGTAGAGCTGCCCCTGACCGGGGACCTGTATCTCGGGGAACGTGGCGTTCGGCATTGTCGCGCCATCCTAGAGCCGGAAAGGGCTTGTTGCACGTATGCCCCCGCCACGAGATACTCTCGGCCCGTGATCACCTGTCCGAAGTGCTCCAAGGACAATCAGGACCACTACAAGTTCTGCCTCGGGTGCGGGGCGGAGCTGCCGCGTGACGCTGCGCCGAAGCCCTTCAGCCCGCAGACGCCGCCTCAGGGCGTCAAGGCGGGGTCGGCCGCTGCTGCCGCAGCAGCCGCGCCTGCATCGATGGGCATGGGGGCCACGTCGGCGGCTTCTCCGCAAGCGCGCACCGGTGCCCCGCCGGCCCCGGTCCTCGCGCCCGCTGGCGTTGCCGCTCCTGCGGCGATGCCGGCGCCCGCGGCGCCCGTCGGTGCGGCCCCGGGGGGTGCGACGGTCGTTTGTCCTCAGTGTGGCCATGCGAACCAGCCGGGCCACGTGTTCTGCGGATCGTGCGGCTTCCGGCTCGGCGGGGCGGCGGCGAAGCCGGCGGCAGCGCCCGCCCCGGCCGCCGACGTGGCGGCGCCTGCAGGCGCGTCGGTCATCGCGCTCACCGCCCTTCGCGCGGACGGCAGCGAGGCGGGCACCTTCCAGCTCCCGGGCGCGACGGTGACCGTCGGCCGCGAGACGGGCGGCATCTTCGCGGGCGACAGCTACCTCTCACCGCGCCACGCGACGTTCCGCTCCGGCGGCCCCGGCCGCGCGTCGGTGAAGGACGAGGGCTCGCTCAACGGCGTGTACAAGAAGCTCACGCGCGACGTGCCCGTCGAGATCAAGCCGAACGAGGTGTTCCGCATCGGCCAGGAGATCATCCGCTTCGAGCCGCTGGGGGGCCAGGGCGCATCGCCCGACGGCGTCGAGCGCCTCGGCGCGCCCAGCAAGGGCTACGTGGGGCGCATCGCGCTGGTCATCGGACGCGACGAGACCGGCAACGCGTTCCCCATCCCGGAGAGCGGCGTCCACCTGGGGCGCGAGCGCGGAGACATTCTTTTCCCGGAGGACGGCTACGTCTCCGGCCTGCACTGCCGCCTGTCGTGGGACGGGTCGCGGCTGTTCCTGACCGACCTCGGCAGTTCCAACGGCACCTTCGTGCGCGTGGGCGAGACGGACCTGCGGTCGGGCGACGTGCTCCTGATGGGGCAGCAGCTCTTCCGCGTCAGCGTCTGAGTCTGCCGCGGGGTGCTACATTTCGGGGGACTGGAATGGCTCAGCCGAAGACCATTCGTGTCGTGGCCGCCGTCCTGGAGAAGGACGGGCGCTACCTCATCACGCAGCGCCGGGCCACGGCCGTGCTGCCGCTCATGTGGGAGTTCCCGGGCGGCCGCGTCGAGGACGGTGAGACCGACGCGAACGCCCTCAAGCGCGAGGTGCGCCACCGCCTCGGCGCCGACATCGAGGTGGGGAAGCTCATCTCTTTCGTGAGCCACCCCTACGAGCACTACGTGGTCGACCTGTTCCTCTACGAGTGCACGCTGGTAGGGGCGTCGCTCGAAGCGCGCAACGTCCACGCGTTCAAGTGGGTGACGAGCGCCGAGTTCGACCAGTACCCGTTCACGCCGGCGGACGAGGCGTCGATGAACAAGCTTCTGGGCGTCACGTGAGAAGCGCCGGCGCCGCGGCGGCGGTGCTGTCGATCGTGCTGCTCGCGACACGGGCGACGTCGGCGGACGAGGCGCAGGCGCCGCCGCGTCCGAAGATCGAGGACCCCGGCGGCGTCCCGGTCACCTTCACCTCCGAGGACCGGACGATGCGCGTGTACCTCGCGCACGGCGACGTACCCGAGCGCGTGATCCCGGACCCGTACGAGAAGCTGCCGGAGCTACCGTTCACGGTGCGCCTCGCGCCGGGGACGTACACGATGGAGGCCGAGAGCCAGACGGCGAGCACGGCGCACGAGCACGTGTTCGTGGAGCGCGATGCGCCGATGACCGTTCGCATCCGGGGCGGCAACGCGATGGTCAAGGCGTTCGGCTCCGTGTTCATCGCCGCCGGCGTCGTGGCGACGATCCTGGGCATCGTCGCCATCGTCTCGATTGCGCCGAACGACAAGAACTTCGATCGGTGGGCGGTGGGCCTCCCGCTGAGCATCGGCGGCGTCGCCCTGGCGGGCCTCGGCGTCGGCATGACGGCGCTGGGGAGCACGAACGTCGACGCTCCTCGCTTGCCGCCAGGCGGTGCGCCGAAGGGCGTGGCGTTCGCCGTCAGCTTCTGAAGCGCACGTCGCACCAGGCGAGCACCGGCTCGCCTCCGAGCACAAGCGGCGTGGGATCGATGCCGAGGAGCGCGCCGAGAGACTCCAGCGCCGTCGCGGTCGCGCGGGCGGCCTTCTGCTCCGGCGGCGGCAGGATGGGCATCGGCTTTCGCGGCGGCCGGATGACGACGACGCGCAGGCGGGCGGCGCCGCGTCCGATGCGCGCGCGCACGAGCTCCAGCGCGTCCTCGAATCCGCCGAGCTGGTCGACCAGCCCGCGCGCGTGCGCGTCGGCGCCGGTCCACACGCGCCCCTGGGCGAGCGCTTCGATCTCGGCGGCTGGCTTCCGGCGACCCTCGGCGACGATGCCGACGAACGCCTTGTACAAGCGGTCGATCTGGCGATCGACGGCGGCCTTCTCCTCGTCGCCGAGCGGAAGCAGCGGGTCGAGCAGGCGTGCGTGTGCCCCGCGCTGGAGCACCTCGGTGGCGACGCCGATGCGGGAGAGCAGCGGCTCGAGCAGCACGCGCGCGCCGACGACGCCGATCGAGCCGGTGATCGTCGTCGGCTGCGCGACGATGGTCGGGGCGGCGACGGCGACGTAGTACCCGCCGCTGGCGGCGACGTCGCCCATGCAGGCCACGAGCGGCTTGTCGGCCGCGAGCTGGACGAGCTCGTGGTAGATGCGGTCGCTGGCGAGCGCGCTGCCGCCGGGCGAGCTCACGTGCAGCACGACGCCGCGCACGAGCGGGCTCGCGCGTGCGACGCGGATCGCGCCGATGACGCGTTCGTCGACGGCGACGCTCCGGAGGGGCATCCCGCCGTCGCCCGCGATGGCGCCGTGCACGCGAACGACTCCGATGACACCGGGCGACTGCAGAGCGCGCGGGACGAGGGCGCGCCGGGCCATCCACCAGGGGCCGGCCGGGCGCAGTCGTGCGCGTGCGCCGCCGTCGCCGAGGCGCGTGGACAGCTCGTCTTCGTACACGACGCCGTCGCAGAGTCCCGCCACGAACGCCTCGTCCCCCGTGTAGGGCGCGTCGTCGATCATGGTGCGCGCGCGGAGGACGTCGACGCGCCGTCCGGCCGCCACGGCTCGCACGACTTCACGGTGGATGCCGTCGAGCACCGTCTCGACCTGCTCGCGCTGCGGCTCGCTCATCGACGTGCGCTCCAGGCGCTCCGCTGCGGTCTTGTAACGGCCGCGAGCGTGCACCTCTGGGACGACGCCCGCGCGGTCGAGCGCCCCCCGCACGTATCGCGCGCTGGAGAGCAATCCGACGGCCTGCCACACGGCGCGCGGCCCCAGGAAGACGCGGTCTGCCCCGACCGCCACGTACGCCTCGCGCGTCCCCCCACCCATCGGCAGGTGGACGACGACCTGCTTGCCGGCCGCGCGAGCGCGCGCGATGAGCCCACGCAGCGAGGTCGCCGTGGCGAACCCGCCATGCAGCGGCGCCAGGATAAGGACGAACCCCCTCACGCGTCCTTCTCGTGCCGCCGCGTCCACCAGCAAGCGGAGGGCGTGGAGCGACGTCGCAGGCTTGCGCTGCGGCGGCCACCAGCGCCGCGGGACGGGTTCCTCGGCGATCGGCCCGTCGAGCTGCACGACGAGCCACGTCGCAGGTCGCGTGCGCGCCGCGAAGCGGCGAGCGAGACGCACCGGCAGCGCGAGCAGCCACGCGACGAGCCAGAGGAGGCGCAGGACCAGGCCGACCAAGTCTCGCGAGTCTAGCCGGGGTCAGACCCCGTGCACGACCTGCGACGCCGGCACGAGGATCATGGTGTGCTGCGCCGGCACGGTCACGTCGAGCTTCCCGCTCGCGTCGGTCGAGTAGCTCGCATGCGCCGGGTCGAGGACGTCCACGAGGTTCGACCCGCCGGGAAGCGTGGTCTGAATCGCTCCCATCGAGCCGTGCGTGGCGCTCGGCTTGAAGTCGCCCGTGTTCATGACGACGAGCACGTAGGGGCTCGCGCCTGCGTCGCCGCCGGACCGCTCGAACGCGAAGATGCCGGCGTCGTCCTGGGTGCCGACGTCGTTCGTGGACCACACGACCTTCGTGTCCCCACGCCGGAGCGCCACGTACGCCTTGCGGATGCGGGCGAGCTTGGCGATGTGCGTGAAGGTCGCGCCATCGGTCGGGAATCCCTTGTTCCAGAGCACCTCGCGGTTCGCGGGGTCGTTGCCGCCCGAGAACTCCTGCTCGGTGCCGTAATACAAGTCCGGGATTCCATCCTCGGTGAAGAGCAGGGTGAGCGCGTTGTGGAGCGCGTTCACGTCGCCCTGCGACGCGTATAGAAACCGCGGGACGTCGTGGTTGTCGATGAAGTTCACGAGCGCCTTGTACGGCGGGATGCCGATGCCTCCCGGCTGCGGCGTCGTGCCGAAGTCCGTGGGCCTCGCGCTCCAGAGGGCCTGGATCTGCGCCGTGCCCTGGGCGCTGGCCTTGCTGTGAGCGTTCTCGAACACGTTGGCGTACGCGACGAAGGCCTGCGAGAAGTAGAAGACGCTGTCGAGCGCGCCCGGCCCCGTGTAGCTGCCGATGAGCTGATCGTCTCCGTCGAAGGCTTCGCCGAACATCATGAAGTCCGTCTTGCCCTCGGCGGCGAGGCGCTTGCGCGTCGCCCCCGCGAAGACTGGCCAGAAGTCGCTCTCGACGTGCTTGATGGTGTCGATCCGGTACCCGTCGAAGTCGACCTTCTCGACCCAGCTCGCGAAGGCGT
>DASVWO010000116.1:0-8073 GCA_036393165.1 Polyangiaceae bacterium | reverse complement strand
CGGTCGGCGAACAGAGCTTCAGCTGCCCGTGGTGGGCGTCGATGGAGGCATGCCAGTGAACGTCGAAAAGATCAGCGTCGCGCGGCTCGCCCTGGCTCTCGTCGTGTCCGTTGCCCTGTTGGCGGCAGTGGCCGTGGCATCAGCCGAGGAGCCCGCCAACTTCGCGAACGTCCCCTTGGATGCCAGGGAGCGGGGGCTCGTCGATGCCGCCAACAAGTACAGGAAGCCGGGCACGGTCATCCAGCAGGTGGACCTGCTGCGCGCGGTCGAGCGACACGAACAGGCCACCGGAAGGCTCGTGCAGAGTGCCGACGACATGCGCGACGCATACTTTCGCAGCGCGTACGCCAGCGAGAAAGGCTGGACGGGGCACGAGCTCGGCTTCATCAGGGGCACGCGCGAACGACCCGTCGGGTACTCCTCCCTGGTCGACGCAGCCAAGCACAACACCGAGCGAGCGAGTCGCATCGAATTGCACGGCGGCATGCCGACCTCCGCCAATCCCGGAGGGAGCAAGCTCGGATACGACGCCGTCGAGAGGGCGTACGCGGGCGGGGCCAACCAGTCGGAGCGAGTCGTGTCCTCCACCCAGGACGTGAGCAGGCGCCTGTCCACGCAGCTCCAGACGACGGTCGCGGACACCGCCGCGGATTACGCTGGCGCGCTCCACTCGACGACGACGACGAACGTGGCGCGGACCATGGAGGTCGTCGAAGACGGCGCTCGAGCG
This sequence comes from Polyangiaceae bacterium, assembly GCA_036393165.1. Lineage (GTDB taxonomy): Bacteria > Myxococcota_A > Polyangia > Polyangiales > Polyangiaceae > Palsa-1150. Next base: position 7,343 of record DASVWO010000116.1, on the reverse strand, counting down.
GCGCGGGTCGGCGAGGTCGTCGAAGACGTGGCCAAGGTGGCGGGCAAGTCACCGCTGCGCAGGATCGTTCCGGTCCTGGGATGGGGGCTGGCCTTCAGCATGATCGCCAAGGACGTGAGAGCCGAAGGGGTCGGCGGCGCCATGAAACTGAGCCACGTCGAGAACGTCGCCGGGAATGCACCCATCGCGAACTGGGTGGCTCTGGTCGGTGATCTGACGATCGGCAGCGCGCTCCTCGGCTCGGCGGCGCTGTCGGGCAGCGATCCTGCCTACGAATCCCTCGCCGACGCGTATCCGAACAGCGCCGCGTTCTGGCACTCCGTCGGGGGCCCGGAAGCGCCGCCGATGTCCGAGACGGCCGGAAAGGTTCCGATGGTCTACCGGCATCTCGCCGATCCCAAGACGGGTCGGTGGATCGTCCGCCCGACGGGGGAGCCCTGGTACGACGTCACGGATCACCCCGAGGACCCGTTCTGGAAGACCCATCCGATGCCGTCGAAGCTCATCGTGAAGCACCCGGACGGGCGCACCGAGGAGATCGAGTTGGTCACGGGCCGCTGAGCGGCTGGTGAACGGCCGCCGCTTTACGCGACCGCGACCTGGGGTTGCGGGGAGCGCTGCGCCGCCGTCTCGTTGATCTTCACGCTCACGATCTTCGAGACGCCCGGCTCGGGCATCGTCACGCCGTAGAGGACGTCCACCATCTGCATGGTGCGCTTCACGTGCGTGATGAGGATGAACTGCGACCGGTCGGTCATCGACCGCACCGTGTCGTTGTACCGGGCGACGTTCGCCTCATCGAGCGGCGCGTCGACCTCGTCGAGGATGCAGAAGGGCGACGGCTTGATCTGGAAGATGGCGAAGATGAGCGACACCGCCGTGAGCGCCTTCTCCCCGCCGCTCATCAGCTCGATCGACGAGAGCTTCTTGCCCGGCGGCTGCGCGATGATGTCGATGCCCGTCTCGAGCATGTCCTCCGGGTTGGTCAGGCGCAGCTCGGCGCGCCCGCCGCGGAACATGCGCGGGAAGATCTCGCGGAACTTGGCGTTCACCGCTTCGAACGTCTCCTGGAACAGCCGGCGCGACTCGCGGTTCATCTGCTGGATGGCGCGCGTGAGGTCCGCCAGCGCCTTCTCGAGGTCCGCCTTCTGCGTCGTGTAGAAGGTGAATCGCTGCTCGGCCTCGGCGTGCTCGCGCATCGCATCGAGGTTCACGCTTCCCATGCGCTCGATGAGGCGCGCGAGCTCGTCGATGCGTGCGCGCAGCTCGTCGTCGGGCGCGGGGCGCATGTGGTAGTCGCCGATGACGCGCGGCAGGTGCAGCCCGCGGAACTTGTCGGCGACGCCGCCGATGAGATGCTCGAGGGCGAGCTCCTTCTCGCGGAGCGCCATCTCGTGCCCCGCGAGCTCCTCGCGGATCGCGTCCACGCGCGACCGCAGATCTTTGAGGGCCCCCTCGCGCTCGAGCAACCCGGCGCGCAGCGCCTCGAAGTCCCCGCGCACGCGCCCCAGCTCTTCCTGCGCGACGCGCGCGTGATCGAGCGCAGCGTGCAGCTCCTCCTTGTGCGCCATGAGCTGCGCGGCGGCCTCGCCGAAGGCACGCGCGTTGGCGACCAGCTCCTCTTCGAGTCGCCGCGCCCGATCCTGCAGCTCCTCGGCGCTGCGGGCGAGGCGGGCCTCGGTGCCGCGCGCAGCCGTGAGCTTCTCGCGCGTGCCGGCGATCTCCACCTTGCAGGCGGTGACGGCCTGGCGCTGCGCCTCGAGCCGCTCGCTCGCCTCGGCCAGCGCGGCCTCCGCGTCCGCCAGCTCCTCCTCGGCGCTCTCGACGCGCGCGCGCGCCTCGGAGAGGACGCGCTCGGCCTCGGCGCGCTCGTGGCCCGCCTCGTCGATCGCCCGCGCGAGCTCCGTCTCTTCGTTCGCCAGCGCCTCGAGCCGCTGCGCGAGCGACGCGAGCTGCGACTGCGTCGTCTGCAGGTCCTTCTCGGTCTTCACGAGCGCCAGCTCGCTCGAGTGCGCCTCTTGCCGCGCCTTGTCGAGCGCCGCGCCCGTCTGCGCGATCTCGATGCGCGACTTCTGCAGCGCCTCGAGCCGGCACGCGACGGCATGATCGAGCCGCGCGATCGCCTCGGCGAGCTCGCGCGCCTCGCGCTTCGCCTCGATCATCCCGGCGGCCAGGTCGTCTCCCTGCCCGCCCGAGACGCGCCCGTCGCCGTGCAGCACGGTGCCGTCCCTCGTGACGATCGTCGCCCGAGCGCCCGCGTCGCGCATCCCGCGCGCTTGCGCGAGATCGTCAGCCACGATCGCGTCGCCCACGAGCGAGCGCACGAGTGCCTCGTCACCCGCGTCGAACCGGAGCGCATCGGCGAGGCGGTTCCCGTTGCGAGCGAGGCCTGCGACGAACGCGGGCCGGAGCGGCACGATCGTCGCCCTGCCCTGCCCCGCCTCCGCCAGCTGCTCGAGCAGCGTGAGTCCGCGATCCATGTCGCTGACCACCACGTCCTGCAGGCGCGTCCCGAGCAACCCCGCGAGCGCCTGCGTGAGCTCCGCCGGCGCCTCGATGCGGTCGGCCACGAGGCCGAGGATGCACGGGTCGCGCGTCTCGACGAGCGCCTTGGTCCCCGCGCCCACGCCCTCGAGCCGCGCGTGCATCTCCTCGAGCGCCGCGTGGCGCGAGCGCTTCCCCGAGAGCTCGCCCTTGGCCTCCTCGAGCGACCGCTCCTGCTCGTGGATCAGCTCCTTGAGCTCCCCGAGGCGCGTCTCGAGGCGCGACTTCTCCGCGGCCGTCGTCACGCGCCCGGCGCGAAGGTCGTCGATCGAGCGCGCGAGCTCCTCGGCGCGCGCGCCGTGCTCGACGCGCGCGAGATCCAGCGACTCGCGCTCGACGCGCACCTTGTCGCGCCGCGTGTTCATCTCGGTCTGGCGCCGCTCGAATCCCGCGAGCTTCGCCTCGCTGCTCGCGATCTCGGCGCGCGCCGCTGCGATCGTCTGCCGTCGCTCGGCCACGCGCTCGTCGCACACGCCGTGCGCGCCCGTGTAATCGGCGAGCTTCGCCTCTTCCTCGGCGATGCGCGCCGCGTGCTGCTCCTCCTCGGTCGCCAGCGTCGCCACCTCGCCCGCGACCACGTCGCGCTCGGCAGCCAGGCGCGTCGCCTGCTCGGTCATCTCGTGCTTCTCGCCCGCGGCCTGCTGCTCGCGCTGCGAGAGCGTCGCCATCTTGTCCTTGGCGCGCTCGATCGCCGCTTCCTCCGCACGCACCGCGTTGTCCGCAGCGAAGGACGCGTTGGTCGCCACGTCGAGCTTCTGCTCCGCCTCGTGCACTTCGAGCCGCGCGACCTCGAGCTCCGCCTCGCGCGCCGCAAGCTCGCCGCGCACCTCTTCGCTCGCCGCGCCGAGCCGCTCGACCTCGCCGCCCTCGAGCTTCACCCAGCCGACGAGCTCCAGGTAGCGGTGCGACGCCTCGTGCAGCTGCAGATCCTCGAGCTCGTTCCGGTAGGCGACGAAGCGCTCCGCCTTCGCGGCCTGGCGCTTCAGCGACGCGAGGCTGCGATCGATCTCGGCGACGATGTCCCCCACGCGCAGCAGGTTCTGCTGCGTGAGCTCCATCTTCTTCTCCGCCTGCTTCTTGCGGCTCTTGAACTTCGTGATGCCCGCGGCCTCCTCGATGAGGAGGCGCCGGTCCTCCGGCTTGGCGCTGACGATGAGCCCGATCTTGCCCTGCTCGACGATCGAGTACGCCTTGGTGCCGGCGCCCGTGCCGAGGAAGAGATCGGTCACGTCGCGCAGACGCACCTGCGTCTTGTTGATGAGGTACTCGCTCTCGCCCGTGCGGTGCAGCCGGCGCGTCACCGCGATCTCGGCGTACTCCTTGTACTCGAGCGGAAGCTCGTCGGCCGTGTCGTTCTCGAACGTGAGCGTCACCTCGGCGAAGTCGTGCGGCGCGCGCGACTCCGAGCCGTTGAAGATGACGTCCTCCATGGAGCGGCCGCGCAGGTGCTTCGCGCTCTGCTCGCCCATGCACCAGCGGATGGCGTCGACGATGTTCGACTTCCCGCATCCGTTGGGGCCGACGATGCCCAGCACGTCGTGGTCGAAGTGCAGGACGGTCCGGTCGACGAACGACTTGAACCCAACGAGCTCGAGCTTCTTGATCTTCATCGGCTATGTCCCTGCGCAGACGTATGGTCACACTCACATATCGTCACGAAGCGCTTACCACCTGTACCGCCCCTCGGGCGTTCAGGACAAGCACGAAGACGCTGCAAGCTATCGAAAAAGCACGGTACGCCCCGCTGGCACTCGACTTGACCAAGTGCCAGGCAGGGCTTAATCCTCGGGTATGCCCACCTACGAGTACGGGTGCACGGCTTGCGGAAACGAATGGGAGGAGCTCCAGCGCATCACCGAGCCGCCCATCGAGGTCTGCCCAAAGTGCGGGAAAAACACGGCACATCGTCTCATCAGCGCGGGCACGGGCTTCATCCTCAAGGGTGGCGGCTGGTATTCCGACCTCTATTCCTCTGCCAAGGGGGGAACCAAGAAAGCGGAGGCGAACGGTACTACCTCATCCGACTCGTCGTCTAAGCCTGATTCCGGGGGGTCCAAGACCGAGTCGAAGGGCGAGACCAAGCCGGCCTCGACGGCTTCTTCGAGCACCCCGACCACCCCGGCGGCGGGCTCGTCCAGCTAGAGTCCGCGGGCGTGAGCGACAGCGGGAACGTCCGGGGATTCGTCATCCTCTCGCGCATCGACTTCATCCGTCGGCGCTGGGGAGACGAGGGGCTCGAGCGCGTGCTCGACCGGCTGCCGGACCGTGACCGCGAGATGCTCTCGGGGACGGTCATCGCGGCGGGCTGGTACGGGTTCGATCTGTCGCAGCGGCTCGACGTGGCCATCGCCGCGGAGGCCAACCGCGGAAGCGCGGTGTATCGCGAGCTCGGGGCAGCGTCGGCGGAGGACAACCTGCTCTCGACGGCGCAGCGATCGTTCCTGCGCGCGAGGACACCGCACGCGCTGCTCGAGCAGGCGCAGGCGCTGCACCCCCTCTACTACGACACGGGCCGCAGCGAGTACGAGCGCCGCGGCGAGTCGAGCGCGGTCGTGCGGACGCACGGTTGCGCGAGCCGCTCGGAGGCCGATTGCGCGACCGTGTGCGGGTGGCTCGAGAAGGCCATCACGATGAGCGCGGGACGGCAGCCGCGCGTCGTCGAGACGTCCTGCAGCGCGCGAGGGGCCGAGTTCTGCGAGTACGAGTGCAGCTGGGAATGAGGCGCGCGCTCTTCGCGGGCTGTGCCGTGCTCGTGGGGTGCGGCGGCGGGGCGCCGGCGCCGGTGTGTCCCGCGCGCGGGGCGAACGGATCCGCAGCGGCGGCGTCCTCGGCGACCGGCGCATTGCCGGCGGCGGTCACGAGCGCGCGACCGGACACGGACCTGTCGCTTCTGCTCCGGCCGGTCGTGGTCCCCTCGCCTGCCGTGCACGTGGAGATCGTGCTGACGCACGCCGATGCGGCGAGCGGCGCGTGGCACCTCGCGCGAGGCACGGCGGCACGCGTGTCGACAGCCTCGGCGCACGACGACCAGGGCGACATCGCCGTCGAGGTGGCGCCGTCCTCGGGCGCGGGCGGCGGCGTCGATCTGAAGCTCGCGCGCGCGCCGCACGGGATGCAGGTGAGCGTCGCGTACGACGTGGCCGCGGGAGACGACGCGCCCGACGATCCGCTGGGACTCTACGTCGTGGACGACCGCTTCCGCGTGGCGGGAGAGAAGCTCGTCGCGCTGCCGGCGGGGGCGGAGTCCGCGCGGGGCTCGGTGCTCGTGCGCATCGACGCCGACGCGCTGCGCGCTCCGGCCGCAGCGTCGAGCTTCGGCGTCGGGAACGCGCGCAAGACGACGGTGCCGTTCCGCGCCCTGCGCTACGCGAACTACGTCGCAGGATCACTGGGCGTGCAGGTCATCGACGATCCGGCCGCCGGACACGACGAGGGCGCGTGGCTCGGGTACACGTCGTTCGATCCGCGGCCGACGGTCGCCGAGCTCGCGCAGGTGCGCACATCGCTCGCCGAGATGTTCAAGACGCAGCCGGACACGACGCCGTGGACCTACCTCTTCGTCTCGCAGACGCGGCCCATCGGGTCGTTCACGACGACACCGCGGTGGACGAGCGCGCTCGTGCAGGTCGGGCCGGGCGAGCCGTGGAGCGCCTTCCTTCGCCTGTCGACCGCGCAGCAGCTCGCGCGCCAGTGGGTCGGCGGCGTCCTGCGCATCGCGACCGAGCCGGGGCACGAGGGCGAGGGCGCATGGTTCTCGGAGGGCGTCTCGCGTTACGTGGCCACGGTGCTGCTCGCGCGCCTCGGTTTGCTCTCGCCGAACGACGTGCGCGACGCCGTCACGGGCGAGCTGTCGGTCGTCGCGACGTCGCCGGACGCGACGATGCCCGGGGCGCAGCTCGGCGCGCTGGTCGCGAAGGACGACGTGGCGCGCGCGACGGCGATGGCTCGCGGTGCGCTCTACGCGCTCGCCGAGTCGGCGGCGATCCGCGCGCACACGAGGGGAGAGCGCGGGCTCGTCGACGTGCTCGCGAAGCTCGTGCGCGAGGTGCAGGACGGCAAGCGCACGAGCCTGCCGGCGGCGGCGTGGGTGGACGCGGTGGGGAGCGACGATCCGGACGCGTCGCGCGCGTACGACGCGCTCGTCGTGCGGGGAGAGCGCCCACAGCTCCCGCGGGCGGCGCTGGGCCCGTGCTTCCGTCCCGGCACCGGGGAGTACGTCGCGTTCGATCCGGGGTTCGATCTCGCGGCGACGCGCGCTTCTGCCGACGGACGCGTCGTCGGCGTGCGCGCCGGCGGGCCGGCGGCGAAGGCGGGGCTCCAGGACGGCGACGTCGTCGAATCGATGCAGACCCGCGAGGGCGACGGCACGGTCCCCGTGAAGATGACGCTCACGCGCGCCGGGGCGAAGGTGAATCTCACGTACACGCCGGCGGGCGCACGCGGCCGCGGCCAGACGTGGACGCGCGTGCCGGGCACGCCCGACGATCGCTGCGGCGAGCCGCTCTGAGCGCGCCGCGACGCCGACGAACCCCGACCGCCGTCATCGCGCGCCGTGTTCACCGCCGGCAAACCGCGGGCGGCGTCGCAGCGCGCAGAGTGCAACGCCGGTGAACCAAGGCCGTGGTCATTGCGGTCCGCGTTCACCGCCGGCAAACCCCGCGCAGCGTCGCAGCGCACATGGTTTGGCGGCGGCGAACCTCGGTTGCCATCACGCCGCACCGCGTCCACCGCCGACGGACCTCGTGCACGGCCACAGTGTGCAAGGTTTGCCGCCGGCGAACCTCGTTCACCGTCACAGT
>DASVWO010000115.1:0-46686 GCA_036393165.1 Polyangiaceae bacterium | reverse complement strand
AGAGGCAGCTCGTTCCAGAGCTCCAACGTCCAGCTTCGTCCGCAGCGGGCGCAGTGCACGACGCCGCTCATCGGTACGGCCCTCCGTCGCGGCGCGACCAGAAGGCACCGCGCAGCTCCGAGAGGTTGGCGCCGTCGACCTTCGCGCCGTCGAAGCGGGCGCCGTCGATCTCGCATCGCTCGAGGTTCGCCTCGCTCACGTCGATGCCCGACAGGTCGGCCTCGCGCAGGTCGCATCGCTCCAGGTTGGCGCCGACGGCCTTCGCCGACGTCAGGATCGCGTTCGATAGGTCGCTCCGCTCCACGTTGGCGCCCGAGAGGTCGGCATCGGTGAGATCGGCGAACGACAGGTCGCTCTTCTCGAGGTTGCAACGCGTGAAGACCGCCCCACGAGCACGCACGTGCGCGAGGCACGCGCGCTCGAGGTTGGCCCTGGCGACGCGCAGCCCGTCAGCCGAAGCGCCCTCGAGATCGGCGCGTTCGAGGTTCGATCCGTCGAGCACGGCGCGCTCGAGGCTCGCGCCGGCGAGGTAGGCGTTCTCGAAGTTCGCGCCCCGCGCCGACACGCCGTCCAGCCGGGCCTCCTCCAGGTCGGCCTCCTCGGCGTTGACGCCATCCATTCGCGCCCCACGCAGGTCGGCCCGCGCCAGGCGCGCGTCCTCGAGGTTCGCGCCACGGAGGTCGGCGTCGGCGAGGTCGGCTCCTTCGAGGTCGACGCCTTCCTCGCTCGCGATCGTGAGGGCTTCGCCGAGGCGGTCGACCTCGGACTGGAAGAGCACGTGACCGTCGATGTGGTGGATTTCGATCGGCATCTCGCTTCGGCATCCAAGGTACGCACGGGCCGGGCGCAGGCCATGACGGTTCGCGCCGAATCGCTTTGCCATTCGCGCCAGAACGCGCCTCGGAGCACGCCGTCGCTATCTTGTTCGGGCCTCATGGCGCGACCGAGCAAGGAGCTGCCGTCTCCCTCCACGCTGGTGCCCGCCATCGTGCGATGGGCGGTCGCGCGCGGGCTCGAGGTCGAAGCGTGGCGCTGGCGTTTCGACCTACCCGCCGACATCGCGACCCGCACCGAGGTCCTCACGGAAGCAGACGTGCCGGAGCAACTCCTCGAGGCAGTCGAGCGCGCAACCGGTGAGGCCGACGTCGCGCTTCGCGTGGCCGCGCGGCTCGACGCCCGCCCGAGCCGGCTCGTCGAGATCGCCGCGCGCTCCGCCCCCGACGTTCGCCGGGCCCTCGCCACGCTGGCGCGCGCGGCTCCGCTGGTGCATCGCGGATTCGCAGCGGGGCTCGAGGGACCGCGCTGGGTGCTGCGAACACCGAGACGCCCGCGCGGCGTGGGGCGGCGCGTGCACGAGCTGGCGATCGCCCACGCCGTCCTCCAACTTCGCGCGAGCCTGCCTTCGCTGGGCATTCGCGACGTCTGGTTCGCTCACGCGCGCCCAGCTCGCATCGATGCGCTGAACGTGCTGCTCGGCGGAGCGCCGGTCGCCTTCGGCTGCGAAGACAGCGGCTTCGCCTTGGATCCGGCAGACCTCGATCGGCCGATGCCATCGGCGGACGCGCGCACCCTGGAAACGATCGAACCGTTGATCGAGGAGGCGCTCGGCACGGGTCCTTCCGCTGCGTCGTTCGCGCAGAGGATCGCGGAGCACGTCGTCAGCTCGCTTCCAGGCAGCACCGACGTCGCCGCCGTCGCCCGCGCGATGCACATGAGCAGCCGCACGCTTCAGCGGCGGCTCGAACAAGAGGGCACGACGTTCTCGGACGTGCTGGACCGCGCCCGCCTCGACGTCGCACGTCGAGCCCTGGCCGGCGAAGGCACGACGCTGACGCTGAGTGAGGTCGCGATCCAGCTCGGCTTCTCCGACGTCGCCACCTTCACTCGCGCCTTCAAGCGGTGGACCGGCATGCCCCCGGGCCAGTGGCGCCGGTCCTGACGCATCTGGCGCGCGCTGTTCAGCAGCATTCTTGACGGATACTGAACATGAGATTAGTGGTCGAACTCCGCCTCGAAAGGAGAGTTCGCCATGGACCACGCAGGAGACACTCGCATTCACACGACAACGGTGGCGGTCGCGGTGCACTCGAGGGCCGAGGTGGAGGAGAGGCGCAGTCGCGCAGCGCGCGATGCAGCCATCGAGGAGCGACAGCGGCTCTTCATGCTGCAGTTCGAGGCCAAGAACCCCGATGGCCGGCTGTACAAGGGCGCGACGCTGATGCGCGCGAGCCTCGCGGTGCGGAGACAACTGCAGCTCGATGCGCTCACGGCGCGAACCGCGCGCCAAGCCGAGGGTCGGCTCACGCGTCCCTATCGCGCGCGCCTTCATCGGCCGGCGGTGATGCTCGCTGCGATGGCCGTCGAATACGCGCTGAAAGGAGCGATCGTCGCCAGGGGCGGTCTGGCGACGGGGCACGATCTGGTGGTGCTCGCCCGGCGCGCACGGGTGAAGCCCGCGACCGAAATGGAGGCGGAGGCGCTCGAGAACGGCCGGCTCGTCATCGAAGAGATGGAGGGAGGCGGCGCGAGCACCCGGGACCTCTGTGCTGCGTACCGTGCGCTTTTCCTGCGCGCCGTGAATGCGGCGGCGCGCGCGGTGTGGAACCGCGCCGAGCATCTGCAGGGCGTCACCTGCAGCGCGTATGCAGCCGAGGAAGTCGCGGTCTACCGGATGTTCGTCGAAGGCGTGTACGCTCCGGCCGCTGGCGAAGAGGGACTGGATCTGTTCTGAACAATCCACCCATGAGCGACGACCCTCTCAGGGATTGGCTGCTGTCGGAAGCGAGGCGCCGGGAAACCTGGACCCTCGAGGGCAACCGCGAGTTCTGGGCGAAGCTGTCCTTCGTTCCCTCCGACGGCTTCGTTCACTACGGCGGCGACAGCATGACCGGCGCCGAGGACTTTCGTCGCAAGCTCGACGAAGAGGAGACCTACCTGCTTCTGCGCCGGCATGTCCTCGCGCGCATCGAGGTGGCCGGCCAGCGTGAGCTCGACGCGTGGCTCCTCGCATGGTTGCAGCGCAACGGCGACATGCTCTGAAGCCGGCGCACTCGACCAAGCGCAGGACAGGTATGCTGCGGGATATGAAGCTCGTCGAGATCGTCGCTTTCGCATCGCTCTCTCTCCTCTTCGCGCCTGCCGCAGGGTGCGGCTCGAGCAGTACGAACGGCGGCGGCACCGGCAGCGGCAGCAGCAGCGGCGGTACCACCAACACGACCGGACAGACGTGCACCAGCCCGAGCCAGTGCTATCGGCTCGTCGCCGACGGCGGGGCGGTGCACGGCACGATCACCTGCCTGATGCAGGGGGTTCCCAACGGTTACTGCACTCATACCTGCACGCAGGATACCGATTGCTGTGCGGTGCCCGGCGAGTGCCCCTACGGCTACCCCGAGGTCTGCGCCTCGTACGAGTCGACGGGGCAGAAGTACTGCTTCCTCAGCTGCGCAGCTTCGGTCATCAGCTCGGTGCCCGACGCAGGCACCACCGACCCGACGACCTACTGCCAGCGCTACGCGAACTCGAGCTTCACGTGCCGCTCCACCGGAGGCGGCGCGCAGAACCAGCAGTTCTGTGGCCCCTGATCACGGAGGCGTCAGCCGCCAGAGCGATCCGTCGCGCTGGCTGCCGGCGTAGAGGGCACCCTCGAAGACGGCGAGGGGAGCGGCACAGAATGCGTCGTCGACCGCGAAGGGCGAGCGTCTGCCGTCCACGCGCGCGAGCTCGACGGGCGGATCGACGTCGACCCGCCACAACCCCCACTCTGTGAGTGCGACGACGGCAGGTCCCCAGCGGACGACGTCACTCGGGGAGCCCGCAGCGGCGGGAAGCGGCACCGTCTGCCACGTGTCCCCGTCGTCCGTGACACGCAATGCGACGCCGCCGTCGCGCTCGACCGCGATCCACCAAAGCCGGCCACGGTCGGCGTACCAGCGCAACGTGAGGGCGCCCCCGCGCGACGTGACCCGGACCCCGAGCGTGTCGTCGTGCGTGATGACTGACGTGCCTGCGGCCGGGGCGAAGACGACGTAGTCGTTCGGCTCGCGTCCGTCGAAGTCCTGGATGCCGGCGTAGAGCCGGTCGCGAAAGCGCACGAGGTACGTGAGCCGCCACACGCCCGCTTGCCACGGGTACGGGTAGTCCACCTCGTAGGTCCAGCGGTTCCCGGCATCGTTGGCGACGTGCAGTGCCCCGGGCGACGCTCCGCGCCACGCGCGCTCCGTCGGCGGCACGGACCCCGTCGATGCGTAGAGCCGCCCACGGAACCGGATGACGTCGATCACGTGGTAAGCGCGCGGGAGCACGGCGGCGCTCGCGGGGGGGCGATGCCCCGGCATGCGGGCGGGCTCGAACGCGCCGCTCGCGTCGGAGACGAAGACGTACCCCTCGGTGCCCGGATCGGCGATGCCGAAGCCGGCGTAGGGCGGATCGGTATCGGGCACGAAGAGGCGGCCGCCGATGGCGTGGACGCGCAAGAACCCCTGGCCTGCGCCGCCGCCCTTGGTCGGCTCCCCGGGGCGGTTCCAGTCGAACGCGACGGAGAACGGGTTCTTCGCGTCGCCGGGCGTGTACCGCGTGATGGTTGCGCCATCGGTACCGAGCGGCTGGTTGGCGTGCGATCCGTAGAGCGCGTCCCCGAGCGTCGCGAGATCGCAGATGCGCTGCAGCGCCATCGGAGGTCGGCCCACGCGCTCGAAGCGAAGCGCCGCGGGAAGCTCGGCCGGGCCTGGCTCCGCGGCATCGTCGTCGCCATCGGGATCGATCTGGGTTCGCACAGGTGGCGGCGGCGGGGCGTCGGCGACGCCTGCGTCGGTCGGTTCGCGCGAGGCGATGGCGACTGAAGCCAGAGGAGCGACGGGCGCGGGCGGTGGCGGTGGCGCCGAGCGCGAGCAGCTCGCGATGAGCAGACACGCAAGGACGAGCCACCCGCGGCAGCGACCGCGCTTCACTCGGGAGTTATTCCACAGGGCCGTCGGTGGTGGGTGCGACTTCCGGGCGTCCTCCGCCAGCGTGTGGCCCACGAGCGCGTTGGCACCGATGCCACGTTGACCGCGCTGCGGGGACGATGCTGCCGGTGGGATGCCAACTTGGCAACTGGGTGCTCGCCGGGTCCCGTGTAAACTCCCGGGAGCACGTGCTGGCATGGCAGGTGCTCTCGCCCGACCAATGCGTCTTTCGCGCAGCACTTACCCTTCGTTCGTCTGCTTCCTCGTCGTGATGCTGGCGCCCGACGGGGCGCGCGCGGATGTCGACTCGTCGGACGACGCGGGCATCTCCGGAACCCAAACATGCAGCGGCACGACGCAGGCGGGGAGCGAGGTCGTCGCGCTCGCTTCCCCGGGGCAGCCGCAACGCTGGGTCGTGAAGAGCGGTACCCCCACCAACGTCACGGACAGTCGCCGAGCCGACAATCTGCACCCGTGGGGCATCAGCTTCTCCGACTGCGGCGAGGACATGCGCCTCGACTTCCCGCTGACCATCGCCAACTTCGGCGGAGACGAAGCGCACGTCGAGGTGTGGGCAGGCGCGACGGTGGACTGCTCCATCGACGCCAACCGGAGTGCCGCGAGCGCCGGCGTGTCCCACGCGTGCTGGCAGGTCGCGGCCAGGACGGGCACGCAGGTCGCGGGGAGCAGTCCGCTCGCCCTCACGGTGTCGGTGTACGCGCGAGACGTGCTCCGGTACGAGCAGCCACCGACGCAGTCGGGTCAGGGGCAGCCGTACGACCCGAGCTATCACGCGAGCTCCGATGGGGAGCTCGCGTGCGAGGTCCAGACGGACGACTCGGAGGTGCCGATCAACCTCTACTTCCTCGCGGTCAATTCGGCCGAGCACGTCGTGGGGCAGTCCGGCTGCTACGTGCTGGGGACGGACCTCGTAGGGCCTCCGGCGCCACCGCAGGTGACGGTGCAGGCGGGGGACACGCTCCTGAGCGTGTCGTGGACGTCGCCGGGCAGCGATCCTGATCTGGTCGGGTTCGACGTGTGGAGCGATCCGCCGGCCGGCGGAGCGAAGAGCAGCGGCTCCAGCGTGGCGGGGTGTGGATGCTCGATCGCGCCGGGAGTGCCGGCGGTGGACGATGCGGTCGAGGAGAGCGAGATCGCGCCGGAGATCGGCGATGGTGCGAGCACCGATGCGGACGAAGGCGGTGGCGATTCGAGCGTGGATGGCTCGCTGGCGGACAGCGGCAGCGCGAGAGACGGCGGCAATGACAGCGGCAGCGACGGAGGCGGCGATGCGGCGACCGACGCGGCGGTGTGCCGCAGCGAGAACCTCACCGGGCATTCGTCGCCGGCGAACGTCGGGGGAATCTCGCAGATCGACGGGAAGTACCTTGCCCACAATCTCCCCGGGACGACCCCGCCGACCAGCAGCTCCCCGCTGACGCTGACCGGCATGAAGAACGGCACCAACTACGCGGTGGTCGTGACGTCGACCGACGCGTACGGCAACGACGGCCCAGCCTCGGATCCCGGCTGCGCAGTTCCCCAGACGGTCTCCGATTTCTGGGGAACTTACGCGGGCGACAACGGCTCGGTCGCGACGTGCGCGCTCGAGACCGTCGGAGGGAGCGGCGGTGGTGCCTTGCTTCCGGCTTCGCTGCTGGCGACGGCCGCCGCGCTGCTCCGCCGTCGCCGCCGCTGACTAGAAGTCGGCGTCAGGGGTCGTCGCGTCCGGAGGAATGAGGCTCACGTCGCCGTGCACGCCGCCGTACGTGTCGGGTCCGGCCTCGGGACACTTGCTGTCGTCGACGGTGGCGAAGTAGCCGCCCTCCGCGCATCCGTACAGGTGCACGGCGCATCCTCCTCCCGCGTCGAGCGTGCACGTCACCTCGGAGAAGTGCCCGCAGTCGAGGTTGGGCGGCGTGCTGCACGGGTCGCTCGCCTCGGGGAACGGCGTGACCGTCGGCTGCGACGTGCTGCACGCCGCGGCGGCGGTGCCGAGCGCCGCCAGGAGCCGGAGGACGTCGACGGCGCGCATCACGGGCTGGGCGATGCGAGCTTCTTGAAGCGTTGCTCGGGGCCGGGCGGCGAGAAGAGCTGGACGGCGATGAGCGGCGACGTGCCCGCAGGGCGGTACGCATGCGGCACGCCGGGGGCGATCGAGGCGAACGTCCCGGGCGCGATGGGAGTGTCGTCCTCCTTGCCGCCAGGCGGCGTGCGCACGAGCGTGCCGTCGCCCGACAGGATCGCGAGGATCTCCCACTCGTGATCGTGCACGTTCTGGGGCACCGCCGCGCTCTTCGATGCCATGAGCGACCCGAGGCTCGCGCTGCCGTCTTCGAAGCCGGTTCGCGCGTGGTAGGCGCCGCCGCCCCAGGCCAGGTCCGGCTGCTTGTCGATCTCGACGGAGGTGACCGGCGCGGGGCGCGTGGACCAGTCCACCTTCTGGCCGGGTGCGCCCGCCTGGGCCAGGGTGCTGCCGGGCGTTCTCGTGATCAGGACGAAGATGGCGCGCGTCGGCTCCTTGCACTCCACCATGGCGCCGAGGCCTGGCACACGCGCGGCGTTCCAACGCCAGAGCCGCTTCTGCTTGCCTGCGATGTCGCCCGCTTTGATCGACACCTCGCCGTCGAAGAGCGCGATGTAGAGATCGAGGCCCGAGTGCTTCGGGAACGTCATCACGACAGCCGGCGAGAGGACCTCTTCCCACGCGAAGAACGGCATCGTCGGATCGATCTGCGTCGCCAGTCCTTCGGGGACCGGGATGGCGCCGCGCGCGAAGACCGGCACCTTCTTGTCCGACGAGACGGATCGGTGGGGGAAGGGCGGCACCGACTTGCCGAGATCGATCGGCAACGTCGCCGCCATGGGCTCGGGTGGGGTCGACGCAGCGGGAGGCGTCGCGCTCGAGGCCGCCGGCGCTGCAGTGCTCGTGTCACCGCCGGCGAGGCTCGGGGCGGACGAGACGGGTGAAGTCGCGGCGGGCGTCGTGGATTCGGGCGCGGCGGCTCCCTTGCCACCACATGCCGCGAGCGTGACCAGGAGGGAGAACGAGGCGAAGCGCATGCCTCATTCTGCACGTTCTTTCCGCGCGGGGGGAGCGGGCTACGATGAAGCCATGGCGACGACGGCTCGGCTGGTCGGGGCGCGCGCGCGGGCGAGCTTCGACGTCATCTGCGCAGGCGAGCCGATCTGGAAGACGCTGACCCTGCGCGGCGAGCGCCTGGCTCCTTGCGAACCGAGCGCGCCGCTGCTCGAGGTCGCCCGCGCGCTCGCGCGCAACGAGCTTCGCGTCGGCCTGGCGACCGTGTTCGACGACGACCGGTTCGGCCGTGCGTTGCTCGACGAGATGGCCGCGATGGGGATGGACGTCGACGGCGTGACGCTCGCGTTGCCCGCGTCGGACCTCGTCGTCGTCGATGCGACGGGCGGGCAGCTCGGTGTCGTCTCCGATCGCGATACGGCGCGAGACTTCGAGGTCCCGGCGGGTTGGTCCTCCCGGGTGCTCCTGCTCTCGGGCCTCTCGCCGGTGACGTCGAAGGCGGCTGCGCTCTGCAAGGCTGCGCGGAGAGCACGACGCGAAGGAACGGTCGTCGTGCTCGACGTCACGGGCAGCTTGCGCCAGTGGGCCGGCGCCGACCCGCGGATCCTCTCGATGGTGGTTCGCGAGGCGGACGTGGTCCGCTGCAGCCTCCTGGATCTGGCCGTCCTGGGTACAGACGCCGCGAGCGTTCGTCGCGCGATGCGGCGCGGCGCCACGCTCGCCCTCAGCGAGGGTGCGGTCGACGAGGGCGGGCAACGCACCGCCGCCCTCTGCGCCGAGCTCGCGCGTCCGCGCCGCTAGGGCGACAGATCGGGCGGGGGCGTCTGCTTCGTGCTGGGCGGCAGGTCCGGCTTCTGGATGTAATCCTGGGGCAGGTCGCCCGTCAGCACGCCGAGCCAGCTCACGATCGAATCGATCTGCGCGTCGGTGAGCTCCTTGCCGATCTGGTGACGCGCCATGAGCCGCACCACCTCGCGAAGCTCCGTGACCGAACCATCGTGGAGGTAGGGGCCCGTCTTGAGCACGTTGCGCAGACTCGGCACGCGGAAGACCATGTAGTCCTCGTTCTTGTGCGTCTGCTCGAAGCGGCCGCGATCACGCGTCGTCGGCCACGCCTTGATGAGCCCCAGCTTCTGGAACATCGTGGCCCCGACGTAGGGACCGAAGTGGCACGTCGGGCAGCCCGTCTCGACGAACGTATTGAAGCCCGCCTTCTCCCGGCCCGTGAGCGCCTTCTTGTCGCCGCCGAGGAACTTCTCCCAGCGCGAAGGCGAGAAGAGCTTGCGCTCGAAGGCGCCGATCGCCTTCGTGGTGTTCTCGTACGTCACGGGCTGCTTGTCGCCCGGGAAGGCCGCCGCGAACGCCTGCACGTACTCGGGGATCGACCGGAGCGTCTGCTCCACGCGCTTCGGCGACGAGGCCATCTCGACCGGATTCGTGAGCGGACCCGTGGCCTGCTGCTCGACGTTCGGGAACCTGCCGTCCCACATGAGCGCGAAGTAGCCGGCCGAGTTGTAGACGCTGGGTGAGTTGCGTGTCCCCTGCTGCTGGGCGTGGCCCGTGGAGACCTTCTTGCCGTCGACGCCGTACTTGTCGAGCAGGTGGCACGTGTTGCAGGAAACGTCCTGGCCCTTCGAGAGGCGCGGCTCGTAGTAGAGCATTCGCCCGAGCGCGATCTTCTCGTCGCTCAGCGGGTTGTCCGGCGAGCTCACGACCGTAGGGAGCGGGCCGAAGCTCTCGGTGCGCCCCTCCTCTATCTCCGCGCTCGCCAGCGGGTCGGGACCGGACGAGGCGGACGATGCCGCCGATTCGGACGGCGCAGGGGACGCCGTGCCGTGATCCTTCGTCACCTGCCAGATGCCGAGCGCTCCGAGGATGGCGGCTCCGGCGACCGCCGCGACGACGAGCGGGCGCCGAGACCCACGAGCCGACGACGGGGGTGGGCCCGCAATGGTATCCGTGGACGGCGGCTGCGGCTGGGTGGGCGCGGATGCCGACGCCAGCGTCTTCGCAGATACCACCTCGTCCGCGAGCGTCGCGACCGCGTTCGGCGGCGTCTGGCCCTTGCCCGAGCCCCATGCCGCGGGCGTGTTCGCGCCGGGCGGTGCCGTCCGCTCCAAGATCCCACCCGTATGCGGTTGCACGCTGGCGGCCATGGGAGACGTCAGCGTGGTCTTCTTGGAGGTGCGCGCTCTCTCCATCGCGATGCGCGACCCCACCGGCGCGAGGGGATCGAGCGCCGCCCCGAGCTCCCCGGCATTGGCGTAGCGATCCGCCGGCTTCTTCTGCAGGCATCGCTCGACGATGTCGACCATGGCCTGCGGCACGTCGGGACGCAGCTCCTTCAACGAGCGGTGCGGCTCCGTCACCACCTTGAGGACGAGCTCGGGCATCGTCTCGGCCTCGAACGGCCAGGAGTTGGTGAGGAGCTGGAACAGCACGACCCCGAAGGCCCACACGTCGGACCGAGCGTCCACGTCACGCGACGAGCGCATCTGCTCGGGCGACATGTAGAGGGGCGAGCCGAGCATCGACCGCGTCTGGGTGAGCGAGCCGCCGCTCGAGCTCGTGGTGCTCGCGAGCGTCTTGGACACGCCGAAGTCGAGCACCTTGACGCGGGCTCCGCCGCCGACGGTCTGCGTAAGGAAAAGGTTCTGGGGCTTGAGATCGCGGTGCACGATGCCCGCGGCGTGAGCTTCGGCCACCGCCTCGCACGCCTGCGCGACGTACTCGGCGACGTCTTCGATGGGGAGAGGGCCGTGCTCACCGAGCAAGCTCGCGAGGTCCGAGCCCTCCAGGTACTCCATGACCATGTAAGGCGCGCCCGACTCGAGGGTCCCGACGTCGAGGACGCGGGCGGCGTGCTCGCTCCGGAGCCTCACGGCGGCGCGCGCTTCGCGGAGGAACCGTGCGGCCGACTCCTCGTGCTCGAGCGCCTCGGCGCGCACGAACTTGATGGCCACGCGCTGGTCGAGTTGCTCGTGCCGCGCGGCGACGACGACGCCCATGCCTCCCCAGCCGATCACCCGCTCGACGCGATACTTGCCGGCGACGAGGTCGCCCTCCTTAACAGGGCACGAACGGGAGTCGGACATCGTCTCCACGAGTATCACGCCGGCCAAGCAGGCACGAGCGGGAAGGGGCGAGCCCTTACGACTGCCTACACCGATGCACGGGCGCGGCCGAGGATTTCGCGGAGAGAGGCGGCGAGGGCCGCCTGGGTCACCGGCTTCTGGATCACCGTGTCGCCGTTGCCCGGAGGCGGCTGGTAGGAGTAGCCGGTCAGGAAGACGACGGGGATGCCGGGCGCCAGCTCGGTCAGGCGGCGGCGCACCTCGGGGCCGGAGAGCCCGGGCATCGAGACGTCGAGCAGGACGAGATCGATGGGCGCGCGTCTGGAGGGATCCTCCAGACGCGCGAGAGCCTCGTCTCCGGACGACGCGAGCTCCACTCGGAAGCCCTCGCTCTCGAGCATCGCGCAGGTGACCGACCGGACCGCTTCGTCGTCGTCGACGACGAGCACCGCCGCATCGACGGCTCGCGCGCTCTTGACGCCGTTGCTCGTCGGCCCGGGACCGGCCGCGCGAGACGGAAAGGCGCCGCTGCGCGGCAGGTACACGGTGAACGTCGTGCCCTTCCGTGGCGCCGACCGGCACGTGATGAAGCCGCCGTGCTCGCGCACGATCACCTGCGTCGTCGCCAGGCCGAGCCCCGTCCCCTTGCCGGCGGGTTTCGTCGTGAAGAATGGTTCGTAGATGCGCTGGACGGTCGCTGCGTCCATCCCGACGCCGTTGTCGGCGATGCGGATGGCGATCCATTCGCCGGTGCGTCGTTCGAGCTCCGGCGCGCCCGGCGCGACGGCCTCGACGGCCACCTGGATCGTGGGCGCGGCAATCGCGACGTCTTCGAGCGCATCCCGCGCGTTGATGAGCAGGTTGAGGATGGCCTGCTCGATCTGCGATCCATCCATGTCGGCGCTGCTCGCCTCACGGCACTGCAGGTCGAGCGCGACGCGCCTGTCGAACGTCGTGCGGCAGAACCCGGCGACGCGCTCGACCAGCGGGGCGACGGGCTCGGTCCTCCGGGTCGTCTCTTGGTTGCGCGCCGCGTACGTCATGAGCTGCCGCACGACGCCCGCCGCCCGCTCGGCCGATTCCTCGGCGACGCGCAGGAGGGGGACCATGCCGGGCGGCGCAGACTTCGACGCCATCTGGAGCGTCGGCAGGATGCCCATGAGCAGGTTGTTGAAGTTGTGCGCGATGCCGGCCGTGAGCTCGCCGACGACCTCGAGGCGCTGCGTCGCGCGCCGTCGCTCCTCGTGCTCCCTGCGCTCGGTGACGTCGAAGACCGCCCCGACCACGAGGTCGCCGCGGTCGGTGTGGACGATGCGCGTGCGCGAGGCCAGCCATCGCACCGTGCCGTCGGGCCGGATGATGCGGTACTCGTGCTCCCAGTGACCCTCGCTCCTGCCGCGGGCGATGCGCCCTCGCGAGGCGTCGCGATCCTCGGGGTGGATGAGGGCGAGGTACGCGTCGCGGCCCTTGGGCACGTCGCCCGGCGCGCGCCCGTAGAGCGCGCACATCGTGTCTTCCCAGGTGA
Organism: Polyangiaceae bacterium; assembly: GCA_036393165.1. Lineage (GTDB taxonomy): Bacteria > Myxococcota_A > Polyangia > Polyangiales > Polyangiaceae > Palsa-1150. The sequence goes on along the minus strand of DASVWO010000115.1, from coordinate 34,101 downwards.
CGACGTCGGCGGCGGGATCCCACGACCAGAGCCCGATGCCCGCGGCCTCCGCCGCCATGAGGAGCTGCGCTTCCGTCGTCCGCAGCGCCTCCTGCGCCGCGTGCTGCGCGGTGGCATCGCGAACGATGGCGATGACGCCCGTGACGTCGGGGGCGCCGCCTCCGCGCAGGGGAATGTAGAGCCGGTCGTAGACTTTGCGCGTCCCGTCGGGCTCCACGAATGGAACGCCGGTGGTGGAGATGGTCTCGCCGGCGAGCACGCGCTGGATGGCGACGTCGAGCCCGTGATCGCGCAGGTGGGGGAACACGTCGAGCGCCCGCCGCCCGAGCACCTCGCCGGCCTTCTTGCCGGTGAACCGCTCCATCGCCGCGTTCCACAGCGTGTAGCGGGTCTCGCGGTCGATGACCGCGAACCCGTCGACGCTGCATTCCACGACTGCCGCTGCGATCGTCATCGTCCGGCCCCAGCGTACGACAGGTCGTGTATGACCACGAGACCGCGTGATGGATGAGAGAGACTTCGAAGGCACTCTGGTGCTCGAGCGGCTCGCGGAGATCGGGCGGGTCGAGGAGTTCTTCGATGCGATCGACGCCGACGACGTGCCGCGCGCCACCTCGCTCATGAAGAAAGCGAAGATCGACGCGGCCACCATCGCCATGGTCGTCCGGAAGCTGGAGGAGGCCGATGGAGAGCATTGATTGCCGCTGACCAGCCGCGTTGAAAAATTGGAGCGGGGCGCCGCGTATCGATCGCAGAGAGGCCAAAGAGACGAGGCGCGCAGGAGCTCGACCACTATGCGTCAGGCCGCGGGACGAGACGGGATTGCACGAAGATGTCTGACGGCGAGAAGAAGAACCTGTTGCCACGCCGGCGGCTGCTCGTCCTCGGCGTCACGGCGGCCATCGTCCCGGCGTGCAGCGGGCCTGACAATCCTCTCGGCGGCCCCTACGGCGGCAGTGCGGGCAGCAGCCTGCCTGGCCCTACGTCAGGCGGTTCCAGCGGCAGTGGGTCGGGCGGCGGTTCCGGAAGCGGAAGCGGATCGGGGGGCGGCAGCGGATCGGGAGGCAGCTCGGGGAGCTCCGGAGGCGGAAGCGGATCGTCGTCGAGCGGATCCGGGAGCGGGAGTGGCTCGAGCAGCGGGAGCGGATCGAGCAGCGGAAGCGGGTCCAGCAGCGGGAGTGGCTCCAGCAGCGGAAGCGGCTCGAGCAGCGGCGGCCCTCCTCTCTGTGGCACCAGCAAGCTCTCTCTGCTGTTCTCGCAGTACCCGCAGCTCATGAACGTGGGCGGAAGCGTATCGACCACGGCGCCGGGCTACGCGGATCCGAACTGCGGAGCACCGGACATCATCGTGATCTGCACCGGCGCGGGCCAGTACGTGGCACTCGGCTCCGAGTGCAATCACGAGTGCACGACGCCGGCCAGGCTGTCCGGGTCGCAGCTTTACTGCCCCCGTCACGGCGCGACGTGGGACCTCACCGGCAAGCTCACTCAGGGGCCGGCATCGGCCGACCTTCAGCAGCTCATGGTGTGCTCCGACGCGATGGGCGTTCACATCACGTACTGATCCGCCGCACTACTGCGCCGGCGGGGGCGCGATGAAGCGCAGGTTCAGCCCGCCCGGGTACTGGTAGGACGTCTGATACCCGTAGCCGAGCACCTGGATGCCGAAGGGGCTGCTGCCCTCGATGACGTGAGCGCCGCCGGTCGCGCCGACCTGCAGCGGAATCCGCAGAACCGCGTAGCTCGAATCGACGTTCTCGGGCGACACGGCGACGGGCGAACCGTCGAGCAACAGCTTCGTCCCGGGCGCGGCGACGACGTCCGCGTAATCGACGGCGTAGTCGCCCGGAGCCAGGAAGATGTACCGCGTGCGGTACTGCTCCACGGCCACCGCGAGGCTCATCGACGGATCCCCGAGCGGGTTGTCGGGGTGCGTGGGGTCGACGTACTCGGCGCTCTGCTGGAAGAGCCCCATGCCGAACTCGTGGTCTCCGGTGATCTCGAAGTTGCTGCTCACGATGCCGCAGTCCACGACCTGCCCGGCGCCGATCGTCGTCGGGCACGTGCCCGGCGTGGACGGCGCGTACGAGAGCGTCGTGCCGTCCACGTTGCCGTAGATGCGCACGAGCTGCCCCACGGGCGTCCCGTTGGGCCCTGTGGGCGCGCTGAACACGTAGTGCTTGCCGAGCGTCTCCACCGGGAACACCGACGACTCGAGGTGGTCGCACGTCGCGTTCTGGTCGGAGTCCGGCAGCGCGCGGCACGGATGCCCGCCGATCACCTGCACCGGCTTGCTCGCCTTCAGCAGCGAGCCGCTCAGGTCCTCCATCTGCGTCGCGTCGGGAGTCACAAGCTCGAAGACGTCGCCCGCGCCGAGCGTGAAGCTCACCGTCGCGCCCGGGCCGGCCGCCTGGATCCCGCCACCCGCGGCGACGGTGGCTGTCTTCGATAGGGTGACCGTGACGGTCGTGCCGTCCTCGATGCCGGTGATGGCCGCGTAGCCGCCGTTGAGAACGCCGCTCGTGAGCCCCATCAGCCGGTAGTCGCCGGTCATCGCCGTGCTCGGGAGCAGGAGCGACGCGTCGTTCGAGTACGAGTAGCAGCCCGACAGCCCCTCGTATCCGGGCGCGGTGCACATCTGCGTCGACCCCGGGCAGGTGCTCCAGTCCTTGCCGGAAGGACCTCCCTGCGGCTGGTACTCCAGCGCGCTGAATTGATAGACGGTGACGGGGACCGAGCTGACGAGGTGATACGCGGCTCCCTGTACGAGCACCGACTGGTTCCACGTCGGCGGATCGGTGCACGCGTCCCAGTCGGGTCCCTTGAGGCTCGTGTTCCAGGGGAGATAGATCTTGGCGAGCTGTCCAGGCGCCACGGTCGCGTGCTGCGTGACGCCGTTGCCCGAGATGGTCACGTCGGCCGGAGCGCTCTGCGGGTTCGAGACGGCGACGGCGAAGTCGAAGACGTGCCACACGGGGTTGGTGAGCGGCGTCGGCCAGTAGTCGCAGCCGACGTACGACTGCGACGACGCGGCCTCCGCGCACGTCGTGGGATCGACCGTGCCGCCCGGCCCGCCGGGGCCGCCGCTCGCGTCGCCGAATCCGGGACTGCCGCTGCTTCCGCTTCCGGCGCCGCCGCCGGACGAGCCCGAGGCACCTCCATCCGACGATGCGCCGGCGCCGCCGCCTTGGGCGCCGAACCCTGCGTCTTTTGCCGAGTCGCCGCACGCCGCGAGCGCAGCGTGTCCGACGAGCAGAAGAACCGCGTAGACCGCCGCCGGACGGACGATGCTGGCCATGGCCACCTCTTCGCGCTCCACGCGTGCATCAAGCGGCGTGCCGGCGCGCGCGCGAGAAAATTGGCGCGCGATCGCAGGCGCATGGGACGGCGGCGTCGCGGTTCCAGGGGCTGCAGTGCGACGCGGCTGTCGCGCACACGCGGCGCAACGCGGGGAAAACGAGGGCCCCGTCGTGGCCGTCCGATTGCAGTCGAAGGCGTGGAATGAGCCCCAGGTTGTTGATCGGCGTGCTCGCCACCGAGCTTTCATTCGTCATCGCCGCGGCGAACGGATGCGCCAACGGGGGCCCCCCGGACGCGACGCTCTCGACCTCGAATGCTTCTTCGACCGGCGACGACGGAGGGGCGGAGGGATCGTTCGGGGGCAGCAGCGGCGGTTCCTCGGGGACGAACATGAACCTCGGCGGCTCGGGCTCCGGCGGGTCGTCCGGCGGCGGAGGAAGCAACGGGGGAAGTAGCGGCAACGGGAGCACCAGCAGTGGGAGCACCAGCAGCAGTGGGAGCAGTGGCAGCAGCTCCGGGGGCAATTGCGCGCCCGACGGTACTTTCTGCGTGCAGAACTCCGATTGCTGCAACGGCGTGTGCGACCTGAGCACCGGGACGTGCGGCGCGGGGGGAGGCAGCAGCGGCGGCAGCGGTGGCGGGAGCAGCGGAGGCAGCGGCGGCGGTAGCAGCGGCGCCAGCAGCAGCGGCAGCGGCGGTAGCTCCGGTGGCGGTTGCGCGCCCGACGGCGCTCCGTGCGTCCAGAGCTCCGACTGTTGCGGCGGCACGTGCGACACGAGCAGCGGGACTTGCTTGACCAGTGGAGGCGGCAGCAGCAGCGGCGTCGGCGCCGACGGCGGCAGCTGCGCGCCCGACGGTTATCCCTGCTTGCAAAACACAGACTGCTGCGGCGGCACGTGCGACACGGCCAGCGGCGCGTGCCTGACGGGCGGCGGCGGGGCGTGCGGCTACCCGGGCGACCCGTGCTCGCAAGACACCGACTGCTGCAGCGGCTTCTGCGACCCGTACTACGCCAGCTGCGACTGAGTGGCGCCACACGGAGGCGCCACCGAAATCGCGGTGGCAGAACCCGGCCGCGACCGCCACGAGCTCCGAGAAATCCGCACGAAATCGCGCGTCCGTGCACGGGCATGTGCGTTGCTGAAACGCCGCGCCCGAGCGGGCGCGCGAGCGCGCCGCTCGCTTACCCAAGGAGCGAATGGCTATGACGATTCGATACGCAGTTTCGAAGAAGCTCGCGATGGTGGCCGTGGGGATGCTCGCTGCTGGTTGCGCGGTCGAAACGGGACCGGGGCCGCAGGAGAAGACCGAGCAGTCCGCGGCGGCGCTGAACGCGTCGACGATCTCGAACGACGTGCCCGACGGCATCACGTATTCGACCGGCAACGTGTACTTCACGAGGCACTACACGGGGCTCGTCGTGTACGGCGGCGCGGTGGCCGAGCCCAGCACGGCGTTCCGCTTCCCGACCATCACGACGGCGTCGGTGATGCGCACGGGCAAGTACTCGGTGCCCGGTCAGGAGATCACCCTCTGGAGCGAGCAAGGCTCGCGCTTCGGCGACATCGTGTGGGCGCTCGTCGGAGGTACGTACTACGGCTACTTCCTCAGCCAGAACCTCTCGACCGCCGAGGTCACCATCAAGCGCGTCCCGCTCGCCGGGGGCACCGCGGTCGATATCGCCGGCGGGATCGGCACGGACATCGACATCGTGAACGGGCACCACCTGCTCGACACGGACGGCACGAGCCTCTTCTGGCAGGACGCGACCACCGTCTACCGGATGCCCATCGGCGGCGGCGCTCACACGGCGCTCGCGACGACGAGCCCGAACACGCCGACGGCCGGCGTCTACGTCACGGGAGGCAACGTGTACTTCGCGTCCTCCACGAGCGTCGAATCCGTGCCCACCTCGGGTGGAGCGGTGCAGACCCAGTACGCCGCGCCGACGCGCGTCGTGACCATCTCGGCCGCGCCCTACGGCACGAGCACGATGGTCGCGTGGGGCCTGTACGACGGGTCCGCCGCGTTCCTGCTCGACGGCGTGACCCTCGGGATCAAGCAGCCCGACGGATACATGCCCACGTCGCTGGCGCCGGCGATCGCCGAGTCCTTCGGCTACGTCGCTTGCACGAACACCGGATGCGAGCTCAACGCAGCGGGGAACCCCATCGCGTCGGGCGCCTTCGGCCTGGGCATCGACCTCTCGCAACCGAGCACGGAGATCTCGTTCTGGGGCGACTCGACCGGAGTCCACCGCGTCGCGGTTCCGATCATCTTCTGATCAGCATCAGCATCAGCATCAGCATCAGCATCAGCATCAGCATCGGCATCGGCATCGGCATCGGCCGCGCTGGCGCAGGAATCCGAGCCTCAGTACTCGGCGACGATCGCCTGCGCCAGCCGGACGGTGGTAAAAGGCCCATCACCGCGTGACGTCACCTGCGCCGCTCCTGGTCGTGGAGGAAGCATTCTCCGTGCGCGGCGGATCGGTGCAGCTCGCGCCGCGCATCACGGTCTCGCGAGACGCGCCGCGCGGTCCGTTCTCCGTACGACTGCGCTTGCCCGACGGGACCGAGAAGCGAGCGACGGCCACCCTCGACGTCGCGCACATCCGGGGACCGCACGGCGCGTTCGCCCTCGTGAGGCTGCTGAACGCGCACGCGACCGACGTACCCGTGGGCACGGAGATCTGGCGTGACACCGAGTGACGTTCAGCTCAGCGCCAGCTGCCGTGCCGATTCCGGGAGCGGCTCTTGCTACCCGGGAGGGAAGGGGAGGGCAGCGGAAGGAGCACTCATGGGCAGAACACATCTGGTCGCGCTGGTCCTGCCGGCCGTCGCGGGGGCGCTGTTCGTCTCGAGCGCCGCTCGAGCCGCCGAGGTCGTGGTCGCCGGAACGCCGGAGCGCGAGGGGGTCGTCGTCGGCAATGGCATTCGTCACGGCCTTCAGCTCGAGGGCAACGTCGGCTCGGGTTTCAGTGACCTCTACAACGTCGGCTTCGGCGGACGCCTGGGCTTCACCATGGGGCCGGGCATCTACCTCGGGGCCAACGCGGAGCACTTCATCGGGCGCGACGTGATCGGATCTCCGCACAACACCTTCGTCGGCGGTGAGGCCGGGCTCAAGATCTTCCCGACGTACCGGCTCGAGGCGCGTCCGTACGCGTTCGTCGGCGCCGAGATCCCGTCGAACGGCAGCAACCAGCTCGCCGTCGCGCCCGGCGCCGTCGTCGCGTACCACTTCGGGCGAGCGTTCGTCGACGTCGACGCGCGCTACCTCGTGAGGCCGGACCCGCAGACCTTCATGCTGCTGGGCGGCGTCGGCGCGGGGTTCTGAGCCCCGACGCTAGTCGACGATGAACAGCCGGGCGCCGACGCGCGTCCTCGACCGATGCGCGCCGTCGCCATCCGCGACGACGTAGGTCTGCCCCGCGCCGAGCGTGAACGAGCGCCCGTCGCGCAGCTCCGTCGTCAGCTCGCCCTCGACGACGTGCATGACGTGCCCCCGCTCGCACCAGTGGTCGGCGACGTAGCCCGCGGAGTATTCGACGACGCGCACCCGCACGTTGCCCACCTCGCGCGTGCGCCACGTCGCGATGCCGGTGTCGCCCGGGTGGGTGGTGGGGGCGACGGCGGCCCAGTCGATCGTCTGGAACGGGATGTCGAGGAGATCCATGGCGTCGAGAGGGTAGTTGCTACCTCTCGGGGCGCCAGCCCGCCGCTCAGGCTCGGCATGTCCGAGGACGAAGCGTGCCGTCGCATCCGCGCTGCCCGGCTGGCGTACCGCTTTCCCGATCTGCTCGTGCGGATCGAGCGGGGCGAGCTCACGCTCTCCACGATTGCGCTGCTCGACGACACGCTCACCGAGGCGAACTACGAAGAGGTCGTCGGCGCGGCCGCGGGCAAGACGAAATCAGGGGTACAGGCGCTCCTCGCGAAGCGCTCGCCCGCGGAGACGCGCCACAAGGTGCAATTCACGGCGAGCGACGAGCTGCGAAGGAAGCTCGAACACGCACAGGATCTGATGCGACACGCGAACGCGGTGGGGGACCTCGCCATCGTCGTCGAGCGCGCCGTGGACCTCTTGCTCGAGAAGCTCGAGAAGCAGCGACTCGGGAAGACTTCGCGCCCGAGGCCATCACCAGAGCAAACCGACGCAGCGCGCATCTCGCGGGCCACGCGCCGCGCGGTGTTCGAGCGGGACGGCGAACGCTGCACCTTCACCGACGCAGAGGGGCATCGGTGCTCCGCGACGACCTGGCTCGAGCTCGATCACGTCAACCCACGAGGGCGCAACGGCACGAGCGGGGCCGGAAACCTGCGCGTGCGCTGCCGCGCCCACAACCTCCTCTATGCCGAGCAGACCTTCGGCAAGGAGCACGTCGCGCGCAAGATCCGCGAACGTCTCGATCCGCGCCAGCGTCGCCAGCGCGGATACGCCTCCGAGAGCTGCGAGCTCGCGGCGAGCGGCCTCGTGAGAATGGGCTTCCGTCGCGCCGAAGTGCAACGCGCGCTCGGCACCGTGAGCGCGCACCACGGGGCCGAGGAACTGAGCGGAATGCCCGTCGAAACCGTCCTCCACGAGGCGCTCGCAGTCCTGACGTAGGCGCCCGCGATCAACGGCCCCAGCGCAGGACCAAGCTCGACCATGTCTCGCCGGCGCCGCCGCTGAAGGTCGCGACGATCGCGTCGTCGCGCAACATCCCCTCGCGTTCGGCCATCGCGAGGATGAACGGCACGTTGACACTGGCCATGTTGCCGAAGGACGGAAACGTGACGAGGGTCTTGGCGCGCTCGAGGCCGGCATGCTCGGCGGTCGCGCGGGTGAACCACGCCGTCCCCTGGTGCGACGCGTAGAAGTCCACGTCGACAGCGGTCTTGCCGGCGGCCGCTAGCGTGCTCGCCAGCGTGTCGGCCGCGCGGTCGACCAGCGTCATGAACATCTTCCGGGTGTGAGCTCGGTTCGGCGCCCAGAGCTGGATCCTGCCGTCCTCCCACCATCGCTTGCCCGGAACGCCGAACACCACCGCCTCGCAGCTCGATCCATCGGTGCGATGGCTCGCGGCAAGCAGGCCGCGGCCGTCCGCGACGGGGCCGATCACCGCTGCCGAAGCGCCGTCGCCCATCCACGCCGACTCGGGCTCCTCCATCCGCGCGATCCGCGTGAACGCCGAGGAATGCACCGACAGGACGTGGCGAGCCTGGCCGGTCGTGATCATGGCCTGCGCGAGGGTGAAGTGCGTCGGGAACCCGTTGCACGCCAGGTTCGTCTGCATCGCGAGGCAGCGCTGCGGCAGGCCGAGCAGTCGATGCGTCGAGCAGGCCGAGTTGACGTTCAGATGCTCCGGGACGCGCGATTGGAGGAAAATCGCGTCGATGTCGTCGGGGCGAAGCCCCGCGCGCGCGATCGCATCGCGCGCCGCCGCCGCTTCCATGTCCTCTGCGGTCATGTCCGAGGCCATCACCCGGCGCTCGACCGCGCCGCGGAACGGATCGTCGGCGTACTCGGCCATCGCAGCGAGCGTGCGTCGCACTCCAGCCGATGGCGGAGCGCCCGCGGCCCCATCGGGATCGGTCGCGCGCGTCGCCATCCGATCGCGCCATCCAGCGACGACCTCGGCGGGCCAATGAGTGTTCCTGCGCACCTCGGTCGGCAGGTACGCGCCGACACCCACGATTCCGACCCCGCTCATGTCGCCACGATCTCCTGCAGGCTGTGAGGCGCCATCTTCGAGACCCGGTCGCTGCGTTGCAGGACGATCTCGTGGTCGATGCGCACGTCGATGACGACCGGGCCGCTCCCGTCGCGGAGCAGCTCGGCCGCCTCGCGGAGCTCGTCGCCGTGGCCGACCCGCACGGTGCGCGCGCCGAGCCCGCGCGCGACCGAGCACACGTCGAGCGGCACCGTCGAATAGCTCGGCGAGCGGCCGTAGAGACTCTCGTGGCCGTTCTCGACCATGGCGAGCCGCTCGTCGTTGAAGACGAACACCTTGACCGGAAGGCGCTCGGCGGCGGCAGTGGCGATCTCGAAGGCGTTCATCGCGAAGCAGCCGTCGCCGCAGATGGCCGCGACGCTGCGCCCCGGATGCGCGAGCGCAGCGCCGATCGCCGCGCCGATCGACTGACCCATCGAGCCGAGCCCGATCATCGCGACATACGCGTCCGGGTGGGTGATGCGCAGGTGATGGGTCGCGGCCATGAAGTGCTCGCCTGAGTCGATCGTGTAGATCGTGTCGGCCGGGAGCAGCGCCTGGATCGCGTTGATCGCGTCGTGCGCAGCCATCCAGCCCACCTTGCGCGACGACGGAAGGATCTGCCGCACCGGTCCGAACCTACGGCCGCCGTTCGGCAGCGTCCCTGTCACGGCGCGCTCGCCGAGCCGATCGGCGAGACCGCCCAGCAGCGACGCCGCCGACGCGACGATCGCGTGGGTCGGCGAGTAGCTCTTGCCGATCTGCCGCTCGTCGATGTCCACATGGACGAGCGCGCGCGACGCCTGCAGCTGCGGCGCGAACCCGTCGGTGGCCATGTCGCCGAGGCTCGTGCCGATCGCGACGACGACGTCGACGCCGGCGTCGATGTACGCGCGTGCGGAGCGGTGGCCACCGAGGCCGAGCACGCCCAGCGACAGCGGGTGATCCTCGGGGAACACCCCTTTGCCCTTGGGCGTGGTCGCGACCGGACAATCGAGCCGCTCCGCGACGGTGCGCAACCGGGCCGGCGCGCCGTAGCCGCGCGTGCCGTTGCCGGCCAGAAGCAGCGGGCGTTGCGCGCCGCGGAGCAGCGCGACCAGCTCGTCGAGCGTGTCTTCGGAAAGAAGCTCGCGGATCGCGACCGCGCCGTGAGCACGCGGCGGAGCGATCTTCGCGGTCGACACGTCGAGCGGGAGAGTCAGCAGCACCGGGCCTTTGCGGCTCGACAGCGCCGTCGCGATCCCGCGCCGCAGCAGGTGCGGCAGCGCGCTCGGCCGCGGCACTTCCGCCGCGAGCTTGGTGACGTAGCGCGCCATCTCGACCAGCTGGAGGCCGTGCGCCGAGCCGTCCTGGAGCACGCCCATGCCGTACGAGGTGCGCGGCACTTCGCCGACCAGCAGCAGCACCGGCAGGCCGTCGCACCATGCCGAGGCGAGGCCGGTCATCGCGTTGAGCGCGCCTGGTCCGGACGTCACGGCGACGACACCGAGCTTGCCGGTGGTCTGCGCGTACCCCGCGGCGGCGAACATCGCGCCGTTCTCGTGCCGCGTCGTGACCATGCGGATCCGGCTGTCGATCAGCGCGTCGTGGACGGGCGAGATCGTGCCGCCCGGCAAGCCGAAGACGACGTCGACGTTGGCGTCGTCGAGCATCTGCACAATCAAGTCGGCGCCGCGGATCAAGGCGCGCGGGGTTTACCCGAAGCGTCATTGAGAATCAACGCGCCAGGGCTCAGTCGGACGTGCCTGCGTCGGATGCCGCGGGCGCGTCGTCGATGCACAGCGTGACCTTCGGCGGGCCGCCGCGGACCTCGATCATCCGTGGCGACGCGCCGGGCGCAATGAGCTGCACGTAGTACGGGTCGGGAGGCGAAGTGGAGCCGAGGTCTCCCCCGGTGAAGCTGCCGCTGGAGTCGGTATCGCCCTCCGAGCCATCCATGGGCAGGTTCGGCTGGAAGAACAGGACCACGTGAATGCCTTCGAGAGCGGCGCCGGTCGCGCAGTCTCGCACGGTCACCGTGATGGAGAACTCCGGATCGCACGCTGCCGGCGTGAGGACGAAGAGCGCGACCAGTGCTGCAATCGCGAATCGCATGCGCCGAGCCTCTCGCCCTGAGCAACTGGCGTACCCGCGGGATGCGTCGAGTCGTTTCGCGCAACTGCGCGTCGCAGGTGACGACGACGCGGCCCGCCGCCATGATCACGGCGTCACGCTGGTAGGCTCACCGGAGATGAACCCACTCGCCCGGACCGTCGCTGCAGCCGCGCTCCTGTACGGATGCGGCTCGCGAGCCGCCGGGGCGACGGGTGACGCCGGCACCGTTCCGACCGGGGCGTGCGATGGCGCATGCGTCGACGGTGCTGGACCCGCGGACGTCGCTCGATCGGACGGCGCGGGCACGTGCGCGGCCGGGCGATGCATCACCGTCCTCGCGACGGGCCAGCGCTCGACCCACATCGCGGTCGACGCGAAGAACGTGTACTGGACGAACATCGACGACGGCACCATCACGAAGGTCCCGATCGACGGTGGCGCCCCGACGACGCTGGCCTCGGGGCAGAATCGGCCCCTGGCCCTCGCGGTCGGCGCGGGCACCGTCTACTGGACGAACAACGCCGGAGGCACCGTCATGAGCGTGCCGGCGACCGGTGGCAGTCCGACGACGCTGGCAACCGGTCAATACGGTCCTCAGAGCATCGCGGTGGATGCCACGACCGTGTACTGGGCGAACGTCGATGGCACCGTCACGAAGCAAGCCCTTGGCGGCGGGGGCATCGCGACCCCGCTGGCGTCGGGGCAGAACTGGCCGTGGGGCCTCGTCGTGGACGCCACGGCGGCGTACTGGGCGGACGAGAAGGGCGGCACAGTGGTGAAGGTGCCCCTCGGCGGCGGTGCACTGGTCACGCTCTCCTCGGGTCAAAGTGGCCCGTGGGCGCTCGCCCTCGACGCCACCGCCGTGTACTGGCCGACCGAAGCCGGGGGCACGGTGATGAAGGTGCCGCTCGGAGGCGGCACCCCGACCACGCTGGTCACGGGGCAAGACGGCCCGGAGGCCATCGCCGTCGACGGCGCGAGCGTCTACTGGACGACGGGGCTCGGCGGCACGGTGATGAAGGTCGCATCGAGCGGCGGCACCCCCGTCGTCATCGCGTCGAAGGTGAGCCCCGTGGACATCGCCGTCGACGCGACCAGCGTCTACTGGTCGAACGGGGATGACACGATCGTGAAGGCGACACCCAAGTGAGCCCCCGGTCAACGCAGGGATCCGCGCCGGCGCGGATGCGCCTCCGGGAGCCGCTTCGGGAATGACCCGCCCGGGTCGCCTGTCGCTCTCTGGCGGTGCTGCAGTCCCCATTGCCGTTCGACGCGTCGAGGCCCGCGCGATCCCGCTCGGTCGTCGACCGTGCGGAGGTGCGCCAGCTCGTCTCGACGATCCTGCTCATCGCGATGCCTGTCGTGGCGATCATGGCTACGCCGTTGCCGCCGCCGCTCGCGCTGATGGTCGTCGCCAAGCCGGTGCTGATCGTCGTCGTGCTCTTCGCGTGGGATGTCGCAGTGCTCGTCGGCACTTGGCGTGCTCGACGCAGGATGCTGCGTGGACTACCGCCGGTGCGCGCGGGCATCGATTACGGCGTGGGGCCCGATGTGTGGCTCGTGACGGTCCCGGCGGACGATCCGTATCGTGCACAGGATCGGCGAGAGCTCGTCGCCCGCGGCTCGCCGGAAGCGGCCGCTCGCGTGCTCGCGGGCAACCTGGTGCGGCGCACGTGCGGTATCGCCGTCCTCGGGCTCGTCATCGCGGCATTCAGCTTCTGTTGCGTGACCTGTCCCCATCACGGCGCTCCCGGCACCATGCATACGGCCCTCAACTCGATCCGCTCGGCGACCATCCTCTACATGAACGCCCACGAGGGACGGTGCCCATCGGTCGATGATCTCAAAGCCGAGAAGGGAACCGAGGACGACTTCACCATGCCGCCTCAGGAGTAGAGGCTCTACACTCCACGACGGCATGCGGCCCGTGGCGGATCTGACAGGCAGGGTGGCGATCGTGACGGGAGCCGCGCGCGGGCTCGGGCGTGCCGCGGTAGAGCGTCTTCACGCGCGGGGAGCATCGGTCGCCATCAACGCGCGCGATGCCGCGCGGGCCGACGAGCACGCAGCGTCGCTCGGAGAGCGGGCGCTGGCCGTTCCGGGGGACCTGACCGCCGAAGGGGCTCCGGCGCGGATCGTCCGCGAGACGCTCGATCGGTTCGGCCGCGTCGACATCGTCGTCAACAACGCCGCGCTCGCGAAGTCGACGCGATTCGCCGATCTCACGCTCGACGAATGGCGCCTCGCGCTCGAGGTGAACATGACGGTGCCCTTCCTGTTCACGCAGGCTGCGCTGCCTATCATGAAGGAGCAGCACTACGGCCGCATCATCAACATCTCGTCCTCCGCCGGACGCAGCGTCAGCACGCTCGGCGGCGCCCACTACACGGCGTCCAAGACGGGCCTGCTCGGGCTCACGCGCGCGAGCGCCAAGGAGCTCGGGCAGTTCGGCATCACGGTCAACGCGATCTGCCCGGGCATGATCGACACGGAGCTGACGCGCGAGAACGCCGCGGACGACGTGCTCCGGCGGCTCGCCGCGAGCTACCCGGTGCCGCGACTGGGAACCGCAGACGAAGTGGCCGATCTGATCTGCTTCGTCGCCTCCGAGGAGGCCGGGTATCTGACGGGGACGTCGATTGACATCAACGGCGGCGACCTGATGATGTGAGAATCGCCCGTCCGTGACCGAGAGCAAACGTGTCCTCGCGGCGCTGGCCTTCGCCCTCGTGCTGGGCGCGGCCGTCGCGCTCAGCGGGAGCGCCGAGGCGCTTCGTCTCGCCGATCTCGTGGCGCCCGTCGGCGCGCTCTGGGTGAACGCGATCCGGATGACGGTCATCCCGTTGATCGTTTCGCTGCTCGTCACCGGCGTGTCGTCCACGGCCGGTTCGGCGATCGGGAGGATGGGCGCAAGGACCATCGCGGTGTTCGTGCTCCTGAGCAGCGGCACGGCCCTCGTGATGATCCCGCTGCTCCGGATGGCGTTCACGATGATGCCATCGCCCGGCTCCACGTTGACGCTCCCCTCCGGCGCGGCGGAAGCGGCGCACGACGTGGCGGCGGCGAGCGGCCAGGCGCAGACGTTCGCCGGATGGCTCACGTCGCTCATCCCCACGAATCCGATCGCGGCGGCGGCGAGCGGAGCCATGCTGCCGCTCGTCCTCTTCACGCTGCTGTTCGCGGTGGCGTTGACGCGGGTGGAGCAGCGGTCGCGCGAGACGGTCCTCTCGTTCTTCCGCGGGATCGCCGACGCGATGCTGACGCTCGTCCGGTGGATCATCCTGCTCGCCCCGGTCGGCGTGTTCGCGCTCGTCCTGCCGCTCGCGTCGCGGGCGGGCGCGTCGCTCGTCGGGGCGATCGGCTTCTACATCGCGGCGTACTCGCTCGGCTGCGTCGTCGCGATCCTCCTCCTCTATGCCGCAGTCGCCGCCGCGACGCGCGGGCGCGCGGGCATCTCTCGATACGCGAAGGCGCTGCTGCCGGCGCAACTCATCGCCTTCAGCTCGAGCTCCTCGATCGCGTCGCTGCCTCCTCTCGTGGAGGGCGCCGAACGTCTCGACGTCCCGCCGTCGGTGACCGGCTTCGTCCTGCCCCTCGCCGTCTCCGTCTTCAAGGTGGCCGGCCCGGTGTCATGGTCGGCGGGCGCGCTCTTCGTGAGCCACTTCTACGGCGTCCCGCTCGGCGCCTCCGGCCTCGTCATCGTGGCGCTCGCCTCGGTGTTTCTCACCTTCGGCCTCCCCGGCATCCCGCGCGGCGCCTTCATCATGCTCGCGCCGCTCTTCGCGGCGATCGGGCTCCCCGTCGAGGGAATCGGCATCCTGATCGCCGTGGACGCCATCCCCGACACGTTCGCGACGGTGCTCAACGTGAGCGGCCACATGGCCGCGGTCACGATCGTGTCGAGGCACTCCGAGGCAGGCTGAGGCGCCCGAAGCGGCTATCTGTACGCTTCGCCCGTTTCGGGTGGCGCCGGCAGGGCGGGAGCAGCTGCGTACACGTCGCGCAGCAGGCGCTCTCGGGTGACCAACTCGTCTCGATGGTGAAGTCGCGCCAGGGGATCAGGTCCGAGGGGCGCACGAGAGCGGATCGTAGCTCGCCGGCAACGCGGCGGCCGGAGCGGTATCTTCAGGGCTGAGGAGATGAAACGGGGCCCTCGCATCGCCGTCGACACGACGAGCGTGTACTGGACGAACAACGGCACGGCGACCGACGGAGCGGTGATCAAGGCGTCGCTCGCGGGCACCGGCGCGGTGACCCTCGCTACCGGCCAGCACGAGCCGACCGACATCGCGATCGACGCCACGAGCGTCTACTGGACGAACCTCGGCGACGGCACGGTCATGAAGGCCCCGAAGAACTGAGCGCTCACTGCGGGGGCTGGACGACGACGCCGCTCAGCACCGCGGCGTTGCCGCCCGCGGGGTAAGCGTAGGACGCGTACGTGTCGAGCCCGTAGACCACGAGCCCGAAGGGGCCCTTGCTCGACGCGACGTGGGCCCCGTTGGCGCACGCCCCCGCGTCCGGCATCGAGCCGGGGGGGAGCGCGCGAACGAGGTCGGCGCGCGCGTACTGATAGCGGCCCGCGGCGTCCACGTTCTTCCATCCGCTGATCGTCCCGAGGCAGTCGACGGTCACGTCCCGGAACGCGCCTCCCGACTGAGCCCGCACGAGGGAGAGGGTCGTCGTCGAGTACGTCGGGTCCGTGAAGAAGACGTACTTGTCGAGGAACTGAGCGGGAGGCACGAGCGGCACGAACTCCTCGTCGCCGCACGTCTTCTGCAGCATCTGGTTCGCGTCGTAGAACGTGGCGCAGTCGGTCCGGAACCCGGCGTCCGTGTCCATGTTGAGGTTCCCCGTCGACATCTCCTGCGCGATCGAGAAGGGATGGCTCGCATCCTGGCTCGTCACGCGGAACGCGCCGACCGTGGCGAAGTCGACGACCTGGGCCTGACCGACCGCCGACGGAGCGCCGGCCACCGCGGGATCGAAGCTGAGCTGCGTCCCCGCGACGAGTCCGACGATCCGGTAATGGATCGTCTCCTCCTTCAGATCGGCGCGACGCGTGGTGTACGGCGCGACCGCGTAATCGTGCGCGATGGCCGACGTGGGCAGGATCTGAACGTGGGTCACGTCGCCGCCGGGCTCGCCGAAAGGCTGGAGGCGAAAGAGATCCTCACCGGCCGCGACGCTCACCGGATGGTTCGCGAGGACGATGCTTCCCGAGAAGTCCGTCGTCGCGGGGTCGGTCTCCCAGTGGGCGTACTCGCCGGCGTCGAGCGTGAACATCGTCGACGCGTTCTGATTCACCGGCGGGTATCCCCCTCCGCCGGGAACGGGGACGGCCGGCGAGAACGTCACCGTCGTCGCGCTCGTGTCGGCGAGGATGTCGAGGAACTTGCGGCGTGGCGGGCTGAGCGTGCCCTGAGGCGTCGCGAGCACGACGTAGTTCGTTCCCCAGGCCGACGACGGGTACACGAGCTCGGCTCCGGGGAAGCCCGACTCGCCGCCGCCGAACGGGTAGATGTCGTAGGCCGTGACGGGAACGCTCGTCGTCACGTGGAACGCCGCGTACTTGCCGGTGGCCGTGGGCATCGTCGACGTCCCGGTCGCCGTGCCTTGCGGGCACGAAGCCACGGCTCCCGTCTCGACGTAATTCACGTTGGGAGCACCGGAGAGATAGAGGATCGCGATGCCGTCGACGGGCACGCCTTGAGCGCCGATGGCCGGCCACTGCGCCGGGGAAGCCGTCTGGCTGGGCACGTATCCGAACGTCGTCGGGTCGTACGTGGTGCCGTTCTGCGTGACCGTGACCGTCGCCGCGAGAGGCCAGCCGTTTGCGATGGAGATCGCGAAGCAGGGCTGCTGCTGGCCGACCGCGTCGCGATCCGTGATCACCGGCGTGGCGAGCCAGAAGTCGCAGCCCAGGCTTCCATGGCTCGCTGCGGCGGCGGCGCACGCGGCCACGCACTGGCCTCCCGCGCACCCCTGATCGTCGGGGCACGTCTGCACCACGTTGCCGTTCTGATCGACGACGTTCCGGAGATCGGCGCTGCATCCGAACGTCGTCGTCGCGTCGCCTCCGCTGCTCCCATCGCCGAAGGAGCCGCCGCCGTCTCCCCGGGTCGTCGTGTCGCCGCCCGTGCCGGCATCGGTGGGCGTACCGCCCGAGGCTCCGTTGGATCCGCTGCTGCCGCACGCGCTGAGACAGAGCAGCAAGGAGACGGCGGCGAATCGACCAGGGCTCATGGCGATCCTCTTGGCGTTTCAGCTTACATCGGCGAGCCGGGGGGCGCGGGGTAGACTCGGCAGGGTGTTGACCCTGGGGTGGGCGAGTGGCCCGTCGGCGAAGACCGCGCAGCGGAAGATGGAGGAGTTCGCCCGGTGTCTGGGTCGGCTGGCGAAGGTCGACCTCGTCCCGAAGGCCTTCGACACGTACGACGAGCTCACTCAGGCCATGTTCCGCGGCGAGATCGACATGGAGTGGCTGCCGCCGATTCCCTTCCTCGCGCTCGCCGACCGGCGAAGCATCGCGGTCCTCGCGAGCGTGCGGAAGTCACCGTTCCGCAGCGCGATCATCGTGGCGGCTGACTCGCCGCTGCGGCGCCCGAGCAACCTGGTCGGCGCGCGCGCCGCGTGGGTCGACCGGCACAGCGCGTCCGGGTTCGTCCTGCCGCGCGTCAAGCTCGCGCGCGCCGGGATCGACCCGACCACGGCGTTCGCCGGGGAGACGTTCCACGGATCGCACGACGCCGTCGTCCAGGCCGTGGTCTCAGGGCAGGCGGACTTCGGCGCGACGTGGGCGCAGGCGACGCCGCCGCGCAACATCACGGGCCCGTGGTCGCGCGGCCCGCACGACGGCGCCGTGCGCGTCCTGTCGCTGTTCGGATCCATCCCGCCCGACGTCATCGCCGCGCGCGCCGACCTCGCGCCGACGGCGCGCAAGGCGATCGTCGCGTCGCTCAAGACGATCTACGACGAGAAGCAGGCCCGCTGGCTGGTGCGCGACGTCTTCGGCACCGAGGCGTTCTACCGGCCCGACCTGGACGTCTACGGCGCTTTGCGGGACGAAGTCGCCGAGGCGTATCAGTCCGGCTGGCTCGAGGTGCGCGAGGCGACGACGCTCGAGGTCCCGCAGGCGCGGGTGCAGACGATTCCCGACGCGCCGGAGGTCGCGGACGTGGTGAACGACGCCGACGTCGTCGAGCTCGGCGACGACGAGTGGGCGCTGGACGAGATGGAAGCGGAGGAGATCGACGTGTCCTTCGATTGATCGTCAACGCGACCGCTCGGCGCGCTGCTTGATCGAGCGCAGCTGCTTGCCCTCCATGAATGCGTGCACCGCGGACAGCGCCTGCACCAGCGCGGCGTTCGCGATCGTCGGCGCGTAGGCCGCCCGGTAGCGGGTGACGAGGCGCGTCGTCGTCGGCCCCAGAGGCTCGAGCACGAACGCCCACGTGCCGTGCCGGCGGGGCGCGTTGCTCCCGAGGATCAGCGCACGCTCGGGCAGAATTCGCTCGACGGAGAATCCCTCTGGGCCCGCGTCGCCCCACGGCAGCACGTCGCCGACCGCGAGGTGCTGGAGGTCCGGAATGATCCGATCCGCGCTGCGCTTGCCGCCGTTGTCGAGGACATCCCAGCTGTACCAGCCGGCGCGACGCCGCCCCATCTGGAGCAACCACGGCCAGATCTCGGCGGGCGTGGCCTCGATCGTGATCGAATGCGTCATCTGCGCGCGAGGCTCGGGGATTAGGTCGTCACCCTCCAGGGCCCAGCGGCGGTCTGCGGCGGCGGGCAGCCCAGGGAGTGTCGCTGCGCGGATCAGGATGATTCCGGGCGAGAGCAGCGACCAGTAAGGGCGAAACTTGCGCGCGGCGCCGGCGTCTGTCGCGAGCGCGCGCGTCTCGGTGCGGAACGTCGCCCCACCGCCGGGCGCGGGATCGGCTCGGAGCGTGACGGCGATCTTGACGTAGTCGGGCTCGGCGAACGTCGCGAACTGCTCGGCGGGCATGCCGCGAAACGTCGGCTCCGCCTCCCAGGGTCGGGTCACCGCCGCGACGACGATCTCGCGCCCCGGGACCTCCGCGACGACTCTCCACCCCAGCGCCTTCAGCTCCGCGAGCAGCCCGATCGGCGGCCGCGTCGCCGTCGTGTGCCCGCGCATCAGCAGCTCGCGTGCCTTGAAGAACCCGCGGATCACCGGCGAGTGCTGCAGGTCCTGCTCGGTCGCCGCGGCGAGCACGCTCTCGGCGGGAGCATCCACATGCACGTGATGGCGCTCGCACACGTCGAACTCGGCCATCACGCGATCGAGCAGCGCATCGCTTGCCGCGCCGCGCGCAGGTTTCGCGTGCCCGTACCGGAGATACGTCGTGGCGACGTACGTCCCATACGAAGCGGCAGCACCGGCGCCGGCGATCAGGGCCTTGGTGACGTTCTTCATGCGCCGTCCCCGAGCATCGCGCGTGCCACGGGCCAACGCCTTCAGGTTCCGCGTCGGCGGAGGACGCCGCTACTCGTCCACGACCAGCCAGGCGACCGGGGGAGGGAACGCGTAGCCCACGCGGAGGAGCATCTGCGCACTCTGCTCGAAGGCCGCCGCGGGCGGGATGTCGAACTCGAGGGTGTCGGCCAGGCGCACGTACGTCGTGAAGAGCGCGCAGACGAACGCGGCGTCCTCGATCGCGTCGTCGGAGAGGCCGGCGTCGCGCAAAGACTTCACGTCGGCCGGCCCGACGCTCACCGGCCGGCGCACGAGCTTCTCGATGAACGCCAGCGCCGCGCGAACTGCCGGCGAGAGCTTCGCGCGTTCCGGCGCATCGAGCGCTTGGTCCACCGTCTCTCTGCCCAGCTCCTTCGACGCGACCGCGCCGTGAGCCGACGTTCAGAAGACGCACTGGTTCAGAGAGGACGTGTACGCGGCGAAGAGCTCGCGCTCGCCCACCGTCCAAGGAGACGGCCCGCGCATCACCGACTGCGTCAGCTTGGAGAAGCGCATCCCGAACCAACCCGGCCGGTAGTAGAGCGTCTTCAGGATGTCCGGCGGCTCGCTGCCGCTCATGCGCCGCACGAGGCCGAAGAACGCGCGAACGTACCAGGGATGCTCGTGGTCGACGGCTCGCAGGCGCATGGGGTCAGCCCTTTCGACCGAGAAGCTCGAGCACGGCTTCGAGCCGGCGCTTGCTCTCGCCCAGCGAGGTGACCACCGTGAGCTCGTAGAGCGCACGATCGGAGTGCCCTTCCTCGCGCGCCGCCGTCACGTGCGCGCCCTCTACAAGGTGAGCCGCCTCGCGGATGCGCGTGACCAGCTCGCCCGTGGCGCCGGGTAGGTCGGCTCCGTCGAGAGCGGCGCGCCGCACGTCAGCGGGCAACTCTCCCGCACCTTCCGACGTCGACCCGACGATCAAGCGGAAGAGCGCCCTGCGCTGCTCCCTCGTCATGAGCGCAGGATACAGCCCCCCGCCATCTCATGCAGCCGGGGATCCGCGCCAGCGCGCCAGCGCGGATCCGCCTCGCAGCTATGCAGAGGCCACGCGCCTCGCCCAGTACTCGAACGCTGCTCTGGCTGCACCGCCGTCCGTGGTGAGCAGCGCCATCAGCTCCGCGGGCACGACGCGCTCTTCCCCGAGCCGCAAGGCGAGCGGTGCTCCGAGCCGGTCCTCGATCATCGCTCCGCGTTCGAGCAATGCGCCCTGCAGCAGCGTCGAGAGAAGCTCGTGGCACAGCCGCATCGCCGCGCGCTCGGCCTCGTGCGACGGCATGTGCGCGAGCCCCGGGTGCAGGCGCAGCACGATGGGAACTGTCCGCCCGGTCTCGAGCCCCTGCCACGTCGCCGCGAAGATCGCGCCCACCGTCGTTGCTTCAGGAAAGAGCGGATGCAGCCTCTCCGCTGCGCGGCGCGCCGCCTCTCTCGCGGCGGGAGCGTAGACCTCCGCCGGGATGCGCGCCCAGCGCATCGCGCGAACGACGGGCACCTGCCGAACGTCGGCAACCGCAGCGGCAATCAGCCGGTCGCGAGTCGCCTCCACGAGCCACGTGTCGAGCGCGCCGGGGTCGGCGAAGAGTGTCGTCGCCGGACGCTCGTCGCGCCGTCCCTCCACGTCGGGAATGCCCTCCAGGGCGCGCACCCTGTCTGCGAGCGCCGGATGCGAGTCGTACACCTGCGTCTCGCGCGTGCGAACGCTCTGCACGAAGTGGCGCCCGGCTTCGGTGGCCAGCACGTTGTGGCGCATCTGTTCGAATCCGGCCGACAGATCCGTCGGCATCGCGCCGCGCGAGACGGCGTAGGCCACGTCGCTCGTCAGGTACTCGCGATACAGCGGCATGCCGATGGCGATCTTCTCGAGCGCACGCGCGGCCGCCTGCCCCCCTAACGCCAGCGCGGATACGCTCAGCGTTTGCGCTCGCGTGCTCCTATCGGCCACTCGGCAGGGAGCGAGTGGTTGGGGTCCGCCAAGCTGGCCTGAAGTTCACGGATGATCGCGCCGAGAAGGCCAGACGCGAGAAGCCCCGGGCCGAGGGGACCGGCGGAGTTCTCGCCGACGGGCGGCAGCTTGCGCAGAGCGGCTCTCGCCGCCGCGGACACGTGGCCAAGCTGCCAGCGGATCTCCTCGCTGATGGCGGTCTGCGGGTCCGGGGCGGCCAGTCCAGCGGCCTTGGCGGAATAAGCGGCGGCGCCCAGGGCGTGCGCGCCCATGTGAGGGATGCCCGTGGCTTGCCCTGCCGCTCGGGCGGCCGCCGCCGCGGGAGCGCTCACGCCACGAGCCGCGCCTCCACCAACGAAGCGGCGGCGGATCTCCTCTGCGACGACAAGCTCGCCACGCGCAAACGCGCGTGCGCGGGCGATGGCCTCACGAGGGCGGCCGTCCTCCGGAGCTTCCGCCTCGAACAATCCCAGCACCCGGTCCGCGCAGTCCGCCGCCCATGCTGCGACGATCCGCCGCTCCGCTTCGCTCAGCGTCTGCGGAGAACGCACGCCGAGATTCTCGCACAGTGGGGTCGGCGCTTCGCACGCGCTTGCTAGACTCGCCGCCGATGCCGAATCGTGCGTTCGCCGTTGCCTCGTTCCCGCTGCTGTTCGGGCTCGCCGCGTGCTCCTCGTCCTCCGCGAGCGGCACGGCGAATGGTGCCTCTGACGCGGGCGAAGCGTCCGTGGGGCTGGGTGACTACGACCCGATGCCCTTCGGCGGCTCGCGCCCCGTGAAGCTCTACGTGCCGAGCGGCTACAAGGGCGCGCCCACGCCGCTCCTCATCATGCTCCACGGGTACTCGGCGAGCGGCGGCGAGGAGGAGCTCCTCCTCAACCTGAAGCCCGTCGCGGAGGCGAAGACCGTTCTCTACGCGCACCCGGACGGCACGATGGACCCCTCCGGCAATCGCTTCTGGAACGCGACCGACGCGTGCTGCAACTTCTGGCAGTCGAGCGTGGACGACGTCGCGTACCTCACGTCGCTCGTGAAAGAGATCGGCACCCGGTACAACGTGGACCCGAAGCGGGTCTACTTCCTGGGGCATTCGAACGGCGCCTTCATGTCCTACCGGATGGCGTGCGACCAGGCCGGCACGGTCGCGGCGATCGTGAGCATCGCCGGGGCGATGTGGCTCGATCCGAGCAAGTGCAAGCCGAGCGCGCCGGTGAGCGTGCTCGAAGTGCACGGCACGGCGGACGTCGAGATCGATTACGACGGCGGGACGACCGCCGTGCCGGAGGGAGGACGCCCGGGCGGTGGACAGTATCCGGCGGTCGCCACGACGGTCGCCGACTGGGCGGGCTTCGACGGCTGCGCCTCCCCACCCGACACGTCGCTGCCGCCTGTCGGCATCGACACCATGTTCCCCACGAACGTCACGCGCTACGCGACGGCGTGCCACGCCCCGAGCGAGGTCGATCTGTGGACGATGGAGGGCGAGGGCCACATCCCCGGCTTCTCGTCGAGCTTCGCGCCGATGGCGTTCGACTTCCTGCTGTCGCACGGCCGGTAAGGGCGAGCGCGCAGGCTCACGGTGCGCTCACCGGATTGACGGTGCACATCCCGGCTTCGTCGTCGAAACATCCCGGGCTCGCGTCGTCGACCGGGCTGTCGGCGTCACCGTCGCCTGCGTCGCCGCACCCCGGGCCGCCGTAGCTCGTGTCGAGCGCGACCTCGGTGCAGCAGCCGGAGGTCGACTGGCAGCAGTCCTCCTGCGCGGTCGGTGTCACGCAGTCGCCGCCCCCGCCGTCGTCGCCAGCGTCGTCGCCGCCGCCGCCATCGTCGCCGGCGCCGCTGCTGCCGCCCGAGCTCCCTCCGCTGCTGCTGCTGCCGTCGTCGTCGCCGCCACTGCTGCTTCCGCTGCTTCCGCTGCTACTTCCACCGTCGTCCCCTCCGCCGCTGCTGCTGCTTCCGGCGCCCGTGTCCTGGCCGCCCCCGCTGCTCGAATCGTCGGAGCCGCCGCCCCCGTCGTCCCCTCCGCCGCTGCTCGCGTCATCGCCGCCGCCGCCGCTGCTGCTGCTTCCACTGCTGCTGCTGCTCCCGCCACTGCTGCTGCTGCTGCTTCCGCCGTCGTCGCCGGCGTCGTCGGAACCCTGGCACGTGCTCACGCAGGAGCCCGCGTTGCTCGTGCACGTCAGGTCAGGCTGACACGCCTGACCCAGGTAGGTTCCACTGCCGCAGCAGATCTGATTCTGCCCTCCGCATGGCTGGCAGAGCCCCGTGCTCGGGTCGAGCGCCAGGGGCGTGCTCTGGCTCTGGAAGCACGGAGTGGCATAGCCCTGGTCGCTCGACCACGGGCCGCTGCCCGTCGACCACGCGCTGCCGCGACATCCCGGCTGTCCGGCGTTGCCGCACGAGAACTGCGCCGCGGGTGCGCCGTTGGGCTCCTGCAAGCACGTGCACGTGGTCATCTGGCATGCCTGCGTGTCCGCGGGACTCGCCGTGCACACGCCGAAGAGCGGCGTCCAGTAGGTCGGCGCCGAAGCGAGCGCGGTGCTGAAGCGGCACCACTGGTCGCACTGACCCGGATCGCACGGCTCGGGAGGCGGCGTGCAGACGCTCTGCCACCGGTTCATCTCCGTGGTCAGATCGCCTGCGATCTGCGAGGCGCCCTGCGTCACGTAGCCCGGGGGCGAAACAGCGGTGTTCGGGGCGCCGCACTCGCAATACGTCGGGTCGTTCACCCCGCCCGCGCACGCGGCAGCGGGATTCGCCTGCTGGCAATGATGCGAATAGAGACGTTCGAGCCCGGCGCAGCTGATGGCGCTTCCGGCCGATCCCGCCTGGCAAACCGTCCAGAGCTGCGACGCATTCGGAGACTGCGTGTAGCTGTAGTAGTAGCCGGTCAACCAGTTGCCCGAGAGCTTCGGCGCGGCGCCGCTGATCATCTCGAGGTCGCACGCGAGCTGCGCCGGAAGAGGGCCAGCGGGCAGCGCGGCGCTGGTCGCGCTATAAATGGACTGCGCGTAGGCGTTGTCGAGGTAGGTCTCGCACGGTCCCGACTGCAGCGGGATGGACCACTCGCCGTTGCCCGGATCGCAGTTGATGTTTCCCCCGGCATGGTTGGGGCAGTCCTGGTCGTGAATGAAGTGCCCGGCGTTCATGACCCGCGTCTGCAGGCGAGTGAACGAGTCGGCGTTGCAGAAGTCCTGGTACGTGTAGCGATCGGAGTCGCTCTGGATGTGCGCGAGGATCGCGTCGGCCCACGTCATCGTCGTGGTGTGCGCCCACGTGTTGTCGGCGTGGGAGCCGTCGGGCAGGACGATGGCCGCGTTGTTCGTGAAGTGCGTCCAGTTGCAAGTGACCGGGCTGGTCATCGTGAGGTACGCGTTGAAGCTCCCGAGCTGCACGAGGAAGGTGGTCACCGCGGACGGAAACATGAGCGCGTTGGCGTTCATGATGTCGGCGGGCATGAGGTTGTAGAGCTGCAGCGGCGAGAAGCCGTCCAGGCCAGCGCACCACCAGTTGTGGTCGGGGTCGGTCACGCGGTAGCCGATCGAGGCCGGATCGCCGACGTTCCAAGGGCACTCGTCGAAGGACACGGAGTACGGCGGCGCCGCGCCGCACACGCCGTCGCCGAACGCGGCGGCGACCGAGGTCACGGCCTGCTGGCCTGCGGCGGAGTGGTTGGCGTCGTCGCCCGCCGAACCGGTCGAGGCGAAGCTGGCGGCGGTGAGCGCAGCGCAGACGGCCATGGTGCGACGGATCACGGCGACACCCCCTCGTCCTTCCACTGCACGCACACCGTCGCGCCCGACGACGTGGTCGCCCTGCCGACGAGCACCCTGCCGTCCGGTGTGGCATCGGTGATCCAGCTTTGCTCGAGCGCGCCGCGCGCATTCGTGGGGTGAAGGTCCACCAGCTTCGCTCGGTCCCAGACGAACGCGTGTCTCCGCGATCCGGCGTCGCTCGTCCCGAAGACGCGTCCGTCGTCGCTGATGGCCGACGCCCAGCTCCTCGCACCACCCAGCGTGCCCAGGGGCACGGCCCGGGACCCTTCGACCACCACGGCCTGGGAGTGCGCCCGGTCGCCCATCGAGCCGACCATCACGCCGCTCGCGTTCATGTCGTAGACCTCGATCGCCACGCCGTCGGGGCCCATCCGCTCCATCACGCCTGCGTGCCACCGGACCGCGCGCGGCCGTCCGTTCTCCGTGATCATTCCGGCGACATCGCCCTGTGGGGTGACTGCCGTCGCAGCGCTCTGGGTGGCTCCTTCGAGCAGGTGAAACGCGCCGTCCCACGCAAAGGCGCGCGATCGCTTCGTGGCCCCCTCTGCGGCGAGCTCGCGGCCATTCGTGAACGGCTTGTCCACCGTTCGAATCGTGCCCACGGCGACGCCGCTCGCGGACACGTCGGTGACGTAGATCTGGTAGGCGACGAGATCGTCGGGGACGACCACGTCCGTCCATCCCGTCGCCGATCGGAGCGCCGCGCGCGTCACCCGCCGGATCGGATCGCAGCTCGAGTCGTCCGCCCGACAGGAGCTCGCCTCGAGAAAGCCTACGGTGAACTCACCGCGCTTTCGCGGCAGGGCCAGCGACTGCGTCGGAGCAGGGAGGTCGAAGCCACGCGGCGGGAGCAGCTCCGCGAGGCCGCCCGAAGTTCGGACGAAGACGTGAGCGCGCTCCGCGAGGGGGTCGCGTCTCCACGCGACGACGTTGCCGCTCTCGTCGACGCTCGAGCACGCGGTGCCGTCGTCGACGTACACCGCGAAGCGATCCACGTGCGAGCGCGACTCGTGTCCGAGCGCAGTGACACGCGCGGAGAGCGCGGACTTGGTGGCTACCGATGGCTCCACGCGCTGTGCGCTCGCGCCAGCCGGTGCCGGGCCGGCGCACGCCAGCGGCATCGACGCTGCGACACCCACGAGCAGACATGCGCCGGCGCCCGTTGCGGGACGGATCCTCTGCACGAAAGCCTCCTCCTATGGAACGGGCGGCGCTACTGCAATGGTCACGCCCGCGCAGTTCGCGCAGATTTCTTCGTGCCGCGCGTATCGCGGCGAAAGGATCGTTCGCCGAGGGTCTCTGGTGCGCGAACGGATCGTTCGCTACGGCACCGATCCCTGGTTGAAGACACCTTGGGTGTCGAGCCCCGCCGCCTGCCACCCGGTGGAGACGACCGTCGTGGAGTCGATCCAGAACTGGTTGTAGCCCGGTACGTAGCTCAGGCCCCAGTAGGCGTTGCCCGACCACGTGTTGCCCGCGCCTTGCGACCCGCTGCCGTTCCCGATGGCCGCCGCCGCGCACTGACCCGTGCTGCTCGTCAGCTCGACGACGTTGTTCTGGACGGTGTTGTTCTCGGCGTGGATGGGGATCTGTCCGGACGGGCACGTATAGCCACTCCAGGCACTGCCTGCGGCGCAGGTGCCTGCGGGAGTGCATCGCGATTGCTCCAGCTCGGCGATGCCCGCGTTGCAGTTGTCCTGGGCGGGGGACTTGCTGCTGATGCGAACGATGTTGCCGGAGATCGTGCTGCCTTCCGAGTTGAACAGGGTGATCCCGCTGCAGATCACCCAGTTGGCGGCTCCGTCTCCGTTGTCGAGAAAGAGGTTGTTCGAGATCGTCGCATTGCAGCTGATCTCGTACTCCAGGCCCGCCCCGGTGTTGTTCGAGATGTTGTTGTTCTGGATCGAGTTGTCAGAGGACGCGACGTCGAACCATAGGCCCGGGGCGCCCTGGGTGTCGCTGCCGGCGTAGCTGCCGTTCTGAATGAAGAACGCGTTGTAGTTGTCGTGGAGGTAGTTGCCCTCCCACTTGGAGCTGCTCGCCACGTTCTTGGAACCGCCAGCCTCGAAGCCGGTGGCATAACCGGCGTAGCCGTTGTGTGACGACTCGTTGTTGATCGCCGTGCAGCCCGTTGCGCACGACATGCCCACGTTGCCGTTGTCGTGCGAGTAGTTGTACTGGAGGACCGCATTGATGCCCGCGCCGATGCCCTTGTAGTGATTCAGTCGCGTTTCGTCGTATTCGAAGTCCCATCCCGAGCAGTTCGCCGCTTGCCAGACCTGATGTCCGAGCGCGGCGAACTGATCCGGGTTCGCGAACTTCTCGACGACGAAACCCTTGACGGTGAGATTGGGTATCCCGCTCTGTCCGCCGTTCTGCGGGTTGCCGTTGTCCCCATCGATCGCCGATTGCTGAACGCTCAGTTCGACCGTGTGGCCGGACGGGTCCTGCATGACGTAGGCGATGCCGTTCGTCGTATCGAAATACCAGTGCCCCGCGCCGGCTGACTGGAGCGCGGAAAGGCTCGCGACCGGTGTCAACGGCGTGTTGTCGAAGTAGAGATCGTTCATCTGCCCACAGAGGGGATTCCCCTGGGGGCAGTTCTGGGTCTGGTACTGCGGTACGTCGATGAGGGGCAGCCCTGAATGGCTCTGGTAGTAGGTCGGGCTCCCTCCCGATGTCCACGTGGTGATCACGACCGAACCCGAGAGGACGACGCCCGGTCCACCCAGGAAGGTGTCACCCGGCAGCGGTTCGATGAGGTTCGCGGAGCTCGGATCCGCCGCTCGATAGGTCCCCGGCTTGAAGCAGAACGTCGAGCCCGCCGGAGCATTGGCCACGATCGCGTGGATGTCCTCAGAAGGGTCGACCGTGATGGCGCCGGGCGGACACGCGAAGGTCGGCATGCCCCCGCGAGGGGGCACCGCAGGCGTGGTGGCCGAGGCCGCATTCGACTTCTTGGTCGGCTTGCCTCCGACGATCGCGGCGACCTGATAGGTCCACTGCGTGGACGGCGCTATCGGGGTGTCGTGGTAGGTCGTCTTCGAGTTGGTCGTCGTGGCGACGAGCGCCATCAAGCCATTGGGATCGACCCCGCGCCAGATCTGATAACCGGTGACGGCGCCTGCGGCAGCCGTCCACGAGAGGTCAATCTCGGACGAAGACACCGCCGTTGCCGTGAGATGGGTGGGCGTGGGACCGAGAGGCGCAGAAGCCTCGGCCGCGGCATCGTTCGCCGCGCCGTCGTTCGCGGGGGGCGAGCTGTCGCTGCCGGCGTCACACGTCCCGGTGCACGAAGGGGCGGGCGCGCCATCACCGCTCTCCCCGGCGTCTTGGGCCACGCTGGCGGGAGCGGCTCCTTGCCCGCACGCGACGATGCTCGACGCGGAGGCCGAGGAAACCAGGCATGTCACCAAGAGCGTGCGCCAATCCGGGGGATGCATGGTCCGACCTCCTCGAAATGCAAGCAGAGAGCCATGCGCGTTTTCGCGATGGTTCTCGGTCTTCTGGTGCGGCCGGCGAGATCGCATGCGACCTGGTGGATCCCACGCCGCTCACTTCCGGACGCGGTAGACGTGGCTCTGATAGTCGAGCCAGTACGCGTAGTCGTCGTCGACCGCGAGGGCGACGCCGCCCTTGGTCGAGAGGGTGGTCATCGCGCCGCCTGCGGTCGGGATGCTGTAGATGCCATCACTCGAGTCGCCTGCGTTCATGGAGACGTACGCGCTCTGCCCGTCCACGGCGAGCGCAGTCGGTTGGAGGCCGCTCGCGAGGGTGAGCGGACTCGAGCCGTCCTTGTTCAACCGTTCGAGCGTGTTGTCGGTGGTGGGAAAATAGAGATAACGCTCGTCCTCGGCGAGCAGCCCTGGGAATGGGATCTTGTTCATCAGCAGGACGTCGCCGTCCCCTCCGCCAATCGGCACGCTGACGAGGTAGTTCACCTTGGTGCCGGGAGCCGTCATGTACGCCCGCGCCGAGTCGACGACGATGGTGTGGAAGATCCACTGGTTGTTCGGCGTGATGTCTTGCCTCGCTCCGCCGGAGAGCGGCATGCGCCAGGCGCCGAAGTTGTCGTCGAAGGCGGTCGAGTAGACGTACTCGGAGTCGACGGTGAAGTAGTAGCTGAAGACAGCGGGACCCATCGCCAGCTGCGTGGGGCTGCCGCCACTGACGGGCGCACGCATCAGCGTGCCGATGGCGGTGCCCGTGTTGTGGTCGCCGGTCGTCGTCCAGTAGACGTAGCCGCCGGAGACGGCCACCGTCACGGGATCGATCTGGTTGTCCGCGAGGATGGTGACGGGGCCACCGCAGCGCGGGACCCGGAAGACCGCACCCATCGTGCTGCCGGTCCCGAAGCCGTTGGCGACCCAGTAGACGTAGCCGTCTGCGGCGGCGATGGCCTGGTTCTCGGTCGCGGGGCTGAAGGAGGGCTCGACGTCCGCCAGCATGACGACGCCGTCGGATTGGCCGGGGCACGGGGGGCCGACGTTCGCGTCGACGCCAGCCTCCAGGGGCGACGACGCGTCGGGCGGCGGCGCGACCTCGAAGTCGAGGAGCGAAGAACGGCCGCAGGCCGAGACGCCGAGGGAGGCAACGAACAGGCGAGCGTGAAGGCGCGTGAGCTTCACCGGGCCACGTACCCGTAGACGAGGTGCGTGAGCTCCTCGACCACCTCTTCCTCCGGATCGCCCCGGTTCGACGTGACCAGGGCGACGCCCTCGACGCACGCCCGGAGGATCGCGACCGCCAGGTCCACGTTCATGGGCCGGATCACGTCCGCACGCGCCTGGAAGTAGAGCTTCACCGCGTCGGCGAGCATCGCGTCGAAGTCGCGCGTGTCGAACACCTCGACCGGCAGCTGCTCGCGAATCACCTCGCGGAGCTTCGGATCGATGCGCAGCGCGCGCACCGCGCGCTCGACCACGCCGCGCGCCGCGTCGCGCAACGGCAGAAATGCGAAGTCGACGATGCCCTCCTGGAACACCGCGACCGTCCGCTCGGCGAGGTCCTGCGCGACGGCGGCGACGAGCGCCTCCTTCGTGGGGAAGTACTGGTACAGGGACCCGATGCTCACGCCGGCGAGCTCGGCGACGCGGTTGACGTTGGTCCCCTCGTAGCCGTCGCGCTTCAGAATGCGAGCCGCGGCGGCGACGATGGCGCGCACCGTCTCGCGTGATCGCTGCTGCGCCGGTTTTTTCCGGGGAATGCGGCGCTTCTTGGAGCGAGCCACCGCGCGCCTCGGACGCGAGTCGACGTCACCACCCATCGGACGCACTCTGGTCTCGCATGAAGCGACTGCTCTTGTCGATGCTCGGGGGCTTGCGATGGATCCTTCTCCAGCTGCGGGGGGCGTGGGCGGCGGCGCGGCTGCTGTACGACCCGAACCGCCTCGACGAGGTGTTCGCGCTCGACCGCGCGATGCCCCGGCGCGTGGGTGAGCTGGTGGTCGCGGCCGTGAGTCGTCACGCCGAGGGGCGCCGGGCCCTCGAGGAGCGGCGGCGCCTGTCGCTGGATCTCGCGAAGCTGCGCGCGATGGGGGAGGGCACGTTCGGCCGGGCGGTCGCCGACTTCTACGACCGCAACGGGCTGACACCGGCGGCGATCCCTTCGCTGGAGGCGATCGACGCGCCCTCGTACGTGACGGCGCACCTCTACGAGACGCACGACGTCTGGCACGTCGCGACGGGCTTCGGCAGCGACGTCGCCGGCGAGCTGGGGCTGCAGGCCGTGTACGCCGCGCAGCTACCGGGCCGGCTCGCGCAGCTCCTCATCGCCGGTGGCCTCGTGCAGGCGGCACTCTGGGTGCAGAGGGACTTCGCCGCGCGCCTCGCCTCGGTCGCGCAGGGCCACCGCATGGGTCGCGAGGGAGCGCCTCTCTTCGGCGTGCGCTGGGACGAGATGTGGGACCTTCCGGTGGAGACCGTGCGGAGCCGGCTCGGTCTGGCCTAGAGTGCTCACCCACTTCATGTCGAGCACGCAAGCGGCTGTGGTTCTCGGTGCATCGGGATCGGTCGGCAACGCGCTGGTCGCCGAACTGATTCGCAACGGATCCTTCAAACCCATCGTGACCCTGGTGCGGCGTTCGCAACCGGATCAGGTCGCGATGGCACGGGATGCGGGGGTCGAGCTGCGCGAGACGCTCGTTCCTGCGATGGATTCCGCCGGTCTGGAAAAGGCGACGACGGAGGCGATTCGTGCGCTCGAAGGCGACGTCGTCGGGTTGAGTGTGCTCGGCGTCGGGGCCGGCACCGCGAAGCTCACGATCGACGAGCATCGCGCGGTCGACGTGCAACTGAATGCGGCCTTTGCGCGAGGCCTCAAGGCATCCGGGCGAGTGAAGCACCTGGCGTTCATGTCCGCCGTGGGCGCTGACCCCACCGCGTCGGCGACCGGATCAGGCGCCGCCGGGGGAGCGCGCTACGCCCGCATCAAAGGCGAGGCCGAGGAGGCCGTGAGGGAGAGTGGTCCGGCCGTCGTGAGCATCTTCCGCCCGGCGATGATCATCGGATCGCAACACACCCCGTGGCTGCTCGAGAAAGTGCTTCCCGCGTTCTCGTTCGCGACGCCCGCGAAGTACAAATCGATCACCGTCGAGCAGATCGCGAAGGCGATGGTCGCGACTTCCCTGAAGACGCCGACGAAATCGGACGTCTACCATTACGCCGAGATGATCGCGTTGAACCGGTGATCCGCGCCAGCGTCGCCAGCGCGGATCCGCATCGTCAGTGGCGTTCACGGATGCGAAACCCCCGCGCTGGCGCGGATCGCTATGTCACGTGACGTCACGCTGCGTCATCTGACGACGTTCAACGTCATCGTCACCGCCGTGGCCGTGATAAGGCCCTCGCGTGGGCAGATGGATCGGCTGGCTCGCTTGCGTCGCGATCGTCGTCGCGGCTTTGATTCCGACGGTTCATCGCGTCGTGCTGTCGAGACGCGCGAGCCCCCTGTCGCTCCCGATACG
The DNA here is from genome assembly GCA_036393165.1 of Polyangiaceae bacterium. Classification (GTDB taxonomy): domain Bacteria; phylum Myxococcota_A; class Polyangia; order Polyangiales; family Polyangiaceae; genus Palsa-1150. The sequence continues at coordinate 1,851 of DASVWO010000115.1, read as the reverse complement.
GTTCCACGCCGTCATCGGGATCCTCGCCGCTCTGTTCGCCTTCGTGCACGTGGGGTCCTCCGTGGTCGCGCTGGGGGATCCGTCCCTCGTGCGCGCAGGGAACATCGCGATATTCCCGGGGCTGCTCGCGACGTTCCTCCTCGTCGCGCACGTGGGCGTGGGCCTTCGGCTCCTGTCGCCCCGCCTGCAGGCGCGCGTGAAGTTCCGCCGGATCCACGCGGTGGTCGCGACCATCATCCTGGTCGCGGCCTTCGCGCACGTCGCCGTGCTGCTCGCCGCGCGCTAGCTCAGTACGTGTTCTTCAGCGACTCGCCGGACAGGAACACGAACACGCCGAACTGAGGCGCCGTGTGCGAGGGAGCGTAAGGAACGGTGCCCACGGGTTGCACCACCGTCAGGCCGGTCATCGGGATCGACACGGGCGCCCCCGTGAACGTGCCCTTCGCGACGGGGCCCGCGTACCAGTTCTCGGCGTCGCGGATCTCGTACGCGTCGCCCGTCTTCAGGCCGATCGCGTTCACGTCGACGCCCACCGTGGTCGCCATGTCCCAGTTGAAGACGACGATGTTGGCGCGGCCGAGGTCGTAGGGATTCGCGCGCACCGTAGTCCAGACGCCGGTCGGCGCGCCGGAGGTGAACGTGCTCGTCTGATCGAGGCCCGTCGACGACTTCCACGTCGCGAAGTCCATCACCTGGCTCGGGTTGGGGCACGGCCAGTTGTCGCACGACGAGTAGACCGTGAACTGGCCGGACCCGTAGTAGTGATTCCCGCCCGTGTCGTACTTGCTCGCGCTCTGATCGTCGCGCGTGATGAGCATCGACTCGTCGTTGGCGCTCGCGTAGATCGTGTTGTCCTTGAACGTCAGCGAGTCCCAGCGCTCGAGATCGACCGCCTGCTGGCCGCCGATGAAGTAGTTCGACGTCGCCACCGCGTCGTTGGAGCGCGCCGTCCAGAGGAACCCGAGCTCGTTGTAACCGAGGTTCATCGACGGCGTGTCGTAGAAGGCGTTGCTGTCGAGCACGATGCCGCTCGGGCCGGTGCCGCCGCCGCCGATGGTCACGTTGTCGACCGGGTGTCCGTAATAGAGGATGCCCGAGTTGAAGACGACGTTGCCGGTCAGGTGGATGTTCTGCACGTAGGCGTCGCTGCTTCCGTACGCCTGGATGCCCATGTCGAAGTTGTCGAACCCGATGTTGTCGGTGACCTCGAGCACCGCGGGCGCCTGGTTCTGCAGATAGAAGTCGTGGCCGTGTCCGCGGTCGGTGCCATAGCCGCCCACGTCGAAGACGATGTTGCCGTAGAGCTCCGAGCCCGCCGCGTTCCACACCGAGAGGCCGCCGCCGGTGTCGTGGATGATGTCGTCGATGAAGCGCGTCCCGGCGCCCCACGTGTCCGCCGAGTTGTGGTTCGCCTGGGCCGCCCACTGCGGCGGACCGCTCGTGCCGCTCGTGCGGTCGGTGTTGAAGCCCGCGAACTCGAGGCCCCAGAACCACGTGTAAGAGCCGGCGGTGGGATCGGGCGCGCCGTCGCAGCAGCCCACCTGGAGCCACGCGTCGATGGTGACGCGCTCCTTCGGATACGCGCGCACGAGGATCGGCGACGCCGACGTTCCGACGAGATGGCTCGAGATGACCGAGTTGGCCATCCCGCCTCCGTACTTGCCGGCGCGTACCCAGATCGTGTCGCCCGGCTTCACCGCCGACGGGCCGTTCAGCGCCGTGACGATGTCCCAGGGGTTCGACATGCTGCCGTCTCCACCGGAGGTGCCATTCGGCGTGACGTACCAGCCCTGACCCATGGGGATCGGAACCGCGGCATCGAGCCCGGCGACCGATCCGTCGCCCACGACC
>DASVWO010000114.1:0-3748 GCA_036393165.1 Polyangiaceae bacterium | reverse complement strand
CTCATCGCCGCCAACCTGCGCCTCGTCGTGTCGATCGCGAAGCGCTACCGCAACCGCGGGCTCCACCTGCTCGACCTGATCCAGGAAGGCAACCTCGGCCTCATGCGCGCGGTGGACAAGTTCGAGTACAAGCGCGGCTACAAGTTCTCCACGTACGCGAGCTGGTGGATCCGCCAGAGCGTCAGCCGCGCCATCAGCGACCAGGCGCGCACCATCCGCATCCCCGTGCACATGGTCGAGACGCACAACAAGCTCACGAAGACGCTGCGCGACATGGTGCAGGAAGGCGGCGACGAGCCGACGCCCGACCAGATCGCGGCGCGCATGAACGTGCCGGTCGAGAAGATCCGGATGCTCCTCGAGGCGACGCGCGATCCGGTCAGCCTCGACGCGCCGGTCGGCGAGGACGGCGGTGCCACCGTCGGCGACTTCGTCGAGGATCTCTCCTTCGCCGCACCCGACGAGGCCCTCGGCGACAACGAGCTGTCGCGCGAGGCGCGCGATCTCCTCAAGCTGCTCTCGCCGCGCGAGGAGCAGGTGCTCCGCATGCGCTTCGGCATCGACGCGCCCGGCGACCTGACGCTCGAGGAAGTCGGCAAGAGCTTCGAGCTCACGCGCGAGCGCATCCGGCAGATCGAGACGAAGGCGCTGCGGAAGCTCCGCCTGCCCTCGTATCACCGCAAGCTCAAGGCTCACATCGAGCGCTAGCAGCGCTAGCCCGGGCTAGCGGCGCTTGAACGCGTTGGCGTCGACCTTCACGCCGCGGGCGGCGAGGTCGTTCGCCACCAGCGGCACGACGCCCGTCGGCGCGTAGGCGCCCTCGCCGGCTCCGTCGCCGCTCAGCACGAACACGTCGCGTGCTGAGCCCTCGGCCAGCTCCGCGATGCGCAGGACGCGCAGACGCCCGTCGGCCCCGCGCACCACCTCGACGACCAGATCGAACGCGTCGGCCACCGCCTCGCGCGCCACGTCGACCCCGGACCCCGGCCGCGCCAGCGCCACCTGCGACGCGAGGCGCGCCAGCCCGTGGCGCATCGACGGCGCGCCCAGGCCCGCGAGCACGCCCTCGGCGCCCTCGGCGATCACGTCGAGCACTCCCGCGGCCACCTGTCCGGCGAGCGACGCGACGACGAGCCGATCGGCCCCGAGCCGCGCCGCGGCGCGCAGCGACTCTTCCGCGCGCACGCCGCGCTCGACGAGCGCGAGCGGCACGACCTGCCCCTGCGGCACGCCGATCTCCTCGTCGCCCTGCATCACGACGACCCGCTCGCCCGCCGGGGCGGCCGAGGCGATCGCCGCGAGGATCGACGACACGGCACCGGCGCCCGATCCCACGACGAGCACGTTCGCCCTCGCCGCCGCGCACCCCTCGAGCAGCTGCGCCATCGGCCGCGACAGGGAGCCCGAGCGCGCGAGATCCTCGAGCGACGTCTCGATGCGGCGCCGCTTGCGGATGGACACGACCCAGTTGGCCGCCGCGGGGGGCGCGATGGCCACGAGCTGCGCCCCACGCGCGAGGCGCCGCTCGATCACGAGCTCCCCCGAGTGCCAAGGCTCGCCCGCCTGGTGCGCGAGGCGCGACACGATGCGCGCGAGCGCGTCCTCGCTCGTGAACGACGGATCGGCGAGCACAGCGTTTCCGCCCTTGATGGCGAGCACGTAGTCCGGCCGCGAGACGTGGATCTCGCTCGTCTCCTCGTCCTCGAGCAGCGGGCCGATCGACCCCAGGCCCACGAGCTCGCGCAGCGCGTCGCGCGCGAGCAGCTCGAGATCGATGCCCTCGGGCGCCTCGCCCTCCTCGCGCATCGACTTGGCCTGCTCGCGCACCGCGCGGTCGATCTGCTGCGACAGCGACTCCGTCACCGTCGGCGACTGCTTGAGCGGCGCGAGCTCCACCACGTCCGCGACGCGATCGACCAGCGTGATGAGCGCCAGCCGGCGCGCCGCCTGCTGCGGCGTCTCTCGCGGCAGCGGCTTGCCCGTGGGCGGGGGCACCGCGGATCGCACCGCCGGCGCCTGCTGCGCCGAAGTCGCCGTTCCGCCTCGCGCCTGCACCGTGCTCGGACGCGCCTTCGGCTCGGCGCCGCCCTGCGGCACGCGCGGCGGTCCAGGCACCCTCGGCACCGGCGCGCCCTTGAGCTCCGGAGCGCTCTCGCTGTCGTCCGGATCGCGCTCGAGCGGGTAGTGGCTCACGCTCTGGTCCGCGACGCTGCGCCCCGCCTGTTGCTGCGCTCCCCCCTGCGGCGGCGCGAACGGCACGGGCCCGGGCATCGGAGGCGAGGGCTGCTGCATCATCGGCGTCGCGCCCCCGAGCGCCTGCGCAGCCACCTGAGGCGGAAGCGGGGGCGGCCCTACCGGCGGCCCCGGGATCGGCGGCATCGGCCCCCCGCCGACGGCCTCGCGCGGCAGCGGCCCCTGGCGGGCCGGCGTGCGTCCTCCCTGCGAGTCGTCGTTCGGCGGCGGACCGTAGCTCCCGTCGGCCGAGGCGCCCGCCTGGGCCGTCTCGAGGCGCAGCACGAAGTCGCCGATGTAGATCTTGTCGCCCTCGCGGACGATGGTGGCCTGCGAGATCTTCCGGCCGTTGACGTAGGTCCCGTTGGTGCTCTTGAGGTCCGTGACGATGAAGCGGCCGTCGCGGAAGAGCAGGCGCGCGTGGTGCTTCGAGACGTTCCCCTTCGGGAGCATCAGGTCGTTGCCCTGAACGCGCCCGACGTTGATCTCGTTCTTGTCGAATGCCTCGCGACGCTCGGCGCCACCCTTTTCGGAGATGATGATGGTGAACATTCAGGTCCCTCGGAGGGGCGCCGCATCCGTCACTCCCGCCGGAAGGCGGGAGACGGTCCCGAGGGATTGTCGAAGCTCGGCACGCAGCGTGTCAACTGCGTCGCAAGTCCGAGCCTCAGCTTTGCTTTTTGGGGGCCCGCATCTCGCGCGTGACCTGCGCCAGGAGCTCACCGGCCAGCGCCATGACGTCGCGCGCCTGGAAGCCGCTCGCGCGCAGCTCGCGGTAGATCGTCTTGGCCAGGATGCTCAGGGCGCGCGGGTCGCGCGCGCCGGGGGTCTCGCCGAAGGGTAGCGCCATCTCCGGGGGCGGCTCGTTTACAAGCCTCGTGCCACGCTCTCGATCGCTCATACGCGCCGGATTTCGCGCCATTTGCTCGCGCGTGCGAAGACTCATGCGCGTCTCCGGTGCTCGAGCTCGCGAAGGCGTGTTCGCGCCTTGGTGCGTCAGCAAGTGATGGTAGGTTGCGCCGCCGATATGGCCGACAAGCCGGGAACGCTCGCAAGGTGGATGCGTCCCGACTCCCGCTCGCGCCGACTCATCCTCGCGGCGCTCCTCTACGTCATCGCAGCCGGCGTCTTCGCGGCCGTGGCTGGGCCGCAGCGGCTGACCGAGCACACGCAGTACAACCACTACGCGCTCCTCGCCGACGCCTGGCTGCACGGACGCTGGGACCTGCCCACGGGCCCGCCGCCGTACGCGATGAACAACGACTTCGTGGCGTTCGAGGGCAAGACTTACATCAGCTTCCCGGCCCTGCCGGCCATGCTGATGCTGCCCTTCGTGAAGCTCTCGGGAACCCCGAGAACTTCAGGGCCGGGCAGTTCGTCATCTGGCTCGCGGGGCTCGCGCCGGGGGTGCTCTTCCTCGTGCTCGAGAAGCTGCGGCGCACCGGGCGCTCGCCGAGGACGGAGCGGCAGAACGTCCTCCTGTCGCTCCTCTTCGCGTTCGGCACGGTCTACTTCT
>DASVWO010000113.1:0-14849 GCA_036393165.1 Polyangiaceae bacterium | reverse complement strand
CTCGCGCTCGTGCTCCTGGGCTTCCTTCACCATCTTCTGGATCTCGGACTCGTTGAGGCCCGAGTTCGCCGTGATCGTGATCTTCTGGTCCTTGCCCATCGCGGTGTCCTTCGCGTGGACGCTGAGGATGCCGTTCGCGTCGATGTCGAAGGTGACCTCGATCTTGGGCACGCCGCGCGGAGCGGGCATCAGCCCCTCGAGGTGGAACTTGCCGAGCGTGCGGTTGTACTTCGACTCGGTGCGCTCGCCCTGCAGCACGTGAATCTCGACCGACGGCTGGCTGTCGGTCGCCGTCGAGAAGACTTCCTTCTTCTGCGTCGGGATCGTCGTGTTGCGCGGGATCATCGCGGTCATCACGCCGCCGAGCGTCTCGACGCCCAGCGAGAGCGGCGTCACGTCGAGGAGCACCAGGTCCTTCACGTCGCCCGAGAGCACGCCGGCCTGCACCGCCGCGCCGACCGCGACGACCTCGTCGGGGTTCACGCCCTTGTGCGGCTCCTTGCCGAAGAACTTCTTGACCGTCTCCTGCACCATCGGGATGCGCGTCGAGCCGCCGACGAGCACGACCTCGTCGATGTCCTTCGGCTGCTTCTTCGCGTCCGCCAGCGCCTTGCGCACCGGCTCCATCGACCGCTCGACGAGCGGCTGCATCATCTGCTCGAGCTTCGCGCGCGACAGGCGCAGATCGAGGTGCATCGGCCCGCCCGCGCCCACCGTGATGTACGGCAGGTTGATGCTGGTCTCCTGCACGCTCGAGAGCTCGATCTTCGCCTTCTCGGCGGCCTCGCGCAGACGCTGCAGCGCCATCTTGTCGTTGCGCAGATCGACGGCGTTGCTCTTCTTGAACTCGGCGACCATCCAATCGATGATCAGGTTGTCGACGTCGTCGCCACCGAGGTGCGTGTCGCCGTTGGTCGAGATGACCTGCACGACGTTGTCGCCCACCTCGAGGATCGAGATGTCGAACGTGCCGCCGCCGAAGTCGTAGACGGCGATGACCTCGTCCTTCTTCTTGTCGAGGCCGTAGGCGAGCGCCGCCGCCGTCGGCTCGTTGACGATGCGCTTCACGTCGAGCCCGGCGATGCGCCCGGCGTCCTTCGTGGCCTGGCGCTGCGAGTCGTTGAAGTACGCCGGGACGGTGATGACCGCCTCGGTGACCTTCTCGCCGAGGTAATCCTCGGCGGCCTTCTTGAGCTTCCCGAGCACGCGCGCGCTCACCTCGGGCGGCGTCACCTGCTTGCCGCGGATGACGAACACGCTGTCGCCGTTGTTGGCGCGCACGACCTTGTACGGGACGCGCTTGATCTCTTCCTGCACCTCCTCGAAGCGCCGGCCGATGAACCGCTTGGCGCTGAAGATGGTGTTCTCGGGGTTCGTCACCGCCTGACGCTTGGCGATCTGGCCGACGAGGACCTCTCCCTTCTCGTCCCAGGCCACGACGCTCGGCGTGGTGCGCGAGCCCTCCTCGTTGACGATGACCTTGGGCTCACGCCCCTCCATGATCGCCACGACGCTGTTCGTGGTGCCCAGGTCGATTCCGATGATCTTGCCCATGATGTGCCGTTCGCCTCCGAGTCTCGTCCTCGTCTTCGCTGGCCGAACGTAACCACCGGGGTTTCCCCGTCAATCGTCAACGGCACGGATGGTGCCGGATGCCCCGCGGTGGGGCGCAGCTCTACGGGTCGTCGCGGCGGGGGTCGGGGCCCGTCGCGTCCGCCGTTTCCGCCGTGTCGTGGATGGCGAGCTGACCCTCACTGGGGCGCGTCATCTGCGGGTCGGTCGCCGCTTCCATGTCATCCACCATGTTGCGGACGAGCGCCGCCCGGAGCGAGGTGCTCGACGGTCCGGCGGGGCCGGTCGCCGTGGTCGCGTGGGATGGGTGCGAGCCGCTCTTCGCGAGCGATTCCGCCATGGTGTTCACCCACTCGTCCTCGTCCCAGACGACCTCGATCTCCGGCAGGACCGCGTCGCGCTCGAGCGAGGCCGCGACGCGCCACCATTCCTCGAGCATGGCCGTGGCATTCTCGAAACGTTCCCGTGGGTCGCGCGACAGGGCCCGTACGAGGAAGTCGTCGAGGGGCGGATGGGGTGGAACCCCCGGGAGCGACGAGAGCACCGGGGCCGTGGCCTCCGTCTTGAGCTTCGTCAGGACCTCGAAGCTCCGTCCGATGAAGGGCAGCCGACCGCTGACGCACCGAAAGATCACGACGCCGACCGCGTAGATGTCCGCGGTCGGCCCGACGCCCTTGGCGTACTCGAGCTGCTCGGGCGCCATGTAGCCGACGCTGCCGATGAGGTGGTGCGTGCTCGTGAGGCTGGTGCCCAAGCTCGCGATCTCGCTGAGCCGGGCCACGCCGAAGTCGATGAGCTTCACGATGGGCTCGCCCGCACCCCCGCCTGCCCGCCTCTCGAGAAAGATGTTCGCCGGCTTGATGTCGCGATGGATCACGCCCGCCCTGTGACAGTCGCGCACCCCGACGAGGAGCTGCTCGACCCAGTCGACCAACCGTGCGGCTGGCAAGCGTTTCTCGCGCCGGAGCACGTCGGCCAGCGTCTCGCCCTCCAGGCGCTCGAGCACGAGGAACGGCTGCTCGCTCTCCCAGCCGTAACCGAGCAGACGGCTGACGTGCGGGCTCTGCAGGCTCGCCAGCACGAGCGCCTCCCGGGCCATCCGTTCGCGGAGCTCCCGGGACCCGCGCGCCGAAGAATCGAGCAGCTTGATGGCGACGGGCTTTCCGCTCTGCTTGTGAATCGCCTCGAAGACGCGCGCCATCGCCCCGGAGCCGAGGGGCTCGCGGATGTCGAAATCGTCGAGCGGGACGGGATCCAGACGACGGCTGACCATGGAAACGCGGCTCAACCGAAACGTTACCAGCCGGCCTGGAGCCCAGGTAGGCCGCATGTTACAGTCGACTCAAGTCGGCTCTACGCGCGCGAATTCGCGCTGCCTTTTCCAGTTCCCGCTCTCGTGTCACCGCCCAACGACGACTATCCCGCGCCGCCCGACCTTCCTTCGTTCACGGTCGAGGATGCGCCGCCGGACCCCCCCCGCCAGGAAGGGGTGCGGCAGGTTCGCCCCCAGCGCGACGGCGCCGAGCGCCACGCCGGGACCGGCCTGGTGCGTCACGACGTGGTGCTCGACGACGAGCGCATCGATCCCGATGCCGCCAAGGTCGTGCGGAGGCTCGAGCGGGCTGGCCACCAGGCCTATCTCGTCGGCGGCTGCGTGCGCGACCTGCTGCTCGGGGGCAAGCCGAAGGACTTCGACATCGCCACGAGCGCCCGACCCGAGGACGTGCGCGCCCTCTTCCGCAACTGCCGCATCATCGGGCGGCGCTTCCGCCTGGCGCACATCCTCTTCGGCGCAGGCAAGGTGATCGAAGTCGCCACCTTCCGGCGCAATCCCGCGATGGAGGCGCCGGAGGAGGCCGAGAGCGAGGTCTTCGACGACCTGCTCATCCGCAGCGACAACGTGTTCGGCGAGGCGCACGAGGACGCGCTGCGCCGCGACTTCACGGTGAACGCGCTCTTCTACGATCTCGATCGCCGCCAGGTTCTCGACTGGTGCGGCGGGATGAAGGACATCCAGGGGCGCCGCATCCACACGATCGGGGACCCGACGACGCGCTTCCGCGAGGACCCCATCCGGATGCTCCGCGCCATCAAGTTCGCCGCGCGGCTCGACCTCGGGATCACGCCGGACGTGTACGACTCGCTGGTGGGCACCCGCGACGATCTCGCGAAGGCCGCGCGACCGCGCGTCTTCGAGGAGATCCTGCGGCTGCTGCGCGGGGGAGCGGCGCACCGGTCCATGTGGCTGTTCTGGGAGACGGGAGCCATGGCGGTGCTGCTGCCGGAGCTCGCCGCGTTCCTCGACGACGACGAGGCGACCGAGGGTGGGCAGGCGCGCTTCTTCGCGAAGATGGACGCGATCGACGCGATGACGCGCAGCCGGGGCCGGCCGCTCGACGACGTGGTGCTCTGGACGTTGCTCCTGGAGGAGCCGCTCGAGGAAGCGTGCGCGGGCGAGCGCGATCGCATCCGCGCGGCGACCGAGTTCCTCGAGCCGATCATCGAGCGCGTCGCCGTTCCCCGGCGCATCGCCGACGGCGTGCGGCGCATCGTCGCGATCCTTCCGCGGCTCGCGTCGGGCCGCGCCGGCCGCTTCGGCAGGACGGACCTCATGGGCCCTGCGCTCGACGTGCTCGAGGCGCAGCTCATCGCGTCCGGACGGGCGACGGACGCGGTGAACAAGATGCGCTCCACGATCGTCGGCACCCGGCCGGCGCAGGGTCGGCCCGGTTCCACGCGCCCGCCCATGATGCACCGCGATCCGCGCGGCCATCGCGAGCGCCGTCCGTAGCCCCGATTAGCTCCGAAGCAGCTTCGCGAGCTCCTCGGGGGTCTGCACGGGCAGCGAGCACGCCCTGCCGCGGCACACGTAGGCCGCAGGATGCGGCTGCGCGGACTTGCCTTCGGCGAGGAGCCGGCATGCCTCGATGCTCGCGGCATCCGAAGGGTCGACCCACGCCACGACTCGGTCCGGCAGGTACGCGCGCATCGCCTCGCGGGCGAGCGGGCCGGGCGCGCCGACGAGGACGACGTCGACCGAGCCGCGCACGAGGCGATCGACCAGGCACACCGTGCCGCTCATGCCCATCGGGTTCTCGGCCGCTGCACCGGCGAGCTTCTCGATCGCGCGCGTCGCCACGTTCCCGTAACGCTCGTCCACGAGCGCCCCCAGCCGAAGGAGGGCGCGACAGGCGACGGTGGCCCCTCCCGGCACCGCGTGGTCGTACGGATCCTTCGCGCGAACGAGGATGCTCTCGCCGTCGTCCGGGGTGAAGAAGAAGCCGCCGTCCTTCTCGTCCTGGAAGTGCGCGAGGATCGACTCGGCGAGCCACCTGGCGAGCTGCACCCATCGCGCGACTCCGGTCGCGTCGTAGAGGTCGAGCGCGGCATCGGCGACGTACGCGTGGTCGTCGAGGAACCCGTTGCCCTTGGACGCGCCGTCTTTCGACAGGCGCAGCACGCGGGCGCGGCTCTCTCCCTCGCTCCTCACGAGCACACGCTCGACGTACTCCATGGCCCGCGTGGCGGCCGCGATCATCGAGGGCTCTCCCAGCGCGGCGCCGGCGTCCGCCAGAGCGCCGATGGCGAGCGCGTTCCAGCTCGCGAGGATCTTCTCGTCGCGGAAGGGCTTCGGACGCTTCTCCCTCGCGTCGAACATGACGCGCCGCGCGCGCTCGAGCGCCGCCGCTTCGCCGGCGTCGGCCGGCGGCGACACGAGCGAGAGCACGGTTTGGCCGCTCTCTTCGAAGTTCCCGCCCGCGTCGATGCCCCAGACGCGCTTGGCCGCGCGGGCCGCCTCCGCGTCTCCGGCGCACACCTCGTCCACCTGCTCGGGCGTCCACACGAAGAAGCGCCCTTCTTCTCCCTCGCTGTCGGCGTCCTGCGTCGCGTAGAAGGCGCCGTCGGGCGAGGTCATCTCGCGCGCGAGGTACGCGGCGATCGCACGGGCCGTCTCGGCGTAGCGCTCCTCGCGGGTCACCCTCCACGCGTCCACGTAGAGGCGCAGGAGAAGCGCATTGTCGTAGAGCATCTTCTCGAAGTGCGGCACGAGCCAGTGCTCGTCGGTCGAGTACCTGTGGAACCCGCCGCCCAGGTGATCCCAGATGCCTCCCGCGCGCATCGCGTCGAGCGCCTTGCGCACGCGCGCGACGTCGCCCGCGCGCAGGAGCACGTCGAGGCTCATCGTGTTCGGGAACTTCGGCCGGTGTCCGAATCCGCCGTGCACGTCGTCGAACCGCGCCGCGAGCTTCTCGGCTGCGCGCGCGAAGAGCGCCGGCGAGATCGCAGCCTCTCGACCGGTTTCCCCCGAGCTGACCTGCTGGATGGCGCCCGTGATCTCCGCCGACTGCGCCACGACCTCGTCGCGCCTCGAGTGATACGCCTCCCAGATCGCCTGGAGAACCTTGGGAAACCCGGGCATGCCGTAGCGGTCGACGGGCGGGAAGTACGTCCCGCCGAAGAACGGTTTCTGGTCCGGCGTGAGGAAGACCGTGAGGGGCCAGCCGCCGCTCCGCCCCATCAGCTGCACGACGAGCTGGTAGACCTGATCGAGATCCGGCCGCTCCTCGCGGTCCACCTTCACGTTGACGAACCAGCCGTTCATCAGGTTCGCGATCTGCTGGTTCTCGAAGCTCTCGCGCTCCATCACGTGGCACCAGTGGCAGGCCGAGTACCCGATGCTGAGGAGGATCGGCCTGTCCTCGCGCTTCGCGCGCTCGAGCGCCTCTGGACCCCACGGGTACCAGTCGACCGGGTTGTTCGCGTGCTGCTGCAGGTAGGGGGACGCCTCCCGGGCCAGTCGGTTCGGCATGGCATACCGCAATGACCCGGCGGCGCGCCCGCTGCAAGGGCCGAGGCAACTGCTAGGCTGCGCGACTCATGCGAGCCCGCTTTCTTGCCGTCGCCTCCGCCGCGCTGTTCGTGTGCGCCGATGCCTTCGCCCAGTTCGTCCCCGGACAGCCCGCGCCCGCGCCCCCGCCGAGCGCGTCGACGGCGCCGCCTGCGCCGAGCTCGTCGGCCGCTCCGCCGTCTTCGGCGGCACCTCCTTCTTCCGCCGCGCCATCGCCTTCGGCAGCCCCTTCGGCCTTGCCCTCCGCGCCTGCGTCCAGCGCGCCCGCAGCGCCCGCAGCACCACCGGCGACGAGCGCCTCCCCGGCTCCGACGACTCCCGAAGCCGCGGCGCCTCCGCCGCTGATGGGAGTCGAGACCATGTCCACGCATCGCGCCGCGGAAGCAGCTGCATCGGAGTGGGACGTCAAAGGGTTGCTGGGGTTCGAGCTCGAGGCCCGTGGCGGGTTCATGCTGCCGGAGAGCTCGTCGCCCGTGACGGCTCCCGGAATGTTTCCCGGGGGCGACACCGACGGCGGTCCCACGGGCCACCTGCTGTACGGATCCATGAATCCGTACAGCTACGACCCGTTCGCCGTCGCCCTGGCCGCAGGTTACCGGTTCCTTCCTTTCCTCAGCGCCGGTCTCTTCTTCGACTACGGCAACTTCCAGGTGAACGGCGGTTGCGACTCGGCCACCGTGGAATGCACCGACGGCACCTCGCAGCTCCAGAGGCAGCTCTGGCAATTCGGGCTGTACGGCCGCTACTACCTCACCACGCTCTCGCGCCGGCTCCATCCCTGGGTCGAGCTCGGCGTCGGCGCGAGCGAGGACACCGCCAGCTACACGCGCATCCTGGGCGGCGGCGGCAGCACCATCCCGACGACGAACTACTACCTGACGTACTGGGGCGTGGTGACGAACCTGCGCATCGGTCTCGACTGGCGCCTCAGTCCGTGGTTCTCGGTCGGTCCGTTCCTCGGGTATTCGCGCACATTCGCTCTCAGCGGCGAGGTGCAGGTCTGCCCGCAGAGCGCCAGCGAGACGGGCAACTGCGACACCACCTCGCCCTATTACAAGGACACCTCGAGCTCCCCGGTCGCCACCAGCGGGTACGGGACGTTCTTCGGCGGCATCTTCCTCAAAGTGACGCTGGGGCCCTCCGTGCGCTAGCTTCGTCTGCAAAGCTCGTGGCGCGCGCAGCTCCTCCCGCCGATCCGACAGCGCTCGCACGCCGCACGCTGCTCGAGGGCGTGGGCGCCGAGGTGGCCGCGAGCTTCCCCGGCATCACGCGCCTGGGCGGTCAGATCGTGGCGGCCCTCTACCTCGCCGAGGGGGCCCGCTCGATGGACGAGCTGTCGGCGGAGCTCGGCCGCAGCAAGAGCAACATCTTCGCGAACCTGCGCGGGCTCGAAGCGGCGGGGATCGTCGAGCACCACCGCCTCCCGGGGGCGCGCCACGATCGTTACCGGCTGCGCGGCAAGTATCCGGACGTGGTCATCGGCGCCTACGTCGCGCGCCTGCGCCGCGTCGTCGCCGACAAGCGCACGCTGGTGCGCCGGTCACGCGAGATCCTCGGCGACGCGCGCGGTCCGGATGCCAACGCGCTCCGCGCGAAGCTCGACGCGCTCGGCGGCACCTACGATCGCTTCGCCGAGCTGTTCGAGTTGCTCCCCGCGATGGACGGGCCGCTGGACCTGGAGGCCATCATCGACGGTCTGCCGCGGGTGGCGCTCGACTCGCTGGTCGCAGTGGTCCGCAAGGCGCTCGGCTTCGCCAGCGCCCGCGCTGCGGGAACGCGACGCTGAGTCTGGTCAGTTCGCGGTGATCTCGACGCGCAGCAGCTTGCGGCCGATGAACAGGTAGTCGCCGTGGGCGAGCTCGCGCTCGGCCTTGAGGCGCACGTAGCTCCCGTTGCGGCTGTTGAGGTCCGTGAGGACGAGCTTCCCGCCCGTCTCCTCGAGCTTGCAGTGCGATGCGCTCATGTAGAGGTCGCCGGGGAAGTTCAGGTCCCCGCCCTCGCGCCCGATCTGAAGTGTCTGCCCGCGAGCACACACCGCCATGCCCGATGCGCCGCCCTGGAGGATCTGGATGATGCAGAAGTGCGCCTGGTGCTTGGGCGACGAGTAGAAGTACGTCCCGTCCGGCGCGGGCCCGTCGTTCGCTTTCGGCGGCCCCTCGATGCGGAAGAGTTGCTCGCCCGCGAGGAACTGGTCGCCCGGAGAGACCTCGACGCTTCCGCGCACCCGCCAGAACACGCCGTTGAGGGATCCCTCGTCACGCACCACGAGCTTTCCCGCCCGGTAGAAGAGGTTGGCGTGACGCGGCGAAACGAACGGGTCGTCCGGAAAGACGAGCTGGCCGTTGCGCCCGACGACGTGCTGATCGGCGTTGAGCTGGTAGCTGAGCCCCTCGACGCCCTCACCGCGGATGAGGATCAGCTTCGCCTTGCCGGGGACCTGGAGCTGGCCGAAGAACTGGGTACGCGCGTTGAGGATGTCCGGCGGGATGGCCGCGCCGCAACGCCCGCAGAACTTGTGCCCGATGGGCACGGGCGTCGAGCACGACTTGCAGACGTAGTTCTTGGCTTGATCCATCAGCTCCTCCAGAGACGGCTCGGATCCCAGCCGGCCCGCGGCGGCACGAAGAGATTCCGAAGGCTTGTCGTCGAACGCGCCGGATGACGATACCGCCGATTCCCCCCCTCCGGGCGAACGAATGCTGACGGGGGCGGCCGGAATCACCGCGCTCGAGGGCGGTTTTCGCGGTCGGAGCTCGGCGGTTCCGAACGCGGACGAGGGCGGCGGCTCGGTCACGCCTGCGCGCGCCTTGATCGGTGCCGGCTCGGGCGAGCGCTGAACTTCGGGCGCGTCCATGGCGAGCGTGGCTCCGCACGAGCTGCACCGGACCGTGCCCATGGGGCTGTACCAGTCGCAGCGGCCGCAGACGATGCCGAGCTCGAACTCCATCCGCGCCGCCGAGGGTAGCAAGAAAGCCCGCGGGGCCGGTTACCAGATGATGTTCAGGCGCTTCTTCGAGTCCCAGAACCCCTTCGCGCTGACGAGACGGAAGACGATGTGCTGGCACGTCCGCGGGTCAATCTGCCCGAAGTCGCGCGAATCGAGGTGCACGTGCCGGTCGTCGCTGACCAGGAACCAGCGATCCGGTTGGACCTTGGCGACTGTCGGCGCCTCCGGGTGGTCGGTCGAGCGGAGGGCGTTGTACGTCATCTCGCCGTACTCCTCGACCGAGCAGCCGAGGGTCACGTCGTCGCCGCTCTGCGGATCGTGCACCACCTCCGTGGGAACGTCGCACGCGCGAGGGCTCGGGTTGCGACGGTTGTCGATGGCCACCGATTCGCCGCCGATCTCGATCTCGTCGCCGAACCGGGCGATGGCGCGTGCGATGACGAAGCGCCCCGGCGCTTGCGGGTCGGCGCATCGAAGGAGGTTGCCGCGCGAGACGTCGGTCCGTCGCGTGACGACGACGTCGTCGCCGGCGCTGAGGGTGGGCTCGACGGAGGCCGCGAGCAGCGGGTCGTCGGTGGGGACGGTCCATACGTCGAAGAAGCCGAGGTAGAGCACCAGCGCGACGGCTCCGGCGATGCCGAGGATCCACGCGACGATTCTGAGCCACGTGCGCATGCTCTTCCGAGTTCACTTTACCGTGACACGGCGGGGTCGAGCGCGAAGATGCAGGCGCCGTCGATCGGCGAGCAGAAGACCGGATGCAAGAGCTCGGGATGAGCTCGGGCGTAGAGCATCATCTTGTGCGTCCGGTGGCTGGCCACGAGGCGCACGCCGCGATCCCAGAAACGCCGCAGGATCGCGGGCGTCTCGGGCGACACATCGGCGCGATCATGGAGCTCCCATATGTCATGGAAGAGCTCTTTGTAGGGGTAGATGAAGTACCGGCTCAGCGCCTGCACGCAAACGACGCGGTCGTACTCCCAGAGGAGCATGCAGTAGTCGGCCTCGGCGATGTTGAGGATCGGGTGATCGCCGTTGGCCTCGAGGATCGCGCGGGCCCCTCGGTACTGCCGGCTGGGTAGGTGCGTCCTGAGGAGAGGCGCCATCTCCACGCCGTGCAGGACGAGCGCGGCGGCGAGTACGGTTCCCAGGACGGACGCGAAGAGTGGTGATCGCACACGTGCTCGCGGCGCGAGCAGCGCCAGAAGCGTGAACGCGACGGGAACCGAGTACTCGCGCGTGCGCATCGCCAGCGCCGTCAGAACGATTCCGCCGGCTGCCATTCCGGCGAGGACGATGGTGGCCTTCGAACGCTCCCGGCGAACGGCGACGACGATCGCGCAGAGGGTGGCCACGAGGAGCAGCGTCCACGCCGGGTACTGCAGCAGCGCGCTCGCCGGGAATCCGTGGAACTCGGCGTAGATTTGGTCCTCGTAGAGGTGGGCGCTGTCGCGCCCCATCTCGCCCACGTGCAGCGCGAAGAAGCGCCAGGTCGACGCTCGTGCGTCCATGTACGGGTTGAGGGTGAGCCCCAGGGCCATCCCGGCCGCCGTGAGCGCCGGCTCGAAGAGCTGCCCGCGCTGCAACGACTGGCGATGGAGGAGTAACAGAGCGAGCACCCCCGCCGCGTGGAACGGAAGCAGCACGATGCCTCCGTGGTAGCTGAGCAGGGCGGCGTACCCGAGGACGACGAGGAGGGCGCGCCGGCGCAACGCGCGCTCGTCGAAGAACGCGACCTGTGTCAGCGCGAAGAGCAGCGGCAGGATCAGCTGCCCGCCGCGAAGCTGGAGGTACGACCAGTCCTGAGCAAGGAACGCCACCTGCGCGAGCGACCATGCCCACGCGTGCCGCACGCCACGCGCGCGCAGGAAGAGGTACATCGACGCGTAGACCACGCCGAAGAGCACGACCGTGGCCGCCTTCATGCCCAGCTCCGGATCGTGCACGAAGCCGAACGGGGCGAGGAGCAGGTGGTAGCCCCAGTAGTGATCGACCGGCATGTCGCGCAGCACGGTGAGCGGCAGGCCGCGCGCGACGTCCGGCACCAGGGTCCCCGCCGCGATCTGGCGTGCGACGACGAAGTGGTAATGGCTGTCGGCGCTCGGCTGATACCCCGGCGCGAGCGCGAGGACCCACGCCGCGTACGCACCGCTCGCGAGCGCGACCAGGAACGCGCCGAGCGCCGATGGGGACCGCGCGCGCATCCGCCAGGAGCCAGGCTACCGAGGCGGTACGGACAGGGGCAAATCGAACCCGACCTCGGCGCCCCCCTGGCCCGACGCGGCGTTGCGGGCAAACACGCGTCCGCCGTGCGCCTCGACCACGCGCTTCACGATGGCGAGCCCGAGCCCGTAACCGGCTCCCTCCGTAGGACGGGCGCGAGCGGAGTCGCCTCGAACGAAGGGTTCGAACGCCTTCTCGGCAACCCCGGGCGCGAAGCCGGGTCCTCGGTCGCGCACCACGATCCGGACGCAGTTCCCCTCGGCGAGCGACACGCGCACCTCGA
Organism: Polyangiaceae bacterium; assembly: GCA_036393165.1. Lineage (GTDB taxonomy): Bacteria > Myxococcota_A > Polyangia > Polyangiales > Polyangiaceae > Palsa-1150. The sequence goes on along the minus strand of DASVWO010000113.1, from coordinate 2,975 downwards.
TGGGCACGTCGGGGGGATGCCCGTGGGCGCGGGCGTTGACGACGAGGTTGTGGAATGCGCGCCCGAGCAAGGCCGCATCGAATGCGGGCGCGACGCTCCCTGCACCCGACGCCACGTCGAGCTCGATTTCCGGTGGCGGCGGCTCCTGAGCGACGCGCTCGCGTAGCCATGCGACGAGCGGTCTCTTCTCGCTGCGCAGGTCGGCCAGCCCCGCACGCGTGACGTCGAGGAGCTCTCCCAGGATGCCGTCCACGGAACCGAGCTGCTTTTCGACGTCGTCCAGCGCGGCGCGCGGCGAGCGCTCTCCTGTCTCCTCGGGGAGCCGGTCGCGCGCGATCTCGAGCGCCACCCTCGCGCGCCCCAGCGGAGACCGCAGCTCGTGGCTGATCGCGCCGAGGAGCTCGCGCTGCCCACGGACCATCGCCTCCACGCGGTCTGCCATCCGGTTGAACGAGACCGCCACTTCGTGAACCTCGAGAGCGACCCATCGCCGCGGCCTTGCTGCGTCGGCGCGGAAGGCGAGGTCGCCCGAGCCGAAGCGGTCGGCCGCGTGCGCGAGCTGCTCGAGCGGCCTCGAAAGGAGATTGGCGATGCGCCCCGCCATCACCGAGAGCACGGCGCCCACGAGCACGAGCCCCAGGGCGAAACGCCACCATTGCAGCGCCGTCGGCCTCGGCCCGAACTTCTCCATCTCGAGCGCGCCTGCGAGCTGTCCGTCGCGCACGACCGGCACGAAGATGTGCTGCGGGTTCTCGGGCACGATCGCCGCGCCGTGCCGAGCGGCCGCGTGCACGCGCGGCGGGAGCCTGTGGGGGTCGCGCACGAGGTGCACGTCGAACCCCGTCACGTCGCGGACCTCGGCGACGTATGCGCGCGCCGCCTCGGGGTCCTCCCAGTCGGACGCCAGCCGCGTCGACACGTTGCGCGCCATCGCCTCGGCGCCGGTCACCGCTTCCGGCCGCGTCGAACCGGCGACGAGCACCGTCGTGAGAATCGCCAGGAGGATCGCGCCCACGAACCAGAAGAAGAGGCGCGAGCGGAGCGTACGCGGCCGTCGCATGATGCCATCTTGGGCCCCCGAGGGGGGCGCCCGCATCCCTCTTTACGAGGGCTTTACGAGTACGTACCCCACGCCCCGGACCGTCCGGATGCGCTTCGACTCCTTCACGTCGTCGCCGATCTTGTGGCGCAGGTGCGACACGTGCACGTCGAGCGAGCGGTCCACGCTCGGGTCGTAGCGGCCGCCCTTGGGCAGGACGACGCTCGCGAGCTCCTCGCGCGTGACGGTCTGCCCGGCGCGCCGCGCGAGGGCCACGAGGACGCGGAACTCGAATGACGTGAGCTGGAGCTCCTTGCCGCCGAGCAGCGCCTTGTGCGCCGGCACGTCGACGACGAGATCGCCCACCTCGACGCGATCTTCACCGGCGGGCGCTCCGGCCCGCTTGGCCCGTCGCACGACGGCGCGCATGCGTGCGAGGAGCTCCCGCGGACTGAAGGGCTTGGGGACGTAGTCGTCCGCGCCGATCTCGAGGCCGACGACGCGGTCGGTGTCCTCGCCGCGCGCCGTCAGCATGACGATGGCCACGTCGAACCGCTCGCGAAGGCGACGGCAGACCTCGAAGCCATCCATGCCCGGCAGCATCACGTCGAGAAGCACGACGTCGTAGCCGTCGACGGCCGCAGCGAGTCGATCGATGGCATGCGCGCCGTCCTCGACGTGGTCCACGGCAACGCCGTGCGACGCCAGATAGTCCCCGAGCAGACGGGCGAGCTCGCGGTCGTCGTCGACGAGCAGCGCGCGCATGCTGGACGTCACTCCACGCTCTCGGCTGCGGCGGCGGCTCGCAGGTAGTTCTTGGCTCGCAGGGCGAGGGGGCCCTCCGGGTGCTGCATCAGCCAGGCGCGAAAGGCCTTCGCCGAGGCGACGTAGTCGCCGCGACCGTAGCTCGCGACACCGCGCGCGTAGTCGGCGGGGTAGCTCGGGTCGATCGCGCGGAGGCGCTCGATGTGCTCGAGGCGCCAGGTCGCCACGGCCGCGCGGTCCGCTTGCTCGAGCGCGGCGCAGTCCTTCGCGTCGCGCGCGCCCCGGCGCGCAGCCTGGATCGCGTCGCGCATGGCGCGCGAGGGATGGGGGTGCGAGAGGTAGAAGGCGTAGAGCGCGCGCTGCTCGTCGAGGGTCGGCGCGAACTCGGCGCGCACCTCGGGGCCGAGGAATCCGTTCCACATGTTCTTGTAGAGTGCGCGCAACGCCGCCTCGTCCGCCATCACGTGGTGCCCCGACACCCATCCCTCGAGCGTCATCGACCGCACGAAGGCACCGGCGAGCGCCGCCAGCTCGTCGGACTGCTCCCCCGTCGCGTCGAAGCGATGCACCTCGTCGAGGAATGCCTCGAGTTGAAGGGCGCGTAGCTCGAGCAGCGGCTCACTTCCCCCGCGAAGCGCGTCGACCAGCGCCTCGTCCACGGCGCCCCGCGCCTCGTAGAGCTGGCGCGCCTCCGCGTCGTGCGCCTCCAGCGTGTGAAACGCCCTGACGGCGGACCCGAGCGCACGCACGGCGCCGGGCAGCGGCTCGCGTCGGCCCTTCTCGGCGAGCGCGTGATCCGCTGCGGCCGTACGCGCGAGCGACGCCGCGTCCGCCAGGGGAAGAGGTACGCCCTCCGGCTCCGAGCGGCGCGGCACGAGCAAGACTCCGAGCACGAAGGCCACCCCCACAGGCACGAGCGCGAGCCACAACCCGTCACGGCCTTTTCCCGCCACACGAACAAGCTATCATCAGCGTTCCTCGGAAGGAGACGCGCCCCTTGGAGCTACGCCGCTACAACCGTGCACCACTCGACTGTGCCCTGGAGTTCGTGCCCAAGGGCGGCAAGCAATCCGTGCAGGGCCGCGCGAAGGACATCTCGCTGGGTGGCATGTTCGTGCTGACGGATGCGCCCCTCTCGTTCGGCGTCGAGCTCGTCGTCCACATCACGCTC
>DASVWO010000112.1:0-23482 GCA_036393165.1 Polyangiaceae bacterium | reverse complement strand
CGTCATGGTGTCGCTCGAGGACGCCGCGCGCACGGGCGACGGCCAGTACAAGACGAGCGTGGCCTTCAGCGTGCCCGACGGACGCGGGCAGCTCCTCCGCGTGCTGACCATCTTCGACGAAGAGGGCATCAACCTCACGCGCATCGAGTCGCGCCCCAACCGCGAGACGAGGCGGGGGAGGGGCCCCGCCGACACCACGAAAACGTGGGACTACATCTTCCTCGCGGACCTGGAGGGCCACCGCGAGGACGCGAACGTCGCGCGCGCCATGGAGCGGCTGCGCGAGCGCTGCCCCTTCGTGAAGCATCTGGGGAGCTACCCGCGCGCCCGCAGGGCGTAGCTTTCGCCCGGCCCGATACGTCTGGGCTATCCTCCCCGTTCTTCCGTATGGACTCCTTCCGCACGCTCATCGTGGGCGCGGGCATCACCGGCCTTGCGACGGCCGCCGCGCTCTCCGACCGGCGCGACGACGACTACCTCGTCCTCGATGCGGACCGCGAGATCGGCGGCTGGTGCAAGACCGTCAAGAAGGACGGATTCGTCTGGGACTACTCGGGGCACTTCTTCCACTTCAAGCACCCCGACATCGAGAAGTGGCTGCGCGACCGCATGCCGGGGCAGCGCATCCGCGTCGTCGAGAAGAAGTCGTTCATCGCCTTCGGCGGCAAGCTCGTGGACTTCCCGTTCCAGAAGAACATCCACCAGCTCCCGCAGCAGGACTTCGTCGACTGCCTCTACGACCTCTACTTCGCGCGATCGAGCGACGTGAAGCGCGAGCCCTCCCCGCCCCCGGCGAACTTCAAGGAGATGCTCGCCACGCGCTTCGGGCGCGGCATCTGCGAGCGGTTCCTCTTTCCGTACAACGAGAAGCTCTACGCCTGCGATCTCGCGACGCTCGACGTCGACGCGATGGGCCGCTTCTTCCCGTACGCGGACCTCACCGACATCGTGCGCAACATGAAGCTCGCCGACAACGCGAGCTACAACGCGACCTTCACGTACCCGGAAGGCGGCGCCATCGAGTACGTCAAGGCGATCGAGGGCGCAGTGCGCAAGGGCGGCATCGCGCTCGGCGAGGGGCTCGTGTCGGTCGATCTCGCGCGCAAGGTGGCGAAGACGACACGCCGCGAGATCCAGTTCGAACGGCTCGTCTCGAGCGCGCCCTTCGATCGCTTCGCCCGCATCTGCCAGCTCGAGCACGACCCGTCGACCTGGCACTACAACAAGGTCCTCGTCTTCAACCTCGGCTTCGACGGCAAGGGCTACGAGAAGACGAACTGGGTCTACTACCCCTCACGCGAGACCTCGTTCTATCGGGTGGGCTGGTACGACAACATCTTCGACACCGACCGGATGAGCCTCTACGTCGAGATCGGGTTCCCCAAGGACGCGACCATCGACGTCCCCGCGATGCGCGAGCGCGTCCTTTCCGACCTGAAGCGCGAGGGCGTCGTGACGACGCAGCGCCTCGTGGCCGAGCACTCGGTCGTGCTGGACCCGGCCTACGTCCACATCACCAAGCGGTCCCTGGCCGAGCACGGGCGCCTGACCGCCGGCCTGCGCGAGCGCGGGATCTGGTCGATTGGCCGCTACGGCGGCTGGACGTACTGCGCGATCGAGGACAACATCGTGGAGGCGCGTGCGCTCGTCTCGAGCTGGAATTCATAGTAAAGGGCCCCCGTGGTAGCCGTGGAACGTCCCCGAGTCGTGCCCCTCCAGGCCGACCCCCACATCTCGATCGTCATCCCGATCTACAACGAGCAGGCGATCCTCCACGCCGCGGTCGTCGACCTGCGCGAGCGCCTCAAGCCACTGGGGTGGACGTACGAGATCATCCTGGCGGAGAACGGCTCGAAGGACCGCACCATCGAGATCGGCCACGAGCTCGCGGCGAAGTACGGCGACCCGGCCGACGGGCAGGTGAAGATCATCTCGATGGGCGAGCCGAACTACGGCAAGGCCCTCAAGCAGGGCATCCTGCTCGCGCGCGGCGACATCGTGCTGTGCGACGAGATCGACCTGTGCGACGCCGACTTCCACAAGCGCGCAGTCGACATCCTGGAGACGGGCGAGGCCGACCTGGTCATCGGCAGCAAGCTCGCGAGCGGCGCTGCCGACGAGCGCCCGCTCATCCGTCACGCCGCCAGCATCGCCTACTCGTCGCTGCTCAAGGTGATGCTCGGCTTCCGGGGGACCGACACGCACGGGCTCAAGGCGTTCCGGCGCACGGCGCTCATCGACACGGTGCGCGCGTGCCTGGTCGACAAGGACGTGTTCGCGAGCGAGTTCGTCATCCGGGCCGATCGCGGGGGGATCCCCACCAAGGAGATCCCCGTGCACGTCATCGAGAAGCGCCCGCCGAGCATCAATCTGTTCAAGCGCGTGCCCAACGTGATGAAGAGCCTCGCCAAGCTCACATGGGCGATCCGCGTCCGCGGCTGAACTTCCTGCGTGTTTCTGCTGGCTCCCTGAGGGTTCCTGCTGGCTCCCTCACGTTTCCAGCTGGAAGCGTGAGGGTCCAGGAGACTTCTTCAGGGATCCAGGAATCTCGTGCGGCTAGGGGCACTGATTGGTCGTCGGGCAGCCGGGGATGCCGCCCATGCCGGGACAGCACGCCCACACGCACTTCGTTCCCGGCGTGTTCACGGTGACCGTCGTCGAGCTCGTGTTGTTGCTGATCGTGCCCATGTCGCCCGAGCCGGTGTCGCCGTCGGTGTCGTGCCACGTGCCGGCGGGATCGAGCTCGAATCCGGTGATGGGCGTCGCGGTGACGGTGGTGGCGCCCGTCGGGACGCACACCGTCTGAACACCCGCGGACGACGTGGTGCCGCCGGCGACCGAAATGGAGCACCAGGGCGTGAGCGTGGGCGCGTTCTTCACCGTCAGGAGGACGCCGCTGCAGCCGCCGTCGCCGCCGCTGCTCGATCCCGAGCTGCTTCCGCTGCTGCTGCCCGAGCTGCTCCCGCTGCTGGATCCCGAGCTGCTGCCGCTGCTCGAGCCGGAGCTGCTGCCGCTGCTGCTACCCGAGCTGCTTCCGCTGCTGGATCCCGAGCTGCTGCCGGAGCTACTCCCGCTGCTGCTCCCTGAGCTGCTGCCGCTGCTGCTACCCGACCCGCTGCCGCTACCGCTGCTCGATCCGGACCCCGAGCCGCTGCTGCTGGTCGCGTCGCCGCCGCTATCGTCGCCGCCGTCCGTCCCCGTGGCCCCGCCACTGCTCGAGCTCGAGCATCCGCCACCGAAGCCCACGCCGGCGATCACCACCGCCGCACCCAACGCGCACGCCAAGCTCGCTCTCATGGAAAGCCTCCGTAGCGGCGGAGTGTGCCCCCCGTCCGCGGCCACGTCGAGAGAATCGCGCCTGTCGCGCCTGGAAAGTCAGGTCCACCAGCCGGCGAAGACGCAGACGGGCGCGCCGTGGGCGCGGCATTCTGGATGGCTCACCTCGCCACGCACGCCGGTCATCTGGCCAGCTCGCTTGATCCACGCGGCCAGCACGCGGCAGTACTTCTCGTCGACGACCGAGAACCCGCGGAGCTTGCCGCGAAGCCACTTGTCGCCGCCCTCGACCTCCCACTCGCCCGAATCGTGGAAGCGGTGCCACATGCGCCCGGCGCGGTCGAGGAAGAACACCGGGGACGTGAAGCGCAGCACGAAGCGCTGGAATGCCGTGATCTCGAACTCGGCGGCGAACGCCCCGTAGCGCTCCCAGAGGTCCCCCTGGCCGTGCTTCTCCTCCGCCGCGTGCAGGACGCGCAGGAAGGTACGAAGCGGGTACCAGTTCACGGGCAGCACGATGCCGCGCAGGGGCTGGGCATCGGTCGGCGCGAGCGTGTCGAGCAGGCGATCGAATGCGCCGGCTCCGTGCTCCTGCTCGAGGAACGTGCGGAGCGAGAGGACGGAGCCTCCGGCGATGTTCGCCACGCAGCCATCCTATCGGAAGGTGACTCGCAGGACGTGGACGCACGCGGGGTCATGGTCGTCGTGTCGTCCCGAGGAAAGTGCGCGCAAGTGGCCGGAATCCCGGGTGGATCGGGCCTTGCTGAGAGCCCGTGCATGCGGTTCCTCGGACTCTCCTTGTTCTCTCTCCTGGCGTGCGGCTGCGGCGGCGGCAACGCGGCGTCTCCCTCGGCGACGGACAGCGGCGTCGACGTCACTCCCGTGGAGGACGGCGGGGGCGGCGGATCCGACGCGCCGACGGGGGACGCTCCGGCTAGCGGCGAGGCCGGAGCGCCGGTGAGCGTGACCTTCGCGTACACGCCGCAATGGGACGGCGTCACCAAGGTCGACGTGGTCGGCGGATTCGGGCAGGCGAGCGACTGGAGCAAGACGCAGTCGTTCCTCGCGCTGACCAAGGGCGCGGGCGGCACGTGGTCGGGCAGCGCCATGCTCCCGCCAGGCACGTATCTCTACGTGTTCCGGGTGACGGGGGACGCGCAGGCCGCGATGCCGGCGAACTACCCGCGCTACGCGGTCGACCCGCTGCAGACGGCGTTCGCTGCATGTCCGATGCAGTCGCCGACGTACAGCAAGATCGACAAGAACCCGTGCTCGCAGCTCACGGTGACCGCGAGCGGCGGGCCGGCGCCGGCGACCGGCGTGCACGTGAAGGGCACGGTGATGCTCGACGGCGCCGCCGCCATGGGCTGGATGGTGGTGCTCGAGCGCGAAGAGACGATGACGGCGACCGCGAACCACCACTACTTCGCCAACCGGCTGACGACCGGGAACGACGGAAGCTTCGATCTCGTCGCGTCGATGGGCCACTACCGGCTGCAGATCCAGGCGCCCACGCTCCTCTCGCAGACGGACCTCGATCGCGACCCGACGTCGCTCAACACGTTGCGGCGCGCCATCTCGGCCTCCTTCCCCATCGCGGCGAGCGATCTGATGATCCCCTCGCCCGACGTGGGCTTCCACGCCTACGCGCAGTTCGCGCCGACCGGCGACGGCGGATCGCTTCCCACACAGTTCTCTTTCGAGAACGGCACGTCGGCGCGACTCGACCTGTACGGCGGTCCCGGCGACGGCGGCGTCGTCGACATCGGCGACCCCTGGTTCGCGTCGGCTCCGACCACCGACGGCGGCGCGGTCTTCGGCGGCGACTTCACCACGATGCAGGCGATGCAGGACGCCGCCGCGCCCGGCACGCGTTACATGTGGGGCACCGAGGAGCCGTACGGCGCCGACGCGAGCGTGGCGTGGACCAACCAGAGCCTTGTGTTCCCCATCGTGTGGCACTGAGCCTGAGGTCCGGCCTTCAGGCCGGCCGACGTCGCGAAGCGCGCACCAGACTGCTGATACGCTCGCGCGCATGCGCATCCTCTACGGCGTCGTCGGCGAGGGCATGGGGCACGCCACGCGCAGCAAGGTGGTCTGCGAGCACCTCGTCGAGCGCGGTCACGAGGTGAAGATCGTCGTCAGCGGGCGCGCGCACGGGTTCCTGTCGAAGACCTTCCGCGACGTGGTCGAGATCCGCGGGCTGACGATCCGGTACGTCGACAACCGGATGGATCGCGACGGCACGCTCGCGCGCAACGTCGTCGCAGCGCCCGGGATGCTCGCGGCGAACGTGAACGCCTACATGCGCAAGGTGGCGTCCTTCCAGCCGCACGCCGTCATCAGCGACTTCGACTCCTTCGCGTACTTCTTCGCGAAGCGCCACGGCCTGCCGGTGATGTCGATCGACAACCAGCAGATCATCAGCCGCTGCAAGCTCGGCAAGTTCGCAAAACAGGGCGTGAAGGTCGACTACCAGATGACCAAGGCATTCGTCCGCGCCAAGCTCCCGGCGTGCGACCACTACGTCATCACCACGTTCTTCCATCCGCCCGTGCGGCCCAAGTACGAGAAGACGACGACGCTCGTGCCGCCCATCCTGCGCAAGTCGATCCTCGACGCGAAGAAGCGCGCGCGGCCAGCCCAGGCAGCCGAGCACGTGCTCGTCTACCAGACGTCGACGAGCGACACGAAGCTGCTCGACGAGCTCAACGCCATCCAGGGGGCGCGGTTCGTCGTGTACGGGCTGCGCAAGAACGCCAGGGTCGGCAACTGCACCCTCAAGGACTTCAGCGAGGAGGGATTCGTCGAGGACCTCGCCTCGGCGCGCGCGGTGGTCGCCAACGGAGGGCTGTCGCTCCTCGGCGAGGCCATCTACCTCGGGAAGCCCATCTTCAGCGTCCCGGTGCGCAACCAGTACGAGCAGGTGCTCAACGCGCGCTACCTAGAGGACCTCGGGTGGGGCCTCGGCGCCGACAAGATCGAGGCGAAGGTGCTGAAGCTCTTCCTCGACGAGGTCCCGAAGTACGCGCACCGCGTGGGGAAGCACAAGCAGGACGGCAATCGCGAGCTCTACGACGTCGTCGACCGGTTGCTCGCCAAGATCGAGAAGCGGAGACGCAGGGCCGAGGGCACCGCTGAGATTTGAACAGGAAGATCAGAAGATCAGAAGGCTTGGGCAGACACCTTCTGATCTTCTGATCTTTCTGTTTCTCTCCCCTCTGCTAAACGGTGCATGTGGTCGACGAGCCGGCCCCGTCGTTGCGCCCGCCGCCCGTGGCGATGCCCGTCGCCGAGGGACCGCTCCCCGCCGACGAGTACGACGTCGCCGTCATCGGCGGAGGCGTGAACGGCATTGGCGTCGCGCGCGACCTGTCGCTGCGCGGGCTGCGCGTCGTGCTCTTCGAGCGCAACGACCTGGCGTTCGGCGCGAGCGGCAACTCGAGCGGCATGATCCACGGGGGCGTGCGCTACCTCTCGCAGTCGCCGAAGGTCACCGAGACCTCGTGCCGCGACTCCGGGTACATCCAGCGCATCGCGCCGCACCTGCTCTTCCGCATGCCGTTCCTCATGCCGGTCAAGAGCGGGACGCGCGGGCGGATCGCGATCGAGCTCATCGACGCGTACTTCCGCGCGTACGACGACTACCAGCCGCTCAAGCACGGCGAGCCGCACTGCCGGCTCGACGCGAGCGACATGGCGCGCCTCGAACCTGGGCTCACCGGGTCGCTCGTCGGCGGGATCACCTTCGACGAGTGGGGCATCGACGGCGCGCGACTCTGCACGCTGAACGCGATCGACGCGATCGAGCACGGCGCGAGCGTGCACGTGCACACGACGGTCGAGCGCATCGCCCGCGCGGAGGGACAGGAGGACGGGGGACGCTACGTCGTCGAGGGGCGCGACCGCGACACGCAGGAGCGGGTGCGCGTGCGGGCGCAGGTGGTCGTCAACGCGACGGGCGCATGGAGCCCGGTGACGGCGCATCTCGGCGGCCTCCCGCAGGCGCGCGTGCGGGTGCGGCCCGGCAAGGGCATCCACGTCGTGCTCGACCGGCGACTCACGAACTACGGGATCCTCAGCGAGGCCATCGACGGGCGACAGATCTTCCTCGAGCCCTGGCAGAACGTGAGCATCCTCGGCACAACCGACGACGACTACTACGGCGACCTCGACGACGTGCGCGCCACGAGCGAAGAGGTGCGCTACCTCGTGCAGGGCGTCGCGCGCGTCTTCCCGAGCGTGCGCACGGCGCGCGCCATCGGCACGTACGCCGGCGTGCGCCCCACGCTCTACACGTACGGCCCGAACGAGGACGCCCTGTCTCGCGAGCACGAGGTCGTGAGTCACGCGCGCGACGGGGCGCCCGGCGTCTACTCGATGATCGGCGGGAAGCTCGCCAGCTACCGGCTCTTCGCCCAGGAGCTCAGCGACCACGTCGCGGCGCACGACTTCGGCGTCGGCGCTCCCTGCACGACGCACACGCGTCCCCTCCCCGGCGGCGAGAACGTGCCCGACGCGCTGGCGCTCGCCGAGAAACACGGGATCACGCCCGTGGCGGCGCGACGCCTCGTCTACCGGCACGGGCAGCGCGCGCTGCACGTGCTCGAACGCGTCGCGCGTCGACCGCGCGAGCGAGAGGTCACGTGCGTGTGCGAGCCGGTGCTCGAGGCGGAGGTGCGGCACGTCGTGCGTCACGAGCTCGCGCGCACGGTGGACGACGTCGCCCGGCGCACGAGGCTCGGCCTCGGCGCATGCGGCGGCATGCGCTGCGCAGCACGCTGCGGTCAGATCGTGGCACAGGAGCGGGGGCTACCACCGGCGGCGGGCCTCACGATGGCCCGCGAGTTCGTCGAGAAGCAGGCGAAGACGCGCATCGTGGCGATGGGCCCCGAGCAGGCGAAACAGGAGGCGCTCGCGCTTGCGCACGTGCGCGCGACGCTGGGGGTGGAGACGTGAGCCAGGTCGTCGTCATCGGCGCCGGAATCGCCGGGACCGCCGCGGCCCTCTCGGCGAAGCGGGCAGGCGCTCAGGTGACCCTCGTGGACGGAGGACCGGGCGCTTCGACGCTCTGGTCGGGCGCCATCGGTGACGCGCATGTCTCGACGGCCCAGCACGCGCCTGCTCTGGCTGAGGCGCTGGGTTTCGTCCTCGTCGACGCGACGGTCGTCGCGAGCACGGGCTACGAGCTGGGCGTCGTCGGCCACGAAGCGGGCTTGCTCGCCGTTCCCCCGAAGGAGCTCCTCGTCGGCGTCGTGGACTGCGATCGACCCGGCTGGGATTCCGAGGCGATTGCGCGCGACCATCCGCAGCGCGTGGTCGTGGCCGCGACGATCATCCGCCACGTCGAAGAGCGTGCGATGCCGGACGCCGACTTCGCGGCGCGCCACGACGACCCGCCGCGCCTCGGGTGGCTCGCGGAGCGGCTGCGCGACGGTCTCTCGCGCGCGGACGGACGACCGCGGTCGCTGCTCCTGCCCCCGTCGCTCGGCATCGACAAGGCACGCGCCGCGGAGCTGTCGAAGCTCGTCGGCGTGGCGTGCGGCGAGGGAATCGGCTCCCCGGGCGGACCGCCGGGCCTTCGCTTCGAGCATGCGCGCGACCGTGCCCTCGCGGCTGCCGGCGTGGCAGTCGTCCGCGGTCGCGCGAGCCGCGTGGAAGCGTCCGGCGGCAAGTGGCGCGTGAGCCTCGGCGACAACGGAGACGGCGGCATCGAGACGGACGCCGTGGTCGTCGCCGCAGGAGGGCTCGTGGGCGGTGGCCTCGAGTACCAGTCGAGCGAGTGGATCCTCTCCGCCGCGCTTCCCCCCTTCGCGCGCGAGCCGTTCCGCTGCACCATCGGCGGCCCGCTGCCGCTCGGGGCGCACGGCAAGCCCCTCGAGTTGCCGGGTTCGCTCTACGGCGTGCCGCCCGAATCGATCGCGTGGCCCTTCGCGGAGGATCCGCTCATGAACCGCGTCGGCGTCCTGTGCGGACCGGAGGGCCGCGTGGCGCACGGCCTCTACGCGGCGGGCGATCTCGTCGCCGACCAGCGCCGCGACTGGCTCCGGGCCCTCGAGAGCGGCGCGCGAGCCGGAACCGCGGCGGCGCGCGAGGCGCTCACGGGGACTTCGGCGCAGGCTGCATCAGCTTCTGCAGCGTCTGCCACCCGACCTTGAGCACCGGATCGTTCCCGGTGGCGGGATCGTCCGGCACGTTGGTCGCCTCGCTTCCCGACGGCTCCGGCGTCGGCGTGCCCGCGTCTCCGGGGATGACGACGACGTCGCGCGGCTTGCGCTCCGGCTCGGCGCTCGTCTGCGCCGCGAGGTGCCCCTCGAGGTCCTTCTCGCTGTACGAGATGGCGCTGTCCTTCTTGCCCTCGAGCTCGACGGCCACGTCCGGGTGCACCCCGTCGGCCTGGATCGCGTGCCCGCTCGGCGTGTAGTAGCGCGACACCGTGAGACGCATCCCGGCGCCGCCAGGCAGCGGGATGATCGCCTGCACGCTGCCCTTGCCGAAGGTGCGAGCTCCCACGATGGTCGCCCGCTGGTGATCCTGCAGCGCGCCGGCGACGAGCTCCGACGCGCTCGCGGTGAACTCGTTGACCAGCACGATCATCGGCTCGTGCACGAAGGCGCCGCCGCCGTGCGCCTTCACCTCGTCGACGATCTGCCCGCGGTGGCGCGCCGTGTAGATGACGCCGTCCTGCAGGAACTCGTCGGCCACGTCGGCGGCCTGATCGACGAGCCCGCCCGGATCGGCGCGCAGATCGAGGATGATGCCGGCGAGCGCCCCGCCTCCCGCGCGCCCGCGCAGCTTCGCCGCCGCCGCGAGCATCTCGTCGTGCGTGTGCTCCTGGAACTGCTTGATGCGCACGTATCCGACGCGTCCCGCGAGGAGCTTCGACGCGATGCTCGGCACGTGGATGATCTCGCGCACGAGGTCGAGCGTGACGACCTCGCCGGCGCCCTGGTGCCGGATGGACACCTTCACGTGCGACCCCGGCGCGCCGCGCAGGTGCTTCACCAGCTTGTCGAGCGGCACCTGGCTCGGGTCGCGCCCGTCGACCGCGACGATGACGTCGCCAGAGCGGATCCCGGCGTGCGCGGCGGGCGAGCCCTCGATGGGCGAGAGCACGACGAGCTGGTCGTTGCGGTTCTCGACCTCGATGCCGATGCCGCCGAACTGCCCCTCGGTGTCGCTCTCGAAGTTGTTGAACTCCTCGGGCGGCATGTAGCTCGAGTGCGGGTCGAGCTCGCCCACCATCCCCTTGATGGCGCCGTCCACGAGCTTCGCCCGGTCGACGGGGTCGACGTACTCGTTTTCCACCTCCACGAGGACGCGCCCGAGCTGCTCGACCGCGGCGAAAGGGGTGTCCCCGTGGGCGGTGTGGGTGCCGCCGGCGAGGGTCGTCGCGCAGGCCCCCCCCGCGAAGGCGCACACCGGGAGAACGAGGAGCCTGGCAGCCTTATTGAAGTGGATGCGCATCGAGGCCAAGAACGTAGCTCGATGCCTGCCCGGCGAGGGCCGAAACCCAGGGCTTTTGGTCGTGCGCGAAGGTGCGAGGTTTGCTCAGCTTGATCCCCGGCGTAAGGCATCAGATAGTAGGGGTGCTCCCGTGAGGGCGAACTTCTGCCCCCCCGCCACCTTTCACGCGAGCCCCTCGAAGGAGGTTCCCCTTGGCGACGAATGACAAGGAGTCGACGTCGAGCCTGCCCGGTTCGAAGACAGACAAGCGCAAGCAGAGTCTGTACTTCCCGGAGTCCATGCTGCAGGAGATCAAAGAGGAAGCGGCCCGGCTCGACCGCTCGCTGTCCTGGGTCGTCCAGCGTGCGTGGAAGATCTCACGCATGGAGATCAAGAAGCTCCCCAGCGTCAATGACGTGGAGGGAGCGGACGAAGAAGACGGCGGCTGAGCCTCACGGGGTCGGCGGAGTGCCCGCGCCCGCGGCTTCGTTCGCCCTGGGACCCGACGGCACTCGGCTCTTCGTCGAGCGGCGCGCTGCGTCCGGCGCGGGGGTGTCCGCGACGCACGCGATCCTCACCGACGGGATCCTCTGCGACGGGTTCATCTGGAAGTACATGGCCGGCGCGCTCGCCGCGGCGATGCCCGTGGTGCACTGGCACTATCGGGGCCACGGGCGGAGCGCGCCGCCGGCGGATCCGGAGCGCATCGACATCGCGGCGCACGCGGCGGACCTCGGATGCGTGCGCAAGCACGTCGGAGATCCGCAGGTGGTGCTCTTCGGGCACTCGATGGGGTGCCAGGTCGCGCTCGAGGCGTACCGTCAGCGGCCGGAGGGGGTGCGCGGGATCGTGCTGGTGTGCGGGACGTTCGGGAACGTCACGAGCACCTTCCACGGCACGCCGGTGCTGCACCTCGTGCTGCCGAAGCTGATGGACCTCGCGCTCAAGGCGCCGGAGGTGGTGCGCGCGGTGTGGTCGCGGCTGCCGCCGCAGCTCGGGCTCAAGGTGGCGCTCAAGGCGGGCGAGATCGACCCGGAGCACGTGCACGCGGAGGACATGCTCCCGTACCTCTCGCACATGACGCACGTGGACTTCCCGATGTTCCTGCGGATGCTGCGCGCGGCGGGTGAGCACACGGCGGCGGACCTCTTGCCGCGCATCGAGGTGCCGGTGCTCGTGGTGGCGGGGGAGCGGGACACGTTCACGCCGCCGTACCTGGCGACGGCGATGGCGGAGTCGCTGCCGCACGGGGAGCTGTTGATGGTGCCGAGGGGGACGCACGTGACGCCGATCGAGCAGCCGGAGCTGGTGAATGGGCGCGTTCTGTCGTTCCTTCGCGATCGCGTGCTTTAGCGTCGCGGTCGTCGGGTGCTCGCGGGGGGATGCGACGCCGACTGCGACCGCGACCGCGACCGCGACCGCGACCGCGACCGCGACCGCGACCGCGACCGCGAATGCGAATGCGACTGCGGACTCGCTCCTCACCGCGGAGCCCACCGCTTCGAAGAGCATCGGGCACACCTCGTACGTGCTGAAGCTCACGCTCTCCGACGGCTCCCGCGCGGTCTTCAAGCCGCGCTCGCATCGCCCGCTCGGCGATCGCCGCTACCGCTCCGAGATCGCCGCGTATCGCCTCGCGCGTGCCCTCGGCCTCGACAACGTGCCCCGCGCCATCCCACGCTCCTTCGACGCCGCAACGCTGCGCCGCCTGCAGACCGGCTTCGACCAGGACGCGCTCCCCGATCCGAACGGAAGCATCCGCGGCGCCCTGATGCCCTGGATCGACGCGTACCGCGTGCTCCCCCTCGAGGAGCCGGCGTGGCGTGCGAAGTGGGAGCCCTGGCTCACAGATGCCGCCAGCGTCGTTCCCGAGGACCAGCGGGTCCTGGCATCCGCGATCAGCACGATGATCGCTTTCGACTACGTCACCGCGAACTGGGACCGCTGGAGCGGTGCGAACATCGCCGAGGACGGCGCGACGCACACCGTCCTCTACGTGGACAACGACGGCGCTTTCTACGAGAGCCCGCCTGCCGATGCCCTCGCACGCCAGTTGGGGGTCCTGCGGCGCGTCCGCCGCTTCTCGCGCTCCTTCATCGACGCGCTCAGGGCCCTCGATGGCGCGAAGATGCGGGGCGTGTTCGGCGAGGAGGCTCCGGGCCAGCCGCTTCTGACGGAGCGCGCGGTGACCGACGCCGACGCGCGGCGCCGCACGGTCCTCGAAACTGTGGATTCACGCGTGCAGGACGCGGGGGACGCGACCACCCTCGCCTTCCCCTGAAGCGCCGCAGCGCACACGTGAATACACACGCGACGCCCGCGCGTCCGTGCGAGACACGCCCGCGTCCGTACGAGACGCGCGCATGTCGCGGTCGATCACGCGCGCGATCCGCCCGGACGCGCGCGTGCATCGCGGGAATCAGCGCGTGGGACGCTCGATGCTGCCGTCGGGGCGCTTCGCGAAACGGCCGGCGTCGCGAGGGTGCACCGGATCGTCGCTGGGCCAGGGCCAGCCGCCGTAGCCGGTGCGACGGTAGTCGAGGATGGCGCGCTCGATCTCGGCGCGAGAGTTCATGACGAAGGGCCCGTACTGCACGACCGGCTTGGCGATGGGGCGGCCCTGGAGAAGGAGGAGCTCGGCGCCGGCGGGTCCGGCCTCGAGCTTCACGTCCTCGTCCGCGCGCAACGAGAGCGCCGCGTGCTGGTCGGCCGTCTCGCCGGCGATCACGAGCGCGGAGCCTTCGAAGAAATAGAGCGTGCGTACCGACTCGGCGTGCGCGGCGCGCGGGAGCGTCCATTGGGCGCCAGGGGCCATGCGGATGCACCAGATCGCGACGTCCGAGTCGGGGCGAGCCGCCCATGAATGCGGCGGGGGCGAAGGCGCGCGCTTGTCGTCGAGCGCTCCGGCGACCACCGTCACGTCGGTCTCGCGGCCCGCGTCGTCGGTGAAGACGGTGCGCGGGATGTCGCCGCTCCAGAGCATCCCGAAGTGCGGCTCGACGAGCTTGTCCTCGGGAGGGAGGTTCAACCAGATCTGGAAGAGCTCGACCGGGTTGGGAGCCTGCGGATCGAGCAGCGGGAACATCTCGCAGTGCACGATGCCGGCGCCGGCAGTGAGCCACTGCACGTCGCCCTGGCCGAAGCGCGCCGTCGCCCCGAGCGAGTCCGAGTGATCGATGTAGCCCTTGCGGACGATCGTCACGGTCTCGAAGCCGCGATGCGGGTGCTGCGGGAAGCCGGGGACGACGCGGCCGTGGTACATGCGCCACCCGTCCTTGCCGGCGAAGTCCTGGCCGAGCTCGCGCCCGGCGAGCGACGCGGCCGGCCCCAGGCGATCGTTGCCCGCGGGGTAGCGGTCGTCGTGGTGGACGCAGAAGAGGAACGGGTCCGGCGTCTGCCACGGGAACCCGAGCGCGTGAGCGGAGAGAACGGGGGAGCTTGCCACCCGGAGAGCTTAGCCACGGGCCGGCGGAGCGCGCACGCAACGGTGCGTTGCGCACCCCCTAGTCCTGCACGATGACGAGGTGGCCGTCCTCGCGCACGCTGACGCGGCCCGTCTCGCCAGGGCACTGCCAGCAGCTCGTCCACCAGAGGGTGCGCCCCTCCGAGGGCTTCCACGCCAGCGCGATCGGGGCGACCTCGCCCATCATCACGAGGCTCGAGGCGAGTCTGTAGCCGCCGTCCGGGAGCACCCACCAGGCGGCGACGAACGACGCGGTCTTGCCGTGCGCGGCCACGACGAGCGCCTGGCGCCCCTGCGAGGGGCTCCACAGCAGCGGCTGCGTGGTGAACGCCACGCCCTCGCGGTCTGCCGTGGAGCGCACGACGTACGAGCCGTCGGTCGGGTCGAAGAAAGAGATCTCCTTGCCGACGCGCGCGAGCTCCGGTGCCGAGATGACGAGCTTCGTCAGGTCGTCGACCGACAGCGTGGTCTTGCGGAACATGGGGTACGCCGTGGTCGACGGGGGCGGCACTTCAGGCACGGCGACGCTGGTGCCGAGCCAGCCCGTGGTCCCCGATGCGCTCGTTGCCGGAGACGTGCCCGATGCCGCCGTCGAGACGATCGCCCCATCGGGGCCCGTGGCGGTGGCGGGCGCCGATCCGTGCGTCTTGCACGCGACGAGCACGAGGGCTGCGATGCACCAGCGAGCCGCGCTCAAGGTGGCGCCGATGCTACTACGCGGCCTTCTCGCGAAGGCCCATGCGCTCGGCGACGCCGTCGCGATAAGCGTGCCAGAGCGACAGCGCCTGCTCGCACGTCTCGCCGACAGCGCGCGCCTCCGCCGAGCCGTCTGGCGCGTGCGTCAGCACCATGCGCCAGGCGTCCTCGCGGTGGCCGCCCTCGACCTCGGCGTGAGCGCGCGTGAGCTCCATCGCCTCCGCGGAGCAGCCGTAGAACTTGACGAGGGGGTGCTCGCGCACGGCCTGCTCCCCTCGCCGCCTCACGTACGTGCCGGCGAGCTCCGCGCGCTCGTTGACGCTCCCCTCGACGAAGATCGTGAGCAACCCCACCGCCGACTGCCACGGTTGTGCCGCCGACCGCTCGCGCAGGAAGTCCCGGTAGCGGCGCGCCGCCGGATGGAGCGACGCCTCGTCGTCCGCGAAGGCCGCGCGGTCGAATCCCAGGCCACGCATCATCCGCAGGAACAGCTCGGGATGCGCCGCCGTGCGCGACAGCCCGCCGGTCTGCTCCTCGTACAGGTTCTCGGCCAGCGCGCGCCGCACGTCGTCGAGCGGCGGCGTCACGCCGAGCGCCCGCGCGAGGAGCACCGGGAAGTCGCGCACGTAGACGAGGTACTCGTGCCGGAAGTGCACGAGGAGCTGATCGCGCGTCAGCCCCGGCTGCGTGAGCGCCGGATACGCCCAGTGGTGCTTTCGGTCCATGACCGCGAGAAGCCGCTCGCGAAGCATCGGGATGAATGGTTGCACCCCTGACCCGCGCGGTCACGTTTTCGCGCACGGCTGAGGCTCGCGCGTCGGCGAGCGCTTCAGTTGCACGTCAGCGTCATGCCGTTGCACTGTCCGCCGTCTTTGCACGGCCTCATGTCGGAGCCCATCTCGCCGCACGCCTGGCAGTACCAGGAGTTGAAGACGTAGCTGC
Organism: Polyangiaceae bacterium; assembly: GCA_036393165.1. Lineage (GTDB taxonomy): Bacteria > Myxococcota_A > Polyangia > Polyangiales > Polyangiaceae > Palsa-1150. The sequence goes on along the minus strand of DASVWO010000112.1, from coordinate 7,659 downwards.
AAACCTGGGAGGGCCCGGGACATTGCGCGACGTTGCCGCCGGGGCAGTTGCAGACCATCGCGCCGCCGGGCGCCGAGTTGCTGCAGTACTGGTTCCCCGGTCCGCACACTCCCGGATGGCCGCCGTCGCTCGCGCAGAAGACGCACTCGATGGGGTTGTTCGCGCAGTTCGCGCAGCTCGTGACCTGCTGACCATTGCACGCGAACGTCTGACCGGTCGGCCCGACTTCGGCGGGCGCATCGGGTGGGCCCGCGTCCGCATCGACCGGAGGACCGACCTCGGCGGGCATCGTCTCCTGGACCATCATGGCATCGGCGTCCGGTGTTGCTCCCGAGTCCATCCCGGTGTCGTCTTGAACGGGCGCGTCCGGCGCGTCCAGGGTGGCGTCGTTGCCCGACGTGGGACCCGCGTCGGCGCTGACGTACTTCCGAGCTTCGCCACCGAGGCACGCTGCGAGAGAGAGCGCGCCCGCGACCAGACATGCCCAGCAGGCGAGCTCAGAACGCACCGGCGACGCCCCCCGTGCCGAGACCCATCCACGGACGCAGCCCGCTCGACGCATCTGTCTTCTTGGCCCCGCCCGACGTGAGGAGCAAGACGAACCCGGTGGCGAGCAGGGCGCCACCCGCGATGTATCCAATCCACGCGCCCGTGGCGGCGCTGTCGGCCTGCTGATCGAGCGACTGGACCTGAGGCTTGTCGGCCATCGGGCACTGGCCGTTCGGGCAGAGCGCGTCGGCGTCGGTGCGCTTCGCGCGATTCATCCCGACAAAGACGGTCCCAACCGCGAGACCCGCCACGCCCAGACCCACGCCCACCCATCCGAGCACCGTGCCGAGCGGGGCTCCGCCCGAGGGCGGCGCGGTCTCGCCGCCAGGAGCCGAATTGGCCTCCGTGGGGGCCTGCGCTGGCGCGGGAGTCGGTGCCACGGCGGACGCGGCTGGGTGAAGCTTCAGGACGACGGTCTCGTGCGATCCGGGCGAGAGCTTGATCTGCGCGTCCGCGCTCGTGCCGTCCTTCGCGACCGCGCGCAGCGCGTGACTCCCGGGGTTCACGGGAGCCGCGAGACCGACCATCGCCGCCGGCAACGCTGTGCCGTCCAAGGTCACCGTCGCCTCCATTGCGCCCGCGCCGTCGACGCGAATCAGCAACGTGGGGATGCGCGTCTCGAGCTCCTTCTCTTCCTGCGCGGCCGCCGATTGGGCGTCGACGAATGCGCGCGGTGCGTCCGGAGCGAGTATCTCCCGCGTGACCTTCAGGTACGTCTCGCTCGCCTCGACCAGCTGGCCCAGCTTCACCTGCGTGCGTGCGATGTAGAGCAGGTGCGTCGGCGCGTGCACGAGCGACTCCGCGCGCTGAAATCGATCGAGCGCCTCTGGGTAACGCCCCTGCTGCAGCAGGTCGACACCAGCGGACGCGGCCGCGCGAGCCGCGGCGCGCTCCTCATCCGTGAGCTTCGCAGGCGCGGATTGCTGGGGAGGTTGCGGCTGTTGCGGCTGCGCAAACGTGGGTGTTTGGGCGCCAATGAGTGCCGGCGCGACAGCCGCGGCGATGAATCTTCGCAACGACCTCGACCCACCTGACATCCGCATCGAGATGCTACCACTGCCCGCGCTCGGGTCGCGCGCGCTATTCTAGTTTGCGCGCTCCACGCGCCCCCGGATGCCGCTCGCCATCGGCCAGATTCTGGACGACAAGTACCGCATCGTTCGCGTCATCGGCGTGGGCGGAATGGGTACGGTGTACGAGGGGGAGCACTCCCTCATTCGCAGGCGCGTCGCGATCAAGGTGCTCGCGCCGGACTCTTCCCGAACGCCGGACGTTCTCCAGCGCTTCGAGCGGGAGTCACAGGCCGCGGGGCAGATCGGCAGCGATCACATCCTCGAGGTCCTCGACATCGGGACGACCGAGGACGGTCAGCGTTATCTCGTGATGGAGTACCTCGACGGCGAGACGCTGTCGGCGCGCATCGAGCGCATCGGACGCCTGCCCGCGGGGCACATCGCGCTGCTTGCGCGGCAGATCCTCGTGGGCCTCATGGCGGCCCACGACGCGGGGATCGTGCATCGCGACCTGAAGCCCGACAACGTGTTCATCCTGCGCGAGAAGGCGGGGCTGCGCGACTTCGTGAAGATCATCGACTTCGGGATCTCGAAGTTCGTGGAGGACGGCGCGTTCCACCCGAAGCTGACGTCGTCGGGCGCGGTGCTCGGCACGCCCAGTTACATGTCGCCCGAGCAGGCACGCGGGAAGACCGTCGACGCGCGCTCGGATCTGCACTCGGTCGGGGTCATCCTCTTCGAGGCGGTCACGGGGCGCGTGCCGTTCTCGGGCCAGAACTTCAACGAGATGATGTACCAGATCGCGACGGGCGACCGGCCGCGCGTCCGGGACCTCGTGCCCGACCTCGATCCGAGCTTCGAAGCGATCATCGACCGCGCGATGCAGCGCGATCCCGAGAAGCGCTATCAGTCGGCACGCGAGTTCAAGAACGAGCTCGAAGCGTGGATGCGCGCCAACTCCCTTTCGACGGCGACCGGCGAGATCGTTCTGGCGGACGTGGCGGCAGCCGTCCTCGGGATGCCGGAGGGCCCGCCGCCGTCGAGCGTCAACAAGAACGCCCCCACCCTGGCCGCCCCGAGCCGCACCGTGACGAACGCCAGCGTGGACACCGTCGTGCTCCCAGGGCGGCGAAGCCGGACGCGCTGGATCGTCGCCAGCGTGGCGGCGGCCGGGGCCATCGTGGTCGCGATGGGGATGGTCGCGTCGCGGCGGACGCCGGCGCCGGCGACAGCCTCGCCCTCGCCCTCGCCGTCTCCCGCATCCTCGCCCGCCGCGGACACGACCCCCTCGTCGAGCGCCGCGGCGCCCGCCGCAACGGTTGCCAGTGCTTCGCCCTCGGCGAGCGCGCCCGAAGCCATGAGCACCAGCGCGCCGCACGCGGGAGACAGCCACCGGAAGACGAAGCCCGCGAAGGGCAGTCCGCACCCGACGCCGACCGGCAACAAGCAGGTCGACTTCGGGTACTGACAAAGAATGCGTTCCGTACCGCCTTGGCCGTGTGTCGGACGACATGAACCCCTAGCCAACGGCTAGGTGGGAAGCTTTGACCGCGCTTAAGGCTTCCGAGTTATCCGCGCCCTCGCGGACGCGGCCCGGCTTGCGCACCGAGCGGTCATTACCTCCCTGGTTCGTGGTCGCTGGGATCCATGTGATGCCGACAATCACGTTCCCGGCAGAGGGAACGCTTCGATGTTAACACCCGACCCTTCTCGGTCAACGCGCGCGGCGGCGCCAATCGCAAGAAACTGGGCCGAGCGCGAGCGTGTGTGTGTACATCCGTGCGGGGCATCATGCACCAGAGCGCACTTGACATCAGAGGAACCGCCGAGCAAAGCGCGCACGCCGGCGTCCGGTTCGCGACGGCGGACGGGCGTGACACCGCGAGCATGGAGCTCGGGCGAGCATCGATGGTCGTCGTGGAGCTCGAGGGCATCGGGCCTTCGGCGCGCGGGCGACTCGCCGAAGTGGTGGACGAGGCCGTCGAGCGATGCCTCGCGGCGCGCGGGGCGGCGACCCCGGGGATCACGTCGGGGAGCGACCGGGATGCGACGCTGAGCGATCAGCTGTTCCGCGCGCGGCGAGCCGGCGCGACGGGCATCGCGATCGTGCTCGGGCCGCTGCGTGCGGCGACGGGGTTCAAGGGAGCACTCGAGCCGGAGGACGCGGCGACGCTGCGTTTCCTCGGGGAAGCGACGCGCGAGCGGCCGATCGTGCTGGTGCTCGACGCGTGCGACGAGGCGACGGGCGCGTACGGCGATCCCGTGAGCCTGCAGTCGCTGCTGGTTCCGGCGCCCGCGGCGATGGCGCCGGCGGCCGCGACGGAGACGGAGACCGCGACCGCGACGGAGACCGCGACTGCGACCGAGACCGCGACTGCGACTGCGACTGCAACCGAGACCGAGACCGCGGCTCCGGATGACGACGAGCCCGATCCCGAAGACGAGTTCGAGCCAGCGCCCGAAACGGCCGCGAAGCACACGGCGGGGGCCAGCGTCGTCGAGCGGGAAGAGCCTTGGCGCGCGTGGACGCTGCAGCTCGCGGCCGCTCGCGGACCGCAGCCACTCGCGGTCCTCGAGAGGCTCTTCGCCGAGGCGTACATGCCGCTCGCGAACGCACTCGCCCGCGGTCTGGACGATCCGCGAGCGCGCCACGCGCACGACGAGTTCGCCGCGACCTTCTCGCGCGGGTACTCCGACGCGTTCGCCACGTTCGCCTCCACGACCAAGCGACCGCGCATGGTCTTCGACGCGCACGACGTCGCCGCCCGGATCGGCCGCCTCCACGGAGCGCGCTCGACCCGGGTTCTCGTCGTGGACGCGATGCGCTGGGACCTGGCGCGACTCGTCGAGGAGCGCCTCGTCGCGAAGCTCGGACCCAAGGCGTCGCTCACCGATCAGCTGCTGCTCTGGAGCGCGTTGCCAACCACCACGCTGCGCCAGCTCGAGACGATCGCGCGCGGCATCGAGGCGCTCCGCGTGCCGGCCGCGCTCGACGCCGAGCCGGAGCCGCCGCGCGGGCGCACGGCCGAGTACGTGCGGCGCATGCGCGTCGGGCCGCGCGAGATCCACAAGCTCGACGTCATCGAGTCGAGGCTCCAGTCGGCGCGCGGACGCATCGTGCAGGAGCTGCCCGAGATGGCCGAGGACGCCGCCGAGGCGATCGCGCGCCACGCCGACACGCTCGCGCCGCGGACGCTGCTCTTCGTCACGGGCGACCACGGCTTCGCGGTCGACCGCACCGGCGTCGCTCGTCAGGGCGGCGCGTCGCCCGAGGAAGTGCTCGTCGGCGCGTTCGCGATGCTCGTGGGCGACGTCCACTGAGCCGGGTTGCCCAGCGCGTCGTCGGGATCGGCGAAGATTTCCTGGAACCGGCGTGACATCACGCCCGCGTGGTAGCCGTCCATCACGCGGTGGTCGAAGGCGACGCCGATCGAGACGCGCTTGCGGGCGACGATCTGGCTTCCGACGACGGTCGGCGCCGTGCGGATGGCACCCAGGGTGATGCAGAGGGGCGTGCGCGCGTAGGGGATGAGCGGCGCCCAGGCCATCTCGATGCCGAAGACGCCCACGTTGGTCACCATGCACGAGCCGAACGGATCGAACGGCACGCCGATGGCGCTCAGGTTCCATCCGAGATCGAACGAGAGGAACGCGCTGAAGCGGGCCATCGTCGAGCGCATGGGCCCGGGCAGACCGCCCATCAGCTTCGCCGCCTTCACCGTCGGGTCCTTGCGCTTGGTACGGATGGCCTCGGCGCGCTCGCGGAGCTCGCGCGCGATGTCGACGACGCTCTTCGCGTCGGCACGCACGATCTTGGCGCCGGCCAGGTTCGCGTCGCGGCGCGTCTCGCGTTCGCGCTCGTCGGCCTTCAGGCGCTCGCGGTCGAAGAACGCGACCTGGAAGAAGACGTCCACCGTTTCCCGGAGCATGAGCCGCCCGAAGGACGCGAACCCGTTGGCCTCCGGCGACGCGGCGATGGCGATCGCGGCCGCCTTGCCGACGACGTGCGTGAGCGTGACCTTCTCCCCGCTCGCCTCGCGGGCGCGAGCGGCCCAGTCGAGAGCGCGCTCGCAGTCGAGGTCGAGCACGCCGTACGCCGCCGGATGCGACGGGTGCCCCCACGTCGTGAGCGCGAGCTTGCGCCATGCCGGGATGCGCGGAGCACGGCGGAAACCCATGCGCCCAGGATAGACTCTCCCGCCGATGTCGGCCCTCCTCGAATCGTGGCTCGCCCGCGCGAGCGACTCGCGCATCGCGGTCGTCGACGCGCACGGGCGCACGTCGTGGTCGGAGCTCGCGGATCGGGCCGACCGCGTCGCGTGCGCGCTGCTCGACGACCGCCGGTCGCTGGAGGGCGAGCGCGTGGCGCTGCTCGTATCTCCGGGCGCGGCATTCGCGGCGGCGTTCTTCGGCGTGCTGCGCGCCGGCGGAACTGTGGTCGTCCTCTCGCCGCTGCACCCGCCGCCGGAGACGCGGTACTTCTGCGAGGACGGGCGCGTGCGCACGGTCATCGCGTCGGCCGACATGGCCGGGCGCGTCGCGTTCCTGGCGCCCGAGCGGAACGTCGTACTCGTCGAGACGCTCGTCATCCATCCGCTTCGCGCCATCGCCCCGTTGCGACACGACGACGATCCGGCGCTGCAGCTCTACACGAGCGGGACGACGGGCAAGCCCAAGGGCGCCGTGCTCGGGCACGGCAACCTCGCCGTGCAGCAGCGATTGCTGCGCGAAGCGTGGGCCTGGAGCGCGGAGGACACGCTTCTCCACGTGCTGCCGCTGCACCACATGCACGGGCTGGCCATCGCCTGGCTCTCGGCCGTCGGCGTGGGCGCGACGACGCACTTCCTCGGTGGATTCGAGGCGACCCGCACGTGGGACGCGATGGCGGAGGCCACCGTCTTCATGGCCGTCCCCACGATCCACGCGAAGCTGTTCGCGGCATTCGACGGCGCCGACGAGGCGACGCGCGCGCGCTGGGCGAAGCACGCCGGAGCGCTGCGCCTCGTCACGAGCGGGAGCGCCGCGCTTCCCGTCACCGTGGGCGACCGCTGGCGCACCCTCAGCGGCGCCTATCCGCTGGAGCGCTTCGGCATGACCGAGATCGGCGTCGGCGCGAGCAACCCGCTGGATGCCGCGCGGCGCCGCCCGGGCACGGTCGGCCCGCTGCTGCCGACGGTCGAAGCGCGCATCGTCGACGACGAGCTGTGGATCGCCGGACCGTCGGTGTTCGCCGGGTATCACGACAAACCGGAGGCGACGCGCGAAGCCTTCGTGGTCGAGGACGGGCGCCGCTGGTTCAAGACGGGGGACACGGTCGCGCGCGACGACGACGGGTACCTGCGCATCCTCGGGCGCACGAGCGTCGACATCCTCAAGAGCGGCGGATACAAGCTCAGCGCCCTCGAGATCGAGGAAGTGCTGCGCGAGCATCCCGCCATCGCCGATGCCGCCGTCGTCGGCCTCCCGGACGCGACGTGGGGCGAGCGCGTCGTCGCGTGCGTGGTACCGAGGGAGGGTCGCGACGCCGAATGCGCGGAGGAGACGATCCGTGCCTTCGGGAAGGAGCGGCTAGCGCCCTACAAGGTGCCCAGGCAGATCGTCCTCATGCGCGAGCTGCCGCGCAACGCGCTCGGCAAGGTGCTCAAGCCCGAGCTGGCGAAACGGCTCCTGCCCTGACGATCAGAGCCCTCGCATCGCGCCGCGCAGCTCGTCGCTCTTCGCGACGCGCCCGTCGACGCGCCACACGACGCGCCCGAGCCGGTCGAGCAGGATCGTCACCGGCACCGCCGTCACGTCCCCGAAGGGGCCGGTCCCGCCACGGGTCGCCTCGTCGGCCATGGCCACCGGGAACGGGATGCCGAGCGACTTGCGGTAGATCTCGACGAGCTCGCGGTTCTCGCGCGGGTCGAGCGACACGACGGCGTAGAACACGTGGTCCCCGTCGTTCTTCGACATGGTGACGAGGAAGTCCACCTGCGCCTGCGACGGCAGGCTCCCTGTGGTCACGAACGACAGGACCGCCGGCTTTCCGTGCGACACCTCCGAGCTCACGGCGCGGTCGTCGAGCCAGTCGAACGCGAAGCAGACGGGCGCGCTC
>DASVWO010000111.1:0-28972 GCA_036393165.1 Polyangiaceae bacterium | reverse complement strand
TGCACGCGCTCGTCGGAGCCGCCGGCGTCGTCTCGGTAGAGCTGGGCGTCGCGCTGGGGGGCTCGGACGCCGCTTTCGCAGCGAGGGCGGACGCCACCGGTGCGGCACCGACTGCGGCATCGGACTCTGGCGTAGTGACGGCAGGGCCCGGGGCGGGCGCGCTCGAGCCCGTGGCCGGCACGCCAGCCGTGGCAGCAGTGGCGGTCGCAGGCGCGCTCGGCGACGCAGCGCCGCACGCGACGATCGCCGAGAAACCCGCGAGAAGAACGGACAAGACGGGCGGCGGGCGCATCGATACACCGCCTATCACACGGCCCCTGGCGTACGCGAGTTATGCGTGGCCCACGATTCGCACTCGAGCCGGGGTCGATGACGGACAGCGCGCCTCGCCTCGAGTGGACGATCCCGCGATCCGGTGACGTGATCGGGGGCAAGTACGTCGTGGAACGCGCGTGCGGCCGCGGCGGCCTGGCGGTCGTCCTGTCGGCCATGCACGCGGGCCTCGATCAGCGTGTGGCGATCAAGATGCTGCTGCCGGAGTGGGCAGGAGACACCGACGTCGTCGAGCGCTTCCTGCGCGAGGGCCGGGCGGCCACGCGCATCAAGAGCGAGCACGTCGTTCGCGTCTTCGACGTGGGGACGCACGAGACGGGCGCGCCGTACCTCGTGCTCGAGTTCCTGGAGGGGCACAACCTCGACGACGTGCTCCGCATGTGGGGGCCGCTGCCGGTTCCCACGGCGGTCGACTGGGTGCTGCAGGCGGCGGAGGCGATCGCCGAGGCGCACGCGTACGGGATCGTGCACCGCGATCTGAAGCCGGCGAACCTGTTCCTCACGCGACGCGCCGACGGGAGCGCGTGCGTCAAGGTGATCGACTTCGGTCTGTCGAAGATCACCGATCCGCGCATGAGCGGATCGGGCGCGAAGCTCACGCGGCCGAGCGACGTCATGGGATCGCCGCACTACATGGCGCCCGAGCAGCTGCGCGCGACGTGCGAAGCGGACACGCGGGCGGACCTGTGGGCGCTCGGTGCGGTGCTGCACGAGCTGCTCGTCGGCAAACCGCCGTTCCGCGGGGACACGGTCCCGGAGATCTGCGCGACGGTGCTGACGCAGGATCCGCCGAAGCTCACGACGCTGCGGGCGAGCGTGCCGCCGCCGCTGGAGAACGCGGTGCTCCGGTGCCTCGAGAAGGATCCGGACGTGCGCCTGGCGAACGCGGCAGAGCTGGCGCGGGCCATCGCGCCGTACGGGACGTCCGTGGCACGCACGTCTTGCGCACGGATCGAGCGGCTGATCGAGGGAGGCGGCGCGGGCGGCGTGGTGAGCGATCTGTCGCTGCTGCCGCCGATGGACGAACGGCCGCCCTCGCTGTCCGACTGGCCGAGCGGTGCGCACGACCCGCCGTTGCGCGGGTCGTCGTCGGCGCGGATGGTGTTGGGGTCCATGCTCGTGCTGGGGGCCGTCGGCGTGGCGGCGCTCATGGGGATGTATTCGCTGGTGCACGGGGACGAGCCGCATGCGGGGGTGACGGACATGCAGCCGGTGCCGAGGGCGACGATCGTTCCGACGGCGACGGCGACCGCGGCTGCGCCGGGGACCGCGACAGCGACGGCGACAGCGACAGTGGCTGCGCCAGCGACCGCGACGGAGTCGGAGCAGGCGACGGCTCCGACGGCGGTCACGGGGAGAGGGGGCGCGAAGGGGGCGGCAGTGACGCCGGTGCAGGGACCGAGATCGCCGGCGGTGCCGGCGGCCAAGCCTGCGCCGAAGTGGGCTCCGAAGCCGCACGCGGTGCCCAGCCCCACGCCGGCGGCGCCCGCGCCTCCGTCGGGGGACGACCTGTTCGACGGCCGCAAGTGAGTCATGTCAGCCAGAAGCCTCTCCCTCCTCGCCCTCCCCGCCCTCTTCCTCCTGCCCCGCGTCGCGCGCGCCGGTGATCCGGCTGCCGCCGAGCAGCTCTACGACGAGGGCAAGCGGCTCATGACCTCGGGGCACTACGCCGACGCGTGCCCGAAGCTCGAGCAGAGCCAGAAGCTCGATGCGGGAATCGGGACCCAGTTCCATCTCGCCGACTGCTGGCAGCACCTCGGGAAGACGGCGAGCGCGTGGGCCCTCTTCCGGGAGGTCGCCTCGGAGGCGCGCGCCTCGGGCCAGGGAAGCCGCGCGCGCGTCGCGAAGGATCGCGCGGACGCCCTCGAGCCGTTCCTGTCGAAGCTGGTGATCGCACCGGGCGTGTCGTCCACGATCCCCGGGCTCGTCATCCGTCGTGACGGCACCGAGGTGCCGCGCGAAGCGTGGGCGTCGCCGGTCCCCGTCGATCCGGGCACGCACGAGGTGCTCGCCAGCGCGCCGGACAAGCAAGCGTGGCAGACGAGCATCGACGTCGAGGGCCAGGGCAAGGTCGTGACCGTCGACGTGCCGGTGCTCGCGGACGTCGCTCCGCCACCGCCTCCTCCCGTCGCGGCGGTGCCGCCACCCCTGCCTCCTCAGCCAACACAAGCCGTCGCTCCCGCTCCGGCGCCGACCCCGCGGCGCGACATCGGCGTGACCTCGGCCATGCCCATGAGCGAGCAGCCGGTGCTCCAGAACCGGGGCGGCGCGCAGCGCGCGATCGGATGGGTCCTCGTGGGGGCGGGACTCGTCGGGCTGGGCGTGGGGACGTACTTCGGTGTGCACTGGATCCAGGACCGCGAGACCGCCAACCTGCACTGCCCGAACGGCGCGTGCGACTCGATCGGCATCGCGAACAACGACGACGCCGACAACCAGGTGCGATACATCGTCGCGAGCGCCGGCGGCGGGCTCGCGTCCCTCATCATCGGCACGGTGCTCGTCACGACGGCCCCGTCGCCGCGGCTCGTGCCGGCCAGCGCCGCTCTCCTCACCCACGTGACGCCCATGGTGGGCCCGGGTGCGAGCGGCCTCTCGCTGCACGCGTCCTGGTGACCCGCCGAGGGCGCGCCGGATCCAGAGGGATCCACACGCGGCGCGTCACTCCTTGTTTTCCAGTGGCTCGTGCGTGGCCCGGGCCTTGCTCGAGTGCCCGTCATGGCGAGCGCGACTCCGACGCTTCTCGATCCCTTCGAGATCGGCGCCCCCCGCGCGCAGCTCCCGAGCATCGACCAGGTGACCGAATGGTTCGACCGCGCCGAGCTGGCAGAGCTCGACGTTGCCTTCGCCCTGGGGCCCGTCGAGGAGTACAGCGAACCGCCGCCGTGGACGCCTGAGCCCGTCGATCGCCGCTGGCGCGCCCGCGGCTGGACCGACGACGACTGAGTTCATTACCATCTCCGCCCCGTGGAGGAGCTCGACGCGTTCGCCGCCGAGTCAGGAGACCGCGCTGATTCGCGCGCGCTCTCTGACGAGCTTCGCATCTCGGAGGAGAGATACCGGCTCCTCTTCGAGGCGACGCCGCTGCCCATCTTCGTCTTCGACGCCGAGACGTACCGCTACCTCGCCGTGAACGAGGCGGCGGTCCGCAGGTACGGCTACTCGCGCGAAGAGCTGCTGGGGATGAGGGTGCTCGACATCCGCCCGGAGGAGGACATCCCGCGGCTCAAGACGACGCTCGCGACCCTCGACGGCACGAACCTGCAGACGGGAGTCTGGCGGCACCGGGCCCGCGACGGCACGCTCTTCGAGGTCGAGATCACGACGCACGCCCTCGACTTCGGCGGCCGGCCGGCGCGCCTCGTCGTCGCCCAGGACGTGACCGAGCGGCGGCGCCTCGAGGAGCAGCTTCGCCAGTCGCAGAAGATGGAGGCGACGGGCCTGCTCGCGGGCGGCGTCGCGCACGACTTCAACAACCTGCTCGGCGTCGTCCTCGGGGCGAGCGAGCTCGCGCGCCGCGCAAGCGCAGCCGGTCGTCCGGCGACGCCGTATCTCGAGGAGATCACGGCGGCCGCGAGGCGCGCCGCGGAGCTCACCCGCAAGCTGCTGGCCTTCTCGCGCAAGCAGGTGCTCCACACGCGGCAGCTCGATCTCGGCGAGGCCGTGGAGGATTTCCTGCAGCTCCTCCGCCGCGTCATCGGCGAGGACGTCGAGCTCGTCGTGAAGCGTTCTCCCGAGCCGCTGCTCGTCAACGCCGACGCGTCGCAGCTCGAGCAGGTGCTCCTCAACCTGTGCACCAACGCGCGGCAGGCGATGCCCGCCGGAGGCAAGATCGTGCTGCAGACCGTGCGGATTCACTTCGACGCGGCGGCGGTCTCCCGGCAACCGTGGGCCGCGGTCGGCGACTGGGCGGAGGTGCGCATCGTCGACACCGGCGTCGGGATGGCGGCCGACACGCGCGCGCGCATCTTCGAGCCGTTCTTCACGACGAAGAGCGAGGGCACCGGGCTCGGGCTCGCGATGGTGCACGGCATCGTGCACCAGCACCGGGGTCTCCTGCACGTCGACAGCCGGCTGGGGGAGGGCACGACGGTGCGCGTCTTCCTGCCGTTGCTCCCGGACGAGCGGCCGGCAGATGCGGCGAACACGGAATCGAAGTCGGCCGAGACACGAGGAGGCCGCGAGACGCTGCTCATCGCCGAGGACGAGCCGGCGCTGCGCAAGCTGCTGGGCGCGACACTGGGCGAGCTGGGTTACGAGGTCCTGGCCGCGGCGGACGGCGAGGAGGCGGCGCGCATCCTCGAGTCGCGAAAGGACTCCATCGCGCTGGCGATCCTGGACGTCGTGATGCCGCGCCTCGGCGGCGTGCAGGCGTACGAGCGCATGCGCGCCATGGCGCCGAGGCTCAAGGTGCTCTTCACGACGGGCTACGCGCCGGACCACGCTCAGGTGAGCTCGATCGTGCGCCGGCGCGGGCACGCCGTACTGTCGAAGCCGTTCACGCTCGAGGAGCTCGCGCGCAAGGTGCGCGAGACGCTGGACTCGGGCGACTGAAGGAAGGAAGGGCCGCCGTCAGGGGCCCTTGGTGCAGGTGCTCCCGACGTCGGGCACCTTGCTCCGCGGGCACGTGTAGCCGGCCGGGCACTTGTGCGCGTTCACGACGAACCCGCCGCAGTGCACGTCCTCCGGCTTCTCCATCGTGCAGAGGTGCGTCGCGTTCTCACAGAGGGCGACCCGCGTGTCGACCACCTTGTACTGCGGGCAGATCGCGCGCTCCTGGCAGTGGAAGGAGCTCGCGTACGCGTCCTTCTGCGACGCCGCGACGGCTTCCTTCCAGCCGTTGTCGCAGCAACCGACGCGCGGCACGGCGACGCAATCGCTGTCCATCTTGCACGAACGGTACTGAGCCGGCGCCCCGCCCCCATCATCCGTCGGCCCGGCGTCCTGCGCCGGCCCCGCGTCGGCGGTCGCCGTCGCCGTCGCGGTCGCGGTCGCGGTCGCCGTCGCCGTCGCCGTCGCGGTCGCGGTCGCCGTGTCAGTCGGCACAGGCGGCGGCGGAGGTGGAGGCGGCGGAGGCGTCGTGTTCTCGACGACGCACGCCACCACGAGAGGCACACAGAGCATTGCCACGAGGACCCTTTTCATGGGCCCGAGATCCTACTCGTCGTCGCCCGTGAAGTCGCGCTCCGAAGCACCCACCTCGGACGGCTTGATGCCGAGGCGCGCGATCATCCGCTGCAGGAACCGCCGACTCACCCCCGCACGCTCCGCCGCGCGCGTGACGTTCCCGCCGCACTGCCGCAGCACGTCGCGCACGTAGATGCTCTCGAAGCTCCCGATCCACGCCGCACGCGCCTCCTTGAGCGGAAGGCGCATCGCCAGCATCGCGCCGATGTCCGGCCCACCCTGCGCGCCGCTGCCCGCCGGCGGCCGCGCGGAAGCCGGCGCCGTCGACGGCGGTCGCTCGTCGATGAGCCCGAGCGACACGCTCCGCTCGACGAAGTTGCGCAGCTCGCGCACGTTGCCCGGCCAGCTCCGACCCATCAGGCGCGCGAGGAACTCGGGCGGCAGCTCCGCAGCGTCTGCTCCGGCGATGGCACGGTGGAAGTGGCGCGCGAGCGTCGGGATGTCCTCGCGCCGCGTGCGCAGCGGCGGGAGCGAGAGCGTCACGACGGCGAGCCGGTAGTAGAGGTCCTCGCGGAAGGTCCCCTCGTTCACGCAGCGCGCGAGCGAACGGTTGGTCGCGGCGACGATGCGCACGTCGACCGGGCGGCTCGTCGTGGCGCCGACGCGGCGCACCGACCGCGACTCGATCGCGCGCAGCAGCTTGGGCTGCATCGCGATGGGCATCTCGCCGATCTCGTCGAGGAAGAGGGTGCCGCCGTGCGCCTCCTCGAAGACCCCCTTGCGATCCCCGACGGCGCCGGTGAACGCACCGCGCACGTGGCCGAAGAGCTCACTCTCCACGAGGTTCTCGGGAATCGCGCCGCAGTCGACCGCGACGAACGGCCCGGCCGCGCGCGGCGACGCCGTGTGGAGCGAGCGCGCGAGCACGTCCTTGCCGGTGCCGGTCTCGCCCTCGACGAGCACCGTCGTGTCGGTCGGCGCGAGACGCTCGAGCGCCGCGTAGAGGCGACGCATCTCGAGGCTGGATCCGACGAGCTCCCCGAAGGCCTCGCGGGCGCTCAGCTCGACGAACGAGGGCTCCTGCCCCACGTCCACGCGGAACGCGGAGGCGCCGACGCGCACGACGGCGCCGGGAGGGATCTCGGCGTCACGGACGCGCACGCCCTCGACGAACGTGCCGTTGGTGCTTCCGAGGTCGCGCAGCGTGATGGCGCCGGCACGGGCAACGAGCTCGCAGTGCACGCGCGAGACGGTGGGATCGGCGATGGTGAGATCGTTGCCGTCGGCGGCCCCGACGCGGGCCGTGCCGCTGCTGACGTTCGCCTTGGCGCCGCGCGACGGGCCGTCGACGACGAGGAGGTCGAGCGACCAGATGCGCATCGAGGGACGTGCGGCGATGCGCGAGGTGGGATCCTGCGGGTAGTCGGGGGGCATCTAGCGGGACGCAGGATAGGGGTTCGGCGGGGGAACGTGCGCAGGCTTCGCGGGGTGAGCGGCGGTCGTGGTCGGGGTCGTGGTCGCGGTCGTGGTCGGGGTCGGGGTCGGGGTCGGGCTCGGCGTCGGGGTCGGGCTCGGCGTAAGCGTCGGGGCCGCGTTTGCCGGCTGTGCGCTCTTGTGCGCCAGCACGGCGGCCGTGACCCCCGCGACCACGACGGCGCCAGCGATGGCGACGACCAGGCCGACTCTCGAGGGCTTCCGTCTCGGCACCGCCTGCACCGTCGGCGCTTCCGTGGGCACGGGCGAAACGTCGACGTCTCTCGGCGCGTCGCGAAGCGCGCGGCGGCGTTCCTCCAGCTTCTCGCCGACGGTCTCGCGCACGAATCGGGCGACGTCCGCGTGCTTCGCGATGCCGTCGATCGATTCCGCCGCCTCCTCCAGGGCGCGCGCGAGCGCCTCGGCGCTCGGATAGCGCACGTCACGGACGCGCTCGATCGCCCGCGCCACGACGGGGTCCAGCGCCGCGAGCGTCGGAACCGTCGACGAGACGGGCGGGACGGGAGCGGTCAGCACGCGCTCGAGCGTCTCGGCGTCCGTCTGTCCCCGGAAGAGCCGCCGCCCGCAGAGCGCTTCCCACAGCACCACGCCCAGCGCGAACACGTCGGCGCGGCGGTCGATCGCGTCACCCCTCACGTACTCGGGCGCCATGTAGCCCGCCTTGCCCTTGAGCGCGTTGCGCGAAGTTCCGTCGCTCGTCTCGACGCACTTGGCGATGCCGAAGTCGGTCACGCGCGCCACCCCATCGACGCCGACCAGGATGTTCTGCGGCGACACGTCGCGATGCACGAGCCCGATCGGTTTGCCCGACTCGTCGCGCGCCTCGTGCGCGGCGTGCAGACCGGCGCACGCGTCGAGCAGGATGCGCACCGCGACGCGCGGGGGCAGCCGTCCCCCGGCGGTCGCCCGCATCGCCACGAGCTCCCCGAGCGACGCGCCCTCGATGTAGTCCATGACGAGCTGGATCGCGTCGCCCACGTCCTCCACGTCGCGCACGTCCACCACGTTCGCGTGGTGGATCCCCGACGCGAGACGCGCCTCGCGGAGCCACGCCTCCCGGAAGCCCTTGTCGTCGAGCAGGTGCGGGTGCGGCCGCTTGATGGCCACGATCTGCCGGAACCCGTGCGCTCCCTCGAGCGCCCCGAGAAACACCGTCGCCATGCCGCCCGAGGCGATCTTCAGAATGGGCTCGTGACGAAGGCGGGACGGCGCAGACGTGGGTACAGTCTACCCTGCCAGCGCCTCGGCCACCTCACGCGCCGTCATCCGGCGTGCCGGGTCCGCCTCGAGGCAGCGCGAGACGATGGTCCCCATCGGCGCCGGAAGCGTCGCCGTGTCGACCGGCGCGTCCTTCCAGCGACCCGTGGACACGATCTCCTGCACCGGCGGGACCTCGAAGGGCAGGCGCCCGGTCGCGAGCTCGTAGGCCATGACGCCGAAGCTCCACATGTCCGACGACGGCCGCGCGTCGCGTGACCCGTGCACCAGCTCCGGGGCCATGTAGAGCGGCGTCCCCAGCGCGACGCCCGTGGCCGTCAAGCTCGGGTCCGACGTACCGACCGCGAGCAATGCGGCCTGGACCGTCTCGGCCTCGGCATCGATGCGCCGGTCCCTGTGCGTGTCCGCCTCCGTGTCGTCCCCGAGCCGTGCGATCCCGAAGTCGGCGATCTTGGCGCGCGCGGTCGCTCCGTCGCGCTGGTCGAGCAGCACGTTGGCCGGCTTGAGGTCGCGATGCACGACGCCCACGTCGTGCAGGGCGCTCAACCCCGAGGCGACCTGCGCGAGCACGCCACGCGCCCACCCGGGGTCCCCGTAGCGCGAGGTGAGCGCGCTGAGCGGCGGCCCCTCGACGAGCTCCATGACGACGTAGAGCATCCCCGCCTGGGACACATCGACGTCGACGATGCCGACCACGTTCGGGTGCACGACCTTCGTCGCGACCTCCGCCTCCCGCGCGAGCCGCGCCAGCTCGGCGCCGCTGCGCGCGTGCGACAGCGTCTTCATGGCGAGGCGCTTGCCGTCGGTCGTGCGCTCCACCTCGTAGACGGTGCCCATCGCGCCCTCTCCGAGCCGTCGCTTCACGCGGTACCGGTCGCCCACCAGCTGCCCCGGCGTCAGCACGTGCGCGTGGATCGACAGGCGCCCGACGTTCGCGAGGGTCTCTACCAGGCGCGCCGAGCGATCGCCGACCTGGCGCCGCAGCTCGTCGTTGAGCGTCGCGACCTCGCGGTTGCTCTGCTCGAGGAGCGAGACGCGGGTCGCGAGCTCCGCGTTGAGCGTGCGGAGGGAGCGCGCGTGGGCGCGGACGAGCAGCGCGGCGTGCACGAGGACGAACACGAGCCACGACGCAGGCGTCACCTGGAGCTGCCCGACGGGGTTCACCACCCCCACGCCGCCGACGAGCACCCAGCTCGCCAGCATCCACAGCGCGTCGGAGCGCTGGTCGCGCGCCCGCACGCTGCGACCGAGGAACCAGAGCTGGTAGGCGACCGTCGCGATGATCAAGATCTGCAGCGCGTACTCGCGCCACGGACCCGGCACCGGGCGCCATGCCAGAGCGAACGCGCCGATCCCGAGGACCACGAGGGCAGCGACGAGCAGCCGAGGCGGCCGGTCGTGGCGGAAGTGCGCGTGAACGAAGAAGGGGGCGCCGACGCAGATGACGCCCGTGGCGAAGACCGGCACGTGCAGGATGTCGCGCGTGTCGAGCAGCTGGGTGAGCCCGCAGACGCATGCGTGCCACAGCGCGACACCGGCCGCGATGAGCGCGAACCACCCGTCCGCGGCCCGGCGGCGATCGAGGAGGAAGAGCACCAGGTACGCTGCGGCGATGCAGGACGCGAGGACGAGCACCGCGAGGCAAGACGCGCCGTTCGCCGCGCGGGCGAAGCGCGAGTCGATCTCTCCGTACGGCCCCGCCGCCAGCCGCGGCGGCTCCCCGAACAGGCCCGAGAGGAACGCGTCCGGCCTGTCCATCGTGAGCGCGAGTTGCAGTCGTTCGCGGTCGGTGAGCCGCGCCGGGATGCGGAACACGAGCTGCGCGTCGGTGGGACGGACGCGGTCGAGCAGCGAGCGGTCGAGAGGCTCGACGTCCTCGTCCGCGATGCGCAGCGTGCCGCGCGCGTAGACGACGGGCAGCGTGAGGGTCAGCTCGCGTCCGCGCAGATCGGACGGCAGCGGCACCTCGGTCCGCAGGGTGTACTGCGTCACGCCCTGCGCGAGCCGTCTATCGACGTTGGCCGGGAGGTGCACGGCCGACGTCGTGCACCCCGCGCACTCGAGGGTCCAGTCGGCGACGGAGACGTACGGCTCGGACGCGCACCCGAGCAGCCCGCACACCACGAGCAGGAGCACGAGCAGCCGGGCCACGCCCGCATCGTACCGTCCCGACGAGGGTCAGGGGACGATTCCCCAGAACTTCGCCGCGTAATACGGGCCGTAGATGCCCGTCGTGTTCGTCCAGTCCTGCACGAGGTTCGCGTCGTCGACCATCTCCAGGCTCGGCATCGGATCCCAGCCTCCCTGGTCGGCCGCCGGCGGCGCGCCGACGACGTAATAAGGAGGGCTCGACGAGGGCGGTCCCGGTTGCACCGGCGTCCCGTGGCCGATGTTCGGCATGAACACCGTCGCGAGCTGCCCGCTGCCGTACGTCGTGTACTGCTGCCCGCTGAGCGTCCCGGTCCCCGACGGCGTCGACGAGATGCCGAGCGCGCCCGCGAACTGCTGCACCAGGTCCCCCATGTTCTGCTGCGTCACCGCGCCGTCCTTGCCGCCCTGG
Organism: Polyangiaceae bacterium; assembly: GCA_036393165.1. GTDB lineage: Bacteria > Myxococcota_A > Polyangia > Polyangiales > Polyangiaceae > Palsa-1150. The sequence goes on along the minus strand of DASVWO010000111.1, from coordinate 18,240 downwards.
AAGACGATGAGCTTCGGCTTCGGCTTGCTGGCGTCTCCCCAGTAGCTCGGATCGCAGTTCGTGACGTTGCTCGACGGGTGGTTGCCCGGCCACGTCCAGTTGCCGTTGGGTGGCGCCTTGCCGAGCGCCGCGCAGTTCGTGTCGCACCCGACGGCGACGCCCTCGAACGACGCGCCGCCGGCGAAGACGTCCGGGTAACAGGCGAGCATGATGTTCGCCATCGCCGCGCCGGCGGACAGACCGCTGATGAAGACCTTGCTCGCGTCGATGTTGTGCGCCTTCTGCATCGCCTGCACCATGGCGACGATGTCGGCCGCGTCCTGGTTCTCGTACGTGTTTCGTGTGACGTAGAACGACTGGTACCAGTAGAAGGAGCGCACGCTCGTGTCGGCCTGGCTCGCGTTCGTCGCGTTCCCGGTGGACGGGAAGACGACGTAGAACCCGTACGTCTCGGCGAGCGTCGCCCACTGCGTCGTGTTGATGTACCCCCACTGGTTCGGGTCGCCCGGGCCGGGCATCCACGACGACGGCGGCGCCTCGTAGGCCCCCTGCGTGTACCCGTGCAGCGCGAGCACGAGCGGCGCGGCCTGCGCCGTCTTGCCCTCCATGCCCGTCGGATCGCACTCGTACATCGTGAGCCCCCCGGGCAGCGCGGCTCCGTAGCTGCTGTTCGCGCTGCACTTCGCCGCCGTGCGGCTCCCTCCCCCGCCTCCCCCGCCGTCGCCGGGAGGCCCACCGCCCCCACCGCCACCGTCGCCGCCCGTGACGACGCCTCCGTCTGCACCGGGCTGCGAGCCACTTCCGGAACCCCCTCCGCCACCGCCGCCTCCGCTGCCGGTCCACGTCCCCGAGTCGTCCGACCCGGTCGGGCTCGTGTTGTCTCCTCCATCCGAGTCACCGGCCGGGCCGTAGATGGGACGCGCGCACGCACCGAGCACGCAGACCACGAGGGGAACGACGAACCATCGCGACATGTCGCCGGCCAAGGGCACGCGACGTGCCGCGCGCCTTTCCCTCGATTCGCGCCGCCACGTGAGCACGGTGCGTCACCATGGACGCAGCGCTTGCAGACCGAGCACGCGTCACAGGCGACGCGGCAAGAACGAAACGTCACCCGACCGAACTGAGAAGTGTCGTGTAGGTCAGGTCACTAACCTTCACGTGACTTTTCATAGATGCCAGCTCGACGAGCTCTCACGCTCAGAAGCTGTGCGTCACGGCAACGCCGGCCGGCGACACGCCAACGCGCGCGTCATGCCAGTGCACGAAGAAAACCGTCGCCGTCGTGAGAACGGCAAGACCCGCCGTGACGCCGAGCAGCACGTTCGTGCGTGTCTGCGCAGACGATCCGTTCGATGCACGCGTGTCGCAGTCGCCGGCGTGGTTGCCCCCGGTGCAATGGCTCGCGAACGAGGAGTGCTGATTGGCGGTATCGATGCCCGACACGATCGTCGCGGTCCCGGCAATCCCCGTCGCCCCGAGCCCCACCCAGAACCAGATCGGCGAGATCCCTCGCGCGCCCTCCCCCCTTCCTGCCGCCGCCGCCGGCGCTGCCGCCGTCTCCGTCGCTGGCGCTGATGCTGGCGCTGCCGCCGTCGCCGGCGCCGTCGCCGTCGCCGTGCCCGCCCCCGCGCCCGGAGCCGGCGCCACCTCGATCACCTCGTCGGGCCCCACGGTCACGTCCTTCGTCGTCGCCGCCCCTCCGCTCTCGACGATCACCGTGTGCGCCCCCACCCTCACGACCACCGGCTTCGCCGGATCCACCGCCGCCCCGTCGACGCTAGCGATGCACGAGCCCGCCCCGCCGCACGCGACGTGAATCCTCCCGGTCCTCCGCGCAAACTTCCGCTGCGCCGTCAGGATCGACAGGGCCAGCGCATTCGTCCGCGGCGACCCTTTCGCGCGATCGATGAGCTCCACCCCGATCACCGGATCGTCGGCGAGCACCGCCGCATCGAGCGCAGCCTGCAAAGCCACCGGACTCGGCGACAGCGCATCGGCCGCCGCGTACTCCCTCGCGGCGGTCGCGTAATCACCCTTGCGATAGGCCCTCGTCCCGCGGTCGTACGCCTCGTGCGCCTCGGTCGCCGCGTCGGCCCACGCGTCCGCAGGCATGGCGCCCACGGCGCCCGCGACGGCCGCGAGCAGCACGAACAGCACGACCGGCCTGCGCACGCACCACATATATCGTAGGCTCCCAGTCCGCATGCGTCGTGCCGTCCTGGCGCTGCTCCTCGCCGGCTGCTCCTACGACTGGACCGTCGCCCGGGGCGCGCCCCCGAGCGACGCCGGCCGCGACGTGCTCGGCGCCGACGTGTCCGTGTCCGAGGCGTCCGACGCGCCACCGGCCGACGTCGCCGAGGAGCCCATCGTCGACGCATCTCCGATGGACTCACCGAGTACCGGCGACGGCACGGGCCCCGACTGCGCGCAGCTCCTCCAGAGCGCGAAGAACGCCCTCGGCCCGGCCCTCGTGTGCGTGCCCACGATGCAGAACGTCTGCAAGGCCCAGGCGCACGACTGGTGTGGCTGCACCGTCTACCTCGCCGACGGCACGTCCACGGCGTACACGACCTTCGTCGACGACGTGAACGCCTTCGAGTCCGCCGGCTGCCGCTCGACCATCTTCTGTCCCGATACCTGTCCCTCGGCGAGCAGCGGCATCTGCGTCATCTCGGACGCAGCGGGCATGTACGCCTGCTACGAGTGAATCGAACAGTGCGGCGCGCGCGGCCACCGAGCGGGTCGCTCGCCGGCGACCGACGCACGCCGCGCCGAGCCCTACGCTCCCCCGGGCGAGGACTCGGCGCGAAGCGCGTCGTCAGAACTCCGCCCTCAGCGTCGCCAGCCCCGAGACTTCTCCCTCGTCGTGCGCGGTGGGCTGGCTGAGCACCCACACGGCGAGCCGCGCTCCGGCGGCGATCCAGTCGTTGATCCAGTAGGTCGTCCCGACGTTGACGAACTGGATCTGGGTGACGGGCCCGTTGCCCACCTGGAACTGCACGCGGTCGTACTGCAGGCCGATGCCGTCGGGACGCGTCGGCGTGCGGTGCGCGTAGTTGAAGTCGATCCCCCCTCCCCAGGTGAGCGACGTGTACTTGTCGGGCGCGAGCTGCGCCACGTTGTTCGGGTTCACCGTGTCGTTGCGATCGAGCGCGGCGCTGCCGAAGGGCGACACGGTGTCGCCCAGCAGCTTGAGCCTCGCCGTGCCGCGCGCGTTGTACCCGTGGATCGGCTGGTCCTGCGTCGAGTTGGTGTTCGTGTCGACCGTGTACCCCTGGAACTCCGCGCGCACCTGCACGAGCTCGTCCTCGAACATCGCCGAGGGCGCGAAGAGCATCATGTGGAACGTGTCGTCGGGCGAGTTGTCCGGCGTCTGCTTCACGTTCTGGTACGGCTGGATGTAGAAGCGGTTGAACGGCGGGAAGCTGCCGCCGACCTGCAGGCTCCCGGTCTGCGACACCGGGTTGCCCGCGAGGAAGGAGAGCCCGAGCCGGAGCCCGTGCACGAGCTCCACGGTGCCGCGCACGCCGTTGCCGAGGAGAAACCCGCTGTAGAGCAGCGGGTACACGGTCGCGGTGTCCTGGTAGAGCGTGTCGCCGACGTGGGCCGAGAGGAAGTTGATGCTCCCTTCGTCGATGACGCGCCCGACCTCGGCCATCCAGCGGCCCTCGGCGTAGCGAACGAGCTGCTGGCGGACCTGCAGCTGCGCCTGCCCCTGCCACGTGCTCGAGCCGTGCAGCTCGAACCCGGGCAGCGTGTTGGGATCCCCGCCTCCTCCTCCACCCGCGAGCAGCTCGCTGACGAAGTAGAAGTTGTCGCCCAGCTTGCCGCGCAGCCCGAAGTCGGCGACCGAGATGGCGCTGATGCGGGCCTCGCGCTGCTCGTGCGGCCCCTGGATGACGGTGTCCAGCTTCAGGCCGCCGACGATGGAGGCGAAGGGCTGGACGGTGAGATGGACCGCGGGAGCCTGCTGCGGCTGCAGCGGCGGTGGAGGCGCCGGCGGCGCGGGAGGCGCCACCGGGGCTTCAGGTTGCTGCGGTCCTTCGGTGGGCTCCTGAGCGCCCGCGAGATGTACGGCGACCATCGTGGCCGCGCCTGCGGCCACGCGTACTAGCGCTTTCATGTCGACTGTCTCGGGTGCTTCTCAGCGCGAGAACCAGGACATGATCTTCGTCAGCGCCGCCTCGCTCCGGACCGAGCCGAAGTGATTCTTGAAGGCGCCGTTGTAGAAGTAGCCCGTCTCGTCCTGATCGGTGAGCTCGTCGGTCTCGTTGTCGGCGCCCATGAGCATCGCGGCCGACTGCGACACGAACTCGTCCTGGTAGGTGCCCTGCGAGATGTCCTTCATGACGAGCGTCGTGTACCGGACGGTGTGTCCGCCGCAGACGCCGGTCTGCCCGAAGGCGTGCGACCCGTCCGAGCACGGCGTCTCGTACGCGCCGTTCGGCCCGTTGAGCGGCGCGTGGAACGGCGTCGCCATGTACCCGGTGCGGTTGCCCATCTCGCACGCGCAGCGGCCGGCCATGCTGGTGTTCGCCGGGTCCTGCTCGTTCTGACAGAGCTGCTGGTACGTCGACACGCCGTGGTTGCCGCCCGAGACGAACACGAGATCGCGGATGTGCTCGAAGGGCTTCTTGCCGTCGCGGTGCAGGCGGCGGAGCGCGTCGCGGATGACGCCCGGCCCGTACGAGAAGCCGAGCATCGAGATCTCGCGGTTCGGGTACGCGTTCATCACCGCCTCGACGAAGCTCTGGACGATGGGCACGCCCCAGGCGTGATCCATGTTCTTCGCCGCGTTGCACGTCGGCCCCATCTGGCAGGTCGGGTCGTCGCTCTTGTCCGGACGCAGGTCGACGGCGAACGCGTGGAAGCCGGCGGCGACGAGTCGCTCGGCGAGCATCGGCGGCGACTTGCTCGGGTCGACGCACCCGCTCGTGACGGGATCGCTCCCCGGGTGGCACACCTCGAACTCGGCGGGCGAGTCCGAGTTGCCGTGAACGAGCAGCACGATCGGCTTGCTCGTGTCCTCCATCGCCGGCAGGTACTCCTTTGCCGCGCACGGGAAGCCGGGGATGTTCGCCGGCGTGTACGAGAGGCCCGCCGTCGTGCACCCCGGATGCGACGAAAGGTCGCGGTACTGGATGACGTCCGCGTCGTTCGGGTTCTTCGTCGGGTCGTCACCCGAGACCCCTCCGGCGTCTCCTCCCTGCGCGCTCGGCACGCCGTTGGTTCCCGACAGACATCCCGGCGCGGCGGCGACCAAGCCGAGCACCGACAACAGAACGAATGCTTGCGACCTCATGACTCTCACCTCTCCTCGTTCCTTCTCCGTTTGCGTGTGACCGCGAGCGCGAGCACCGCCACCACGGCCGCCCCCACCCCCGCGCCATCTCTCGACCTTCCGACGCTGCAGCCGGCGAGACCCGTCCCGCCTTGCTCCTCCGCGCCGCCATCCCCCGACGCTCCTCCGCTCGAAGACGCGCCTCCGGACGACCCGCCGCCCGACGACGCACCGCCGCTGCTCGCGCCGCCGCTGCCGCTCCCGCCGCCGCTGGCGCTGCCGCCGTCTCCGCCGCTGCCGCTGCCCCCGCCCCCGTCTCCGGCGCTGCCGCTGCTGCCTCCACTCCCGCCCGACGAGCTCCCGCTGCCCGTGTTCCCGGCGAGGCCGAAGAACGCGATCATGTGCCGCACCGTGCAGATGTGCTCGTCGTAGATGTAGCTACCCGGCATCCCGCACGACGTCGTCGGATCCACCGCGAACCCGTGCGACATCCCGGCGACCTGCCAGCGCTCGACCAGCACGTTGCCGTTCGCGTCGGCGAACGTGTCGCGCTGCTGCCCGTCGTCCATCGTGCTTGCCGTCGGCGTCTGCGTCAGCCCGTGCACGTCGGTCCACTGCTTCACGAGCTCCACTGAGTTCGCCGGGGCGACCGTCGTGTCCTGCGTGCCCTGCCAGATGGAGGCGCGCGGCCACGGCCCGTTCCAGCTCGGGTACGCCGCGCGCACCGCGGCGCTCCACTGCGCAGGCGTCTGCGTCTTGCCCGGGCTCATGCACGTCCAGACGTCCGAGTTGGTCTGCGAGGGGCAGTTGTAGGGAATGCCCGCGTCGATGCCGCCCGCCGCGAAGACGTCGGGCCACGCGGCCATCATCACGGCGGCCATGGCGGCGCCCGACGAGAAGCCGATGACGTAGACGCGCGAGGCGTCGACCGAGAAGTCGGCCTTCATCTTGTCGACCATCTCCTTGATCGACTCGTTCTCGCCCTGGCCGCGGGTGATGTTCGCCTTGTTGCTCGGGGTGTTGTACTGGCCGAACCAGTCGAAGCACTCGTCGGGGTTGTTGGCCGACTGCTGCTGCGCGTAGACGACGTAGAACTTGAACTGGTCGGCGAGCGCATCGATGCCGACGGCGCTGAAGTCGGCCGCGGTCTGGATGCAGCCGTGGAGCATCACGACGACCGGCGCGCCGGCCGGCATCGACGCGGGCACGTAGCGGAACATCTGGAGGTTGCCCGGGTTGGCGCCGAAGCTCGCCACCGCCTCGAGCGTGTCCACCGCCGACGACGTGCTCGCGATTCCCTCGCTACCGCGCGATGCCGCGTCGGAGCACGACGTGAGGGGAAGGGCCACGACGAGCACGAGCCCGGCGGCGCCAGCGACGCGCGCGATGGCGCCGGAAGCGACCGTGAGCCGCCGACCGCGGAGGACTACCGCCGCGAGGGCGAGCTCGCACGCGCCGGCGACGACGAACACGGCGACGCCGAGCGACACGTGCGCGCGCGCCGCGATCGCCGCCGTGAGCGTGGGCACCAGCGCCGCGAGGGCGGCACCGACGTGGTAGACGATGCCCACCATGCGAGCGCGCACGTCCGCGTCGAACATCCCCGTGAGGAGCATCGGCACGACGCCGCAGAAGCCGGCGCCGAGCACGCCCGTCGCGAACGCGCCCAGCGTGAGCCCACCCGGCACGGCGCCGACGTAGAGCGGAAGCGCGAGCACCGAGGCCGTCGCCGGCACCGCGATGGCGACCGCGACACCGCGACGCGACGCGAGCAGACCGCACGCGACGGATCCGCCGAGCATCCCCACGTTGAAGAGCGCCACGAGGCGTGCGACACCGCGCGCGTCGGCGCCGAGCTCCGTCTGCAGCAGCGTCGGATAGAGCGCGGTGATCGCGTAGTAGGCGCCGAACCCGAGGGCCATCGCCGCCGACGCCCAGACGACCTTGCGCAACGTGGGCGCGTCGAACGCGGGACGCGCGACCGGTCGGGCCGCCCTCGCCGCTCGCCATTCGGCACTCTCGACGATGCCGAAGCGAATGGGAATGACGAGGATCGCCGGCACCGCCGCGCAGACGAAGAGCGCACGCCACCCCCACGCCGGGAGCACCACCGCCGACACGCCCGCCGCGAGCAGGTATCCGATCGCCCAGCTTCCTTGCAGCAGCCCGGAGGCGATGCCGCGGCTCCGCGCCGGCCAGTTCTCCATCGCGAGCGTCGTGCCCGACGTCCACTCGGCGCCCATGCCGAGACCGAAGAGAGTGCGCAGCACGAGGATCCAGGCGAACGAGGGCGCCAGCGCGACCGCTCCGTCGCACGCGGCGAACCAGAGGATCGAGATCATCAGCGGCAGCTTCCGCCCCCACCGGTCGGCCGCCGCGCCCGCGACGAATCCGCCCGCGAGCCGCGCGAACAGGGTCAGCGTGATCGACCCCGCCGTCGCCACCGCCGCGACGTGGAAGTCGCGCGCGATGTTCGGCATCACCAGCATGAAGACGGTGAAGTCGAACGCGTCGAGCACCCAGCCGGCCCACGCCGCCCCGAACGCGCACCACTGCGCGCGTGTCGGCTCTCTCCACCACGGAACTTCGGACATCGCGACCTCCAGCGGGCCGCCCCTTCAGCAACGGGTGGACCACGGCGGAAGTCGCGTCTTTTCGCGGGCTTCGCTCGCGCGCGCGTCACGCGCGACGCACGCAACCAAACGAAAGGGCCGCGTCACGGATGACGCGGCCCTTCGTCGATGCGTGATCGGGGGCGGGACTCAGGTCTTCGGGCAGCCGTCCTTCGGATCCGGCGCCTGACCGTCTTCCTTCTGCCCGTTGCACTTGTCGGCGCTGTCCGGAATGCCGTCGCCGTCCGAATCACCCGCCGCGCCACCCGCGGCAGAGCTGGCGGAGTTCGCGTCCGGAACCGCCGGCGTCGGCGCGGCGCCGCCGCAGGCCGGCGTCAGCGACAGCAAAGCAACGGCCGAGAGCAATGCGAAGCATGTCTTGATCATCTGAGCACCCTCCTACCTGGTCCAGCAGTGCTATCGGGCTGGGGACGGCCCGTCAATGCGCCCACTTCCGCCGAAACAGAAGCCCAGGGGGAGCCTGTTCGCCCAGCTCCGCGAGAGCGTGCGGCACGTGCGCATGACGCTGGCTCTCGTGTGGCGATCGTCGCCCGGGATGACGGTGGCCCTCGCGGTGCTCACGCTCGTGGGCGGCCTCGTTCCTCTCGGCGTGGCGTACGCCGGCAAGCGCATCGTCGACGGCGTGGTGGCGCACGACCGGCGGACGACGCTCGCGTGGGTGCTCGTGGAGCTGGGGCTCGTGGTGGCGCTCGCGGTGGTGCAGCGGGGGCTCGGCCTCGTGCGCAGCGTCCTCGGGTTGCGGCTCGGGGTGGACATCAACGTGACGATCCTCGAGAAGGCGCTGGGGCTCGACCTCTCGTACTTCGAGGACTCCGAGTTCTACGACAAGCTGACGCGCGCGCGGCGCGAGGCGTCTTCGCGACCGATCGCGCTCGTCACCGAGAGCTTCGGGCTCGTGCAGAGCATCATCACGCTCGCGGGCTACGCGGCGCTGCTGCTCCGGTTCAGCCCGTGGGCGGTCCTCGCGCTGTGTCTCGCGACGGTGCCGGCGACGGTCGCCGAGATGCGGTACTCGAAGCTCGCGTTCAAGATCCGCAACTGGCGCTCGCCCGAGTCGCGGCGCCTGCTGTACCTCGAGTACGTCCTCGCGAACGACGAGCACGCGAAGGAGGTGAAGCTCTTCGGCCTGGGGCCGACGCTGCTCGAGCGGTACACGAAGCTGAGCGAGGAGTTCTACGAGGAGGACCGGCGCCTCTACGTGAAGCGCGCGGTGTGGACGCAGGTGCTCTCGCTCGTGGGGACGGGCACGTTCTACGGCGCGTACGCGGCGATGGCGATCATGACGGCTGCGGGTCTGCTCACCCTCGGCAACATGACGATGTACGTGCTCGCGTTCCGGCAGGGGCAGCAGTCGTTCCAGTCGGCGCTCGGCGCGATCGGGAGCATGTACGAGCACAACCTCTACATGTCGAACCTCTGGGAGTACTTGCGGCTCGCGTCCCCGACCGCGACCCCGACCTCGACCTCGACCTCGCTCACGACCGCGACCACGACCGGCATCGTCTTCGACGACGTCGGCTTCAAGTACCCCGGCAAGGACGCCTGGGCGCTGCGACACATCGATCTCACGATCCCGCCGGGCGAGAGCGTCGCGCTGGTCGGAGACAACGGCGCGGGCAAGACGACGCTCGTGAAGCTCCTGACGCGCCTCTACGAGCCGACCGAGGGGCGCATCCTGCTCGACGGCCGCGATCTGCGCGAGTGGGACCCGATCGCCCTGCGCAAGCGCTTCGGGGTCCTCTTCCAAGACTTCAACCAGTACCAGCTCAAGGTGCGCGAGAACGTCGGCCTCGGCAGCGTCGACCATCTGGAGGACGAGCCGCGCATCGGGCGCGCCGTCGAGAGCGGGGGCGCGAACGAGGTCGTGTCGGCGCTACCCGGTGGCCTCGACGCGGCGCTCGGCCGCTGGTTCCAGGACGGCACCGAGCTCTCGGGGGGCCAGTGGCAGAAGATCGCCCTCGCTCGCGCCTTCATGCGCGAGGAGGCCGACATCCTCGTGCTCGACGAGCCCACGTCGTCGCTCGACGCCGAGGCGGAGCACGCGGTCTTCGAGCGCTTCCGCGCCCTCGCCCGCGGCCGAACGACCATCGTCATCTCGCACCGCTTCCCCACGGTCCGCATGGCCCACAGCATCGTTGTCCTCGACCACGGCACCATCATGGAGCGCGGCACACACGACGACCTCGTGGCCCGCGGCGGCAAGTACGCGCGCATGTTCGCGCTGCAGGCCGAGGGGTATCGTTAGGGGCATGTCGCCCCCTGCCCTCTCGTTCGGGAGCCCCAAGAGCGTCGCGTCGTCCGAGAAGCGTCTGCTCGTGGTGTTCGACGGCGGCGACGCGCCCGGGTACTCGTCGGTCGCCGTCGCTCTCACCGAGGAAGGGACGCGCCGTGGCTACGAGGTGTGGGCCGCCTGCGAGGGCTTCCGGTCCCTCACGAGCGATGCGACGACCGACCCGCGCTTCGAGCGCCTCATCCTCGGGCGCGGCGAGCGGTACGAGCTGCTCGGCAAGGGCATCCCGGCGCGTTCGATGGCGCGGCGGGTGCTCGACGCAGGGAGCGACTTCCGCAGCGAGCGCTACACGGGCTTCCTCGACCGCGCGCGCCGCGCCGAGGCGGCCGAGACGTTCCGCGCGCAGGGGTTCACCCACCTCGTTTGCGTCGGCGGCAACGGCACCTTCGAGGGCACCAAGGCACTGCTCGCGGAGCTCGAGGGCCCGCATCCGCCCACGGGCTTCATCAACGTGTCGATCGACAACGACCTCGCCGGCGACCGCGCCATCGGTTTTCTGTCCGGCGTCGAGGCGGGCTCCATGATCGCGCGCGGCCTCGCGGAGGACGCGTACACGCACAAGCGCGTCTACATCCTCGAGATGATGGGGAACCGCAGCGGCCGCCACGCGCTGCACTGCGCGGTCGGCGTGCGCGCGCACCTCGTCGTCCTCCCGTTCTTCCGCTTCACCGACGAGGTGCTGGCCGAAATCGCGCAAGCGCTCGCGCGAACCGAGTACGCCCTCGTCATCGTCGCCGAGGGTTACGAAGCCGAGCGGCGCAAGAACGCCGGCGGCGAGGCCGTCTCCGCGAGCGAGTACTTCCGCCGCCAGCTCGCCGACGCGGGGCTGAAGGACTCGTCCCAGAAGCGCGTCATCGCCGAGCCCTTCACCCGCTACATCCGCGGCGTGCGCCCCGCGTTCCTCGACGTCTCGGCGGCGTTCCTCAAGGCGGTGATCCTCTTCGCGGCCTTCGAGGAGGGCCGCACCGAGATCATGCCGTACGTCATCGCCGCGGGCGATGCGGGCGTCCGCGCCTTCGCCGACGTCGTGCGCGAGGATCGCGTCGAGCGCTCGCTCCTCCCGCTCCTCGATCGCCTCGGTCTCCCCAAGTTCCAGGCCCTCGTCCGCGAACGCTTCGCGAGCGGCGGCGGGATGTAGGATCGGCGCATGGCCGGACGCCCGCTCGCCCTCCTGACTCTCGTCGCGCTCGCGGGCTGCATGAACACCTCGCGCCTCCGCGGACGCGTCGTCGACTGCCAGACCCAGTCGCCCGTCGAAGGAGCCGATGTTCAGCTCGCGTCGCCGTCCACGGGCCTGAAGTGGGAGGCCGTCCAGACCGCCAGCGACGGCAGCTTCGCGTTCGACGTTCAGCGCGAGGCGAAAGGCGCGTCGCTGAACCTCACCGCCGTGAAAGATGGCTATCGCAGCACGGAGAAGTCGTATCCCGCGCTTCCGGGAACTGCCCAGGACGTCTGCCTCGCGCCCACGCTGAGGTGAGCGAATCGACGCGCCGGAGGACTGGCTACCGGGGCGGACCGTGTTAGGTTTCTCCCGAAAGGGGGTGCGCCATGGATAGCGTGCTGCTCCGTCTCGCACGGAGGCCGCCGGTGACGATCCGCCGGGATGCGACCGTCCAGGAGGCCGTTCGCGTGATGCTCGACCACCAGGTGGGCGCGGCGCTCGTGCTGGAGGATGGTCGCGCCGTCGGGATGTTCACCGAGCGCGACGTGATGGGGAAGGTCGTGGCCGAACGTCTCGATCCGGAGACCACCAAGATCTCGGCGGTCATGACCAGTCCGGTTCACACCATCCCGGCGGAGGCGGAGCCGGCCGCCGCGCTCGAGCTCATGCTCGACAAGCACATCCGCCACGTGCCGCTCGTGGACATCCAGCGTCGCGTCGTGGGCATCCTCTCGATGCGCTACCTGATGCGCCACCAGATCGACCGGCTGCAGGACCGCGCGCGATCGCTCGAGAACTACCTCGGCTCCGAGGGTCACCCCGGCGGTTGAGCCCGAATCGGCTCAGGCGGTCGTGAAGCGCACGCCCATGCCGGTGGGCGCCGTCCAGGCGACGCGCGCGTGGACCGTCACCGTGCCGCGCGGAGCGGCGAGATCGAGCACGATGGGGCTACCGACGGGCTTCGGCGCGGGCGTGCGCAGGAACGCGCCCCCGACCGAGAGGTCCCCCAGTCGAGAGAGATGACGGACGGCGCTGCCGAAGACGTGCCACTCGACGGGCACCTTGGAATCGATGCGCGGGTGGCGGCGGCGGGCCGAGAGCGAAAGCATCCAGCGGCGGAAGGCGATGATGGCGCTCATGCCACGAGGCTTACGCCCGCGGCGAGTCGACGGCCAAGTTTGCGTCGGGCCCTCCTCTATTGCGAGGAAGGCTTGCCCGGCAGGAAGTCGAGCGACGGAAGCGCCATCGGAGTACCGCACGCGCCACCGCCCACGCCGAGCACCGATCCGTCGTGCAGCGTGACGGCAGTCCATTCGGTGTTCGGGTGCGGCAGACTGCCGAAGGGCTTCACCGTGCCTGCGACCGGATCGACCTGGTCGACGATCTGCGCCGCAGCAGTGAGCATGCAGCTCTTGTCCACGTTGTAGCCGCCCATGACGAGCACCGTTCCGTCGCTCACGAGAGCGCTCGCGTGCCAGCAGCGGCCGGTGGACAAGCTGTAGGGTGCGACGCTCCACTTGTTCGTCGCGGGGTCGTAGAGCTCGATCGAGGCGAGCGGGACGTCGACCGAGCCCGCGCTCATGCTGGCGCCGCCGATGACCATGATGCGTCCGTCCGGCAACGTGTGCGCGGTGAGCATCGAGCGGCCCTGGTTGAGCGGGGGCGCCATGAAGAACTTGTTCTGCGCCGGGTCGAAGATCTCGACGGCCGTCTGCCCGCCGTCGCCGGCGCCGAGCATCACACGCCCATCGCGCATGCGAACCATGAACCCGTAGGTGTGCATCGCGAGAGTCGGCACACTGGTGAACGTGTCGGCCACCGGATCGTAGACGTCGGCCGTCGCGTCGCCGCCCGACGTGATGACGACGCGCCCGTCCCATGCGAGCGCCGCGCGGATGCCGGCGCGTGCCGTCGTCAGCGGATGGGCCGTCGGGGCGAACGTGCCGCTCGTTGGGTCGAACAGATCGGCGCTGACCGAGGGCGTGTTGTTGTTGGCGACCGCATCGCTCCAGCCGGCGCCGCCGACGACGAGCACCTTGCCGTCGAGCAGCGTGACGGCCGCGTTCTGGATGCGCGGGGTGCTCATCATCCCGGGCGCCGAGGTGACCGTGTCGTTCATGCGCGTGTAGAGCTCGGCCGAGGCGAGAGCGTTCATCGCGCTGTCGGGCACCGTGGTGCCGCCGGCGACGAGCACGCGCCCGTCCTGGAGCACGGCGAGCCCGGGGTCCTCGCCGCGAACGAACTTCATGGGTTTCTCGGTCCAGGGCGGCGTCTCGGAGCCAGCCACCGAGAGGTACGATCCCGGAAGGACGGACGTCATCGCGCCCGAGGTGATCTTGACGTCGTAGTAGCCGACGGTCAGGGGCGGCGTGAGCACGAGCGCGTGCTGCGGGTCGACGACGTGCGCGGGAGCCGCGCCGGTGCCGATGTACACGCGCATGCCCGCGACGAAGCCCGAGCCCTTGATGGTCACCCAGTCGCCGCCATTCTGGTTGCCCTGGGCGGGATCGAGCGCGGTCACCGAGAATGCGCACGAGGCCGTCTGGTCGACGCAGACGCTCGCGCAGCAGGTGCCGCCGTCGCACGAGAGGCCGCACTTGCCGCAGTTGGCGGGATCGCTCGTCGTGTCGACGCACCCGCTGACGCAGGCCGTCTTGCCGCCGGTGCACGCCGGTCCGGTGGTGCCGTCGGAGCCGGAGTCGTCCCCGCCGCTGCCGCTGCTGCTTCCGGTCCCCGAGTCGAAGCCCGAATTGCCGTTGCTGCCGCTCCCGCACGCCGCGCCGACCGCGGCCGTGATCACGAGGCCCGCCAGCGCGAAGATGGCTCTGCGCATGACCTCATGATGACCCGGTTATCCCCCGCCGTAAAAGCCGTTAGCCTCGGAGACTCGAAGGAAGCGAAAAACCATGCCCGAATCGATCCAGGTCGCGCGCGCCGGCGGGCTCGATGCGCCCGAAACGAGCCCGCCGACGCAGCCGTTCGTCATGGTGGTCTTCGGCGCGTCCGGAGATCTCACCAAGCGGCTGCTCGTTCCCGCGCTGTACAACCTGGCGTGCGACGGACTGCTTTCCGAGCAGTTCGCGCTGCTCGGCACCGCGATGGAGGAGCTGACGACGGACTCCTTCCGCGCGCGCATGAGCGAGAACATCCAGAAGTTCCACACGCGCGAGACGTTCGACCAGCCGGCGTGGGACCACCTGGTCGAGCGCTTCCACTACGTTCCAGGCGGGTTCTCCGACCCCGGCCTCTACGAGACGCTGCGCGGCGAGGTGGCCAAGCTCGACGCGAAGTTCGGCTGCCAGGGCAACGTCCTCTTCTACTTCGCCGTGGCGCCGCGCTTCTTCGGGCTGCTCTGCGACAACCTCGCGCACGCCGGCTTCAAGCAGGGTCCGGGCTGGAAGCGCTGCATCGTGGAGAAGCCGTTCGGCACCGATCTCGAATCGGCGCGCAAGCTCAACACCGAGGTGCTCGCGAACTGGCAGGAGTCCGAGATCTATCGGGTCGATCACTACCTCGGCAAAGAGACGGTGCAGAACCTGCTCGCCTTCCGCTTCTCGAACGGGATGTTCGAGCCGCTGTGGAACAAGCACTACATCGACAACATCCAGTTCAACGTCGCCGAGGCCGTCGATGTGGAGGGGCGCGGCGGGTACTACGACCAGTCTGGCGTTCTGCGCGACATGATGCAGAACCACATGTTCCAGATGCTCGCGTACCTCTGCATGGAGGTGCCTGGATCGTTCGAGGCCGACGCCATCCGCAACGAGAAGGCGAAGCTCCTTCAATCGGTGCGGCACTACACGCCGGCCGAGGTGGACCGCTACGTGGTGCGCGGCCAGTACGGGCCGCAGCTCGACGACGCGGGCAACGTGGTGAAGCCCGGGTATCGCCAGGAGAAGGACGTGAACCCGGCGTCGAACACCGAGACTTATGCGGCGGCACGGCTCTGCATCGACAACTGGCGCTGGGAGGGCGTGCCCGTCTACCTGCGGTCGGGCAAGGCGCTGTGGAAGCGCGGCACCGAGATCGTCGTGGAGTTCAAGAAGGCGCCGGAGGTGCTCTTCCGCGGCACGCCGGTCACGAACCTCTCGCCGAATCGCCTCATCTTCCACATCCAGCCGTACCAGGGCATCGAGGTGCGCTTCCAGGCGAAGATCCCGGGCCCGCGCCTGTACCTCCAGCCGGTGCACATGCGCTTCTCGTACGGCGATGCGTTCAAGGGGTCGCGCTACACCGGCTACGAGGTGATGCTCTACTCGTGCTCGCACGGAGACGCGACGCTCTTCTCGCGCGGCGACCTGGTGGAAGCGGCGTGGAAGGTGGCGCAACCGATGCTCGACCGGTGGAAGGAGAAGCCGCCGACGGACTTCCCGAACTACGCACGCGCGAGCTGGGGGCCGAAGGTGGCCGCGGACCTCGTCGCCCGCGACGGGCGACAGTGGCACGAGGTGGTGACCGAGGAGGTGCTCCGGTGCGTGCCGCTCTTCAAGGACGGCGACCGGCTCTTCCTCGAGCAGGTCGTCATGGCGCTCCACGCGCGACAGGCGGCGGCGGGAGAGCCCATCATCCAGAGAGGAGACATCGGGCGCGAGCTGTACCTCGTCGCGCGCGGTCAGGTGGAGGTGCTCGGCGAGACGGGCAAGGTGCTCAAGGTGCTGCGTGACGGGGACATCTTCGGCGAGATTGCGGTGCTCACGAGCCAGCCGCGAACGGCGGACGTGCGGGCGAAGACGAACTGCGATCTCTTCGTGCTCGACAAGGCGGACTTCAGCCGCATCCTGCGCGACAACCCGCACGTGGCGGAGGCGGTGAAGCAGATCGCCAAGGAGCGCTATCGGATCAACATCCTCATGGAGGCGCTCATCGCGCCGCATTGAAAGGTGTCCGCATGATGCGTGTGGAGCGTCGAGTCGGGAAGCTGGCCGAGGTGATCTATCGCCCGCCGATGAGCCTCGAGCAGCTCTCCGCGTTCGTGGCCGACGTCCGGGCGGCGGTCCAGCGAGCCGCGACGCCCCTCGCTTTCGTCTGCGACTGGCGCGCGGTGGATCGGTTCGAGCCGACCTTCGCCGACACGATCGTCTGGACGATGCGCCGAGACAACGCGAACGTCCTCGCGAACGGAGTGCTCGTCGCGCAAGACAACGTGTTCCTTTACGAGCAGGTCGCGCAGGTCCTGCGCGAGGCGAAGAAGCCCGAACGTCAGGTCTTCCGGTCGCGTCGGGAGCTCGCCACCTTCCTCGACGGGTACCTGTCTCCCGAAGAGCGCACGCGGCGCGACGAGTTCCTCGACGACAACGAGCGGTGAGCCTTCCGTGCCGCGTCACTCGTCGACGCGCGACTCTTCGATCGTCTCCGTGAGCTGGACGACGACGCCGAGCGCGCAGAGGGCGGTGCCCGTGATCGTCGCGAGACCGCCGGCGCGCTCTCCCATGGCCCACGCAACGGCGGCACCGATGAACGGGGCGGCGGCGAAGACGGTGCCCGTGCGGGCCGCGCCGAAGGCGCGCTGCGCGTGGAGGTAGAGGCGCAGGCTCGCGCCATAGCCGACGATGCCGCAGGCGAGGAGGAGCACGACGGCAACGGCATCGGGCCAAGGTTCGGAGATGGCACGGGCGAAGACGATCGAGATGGACGCGCCGAGAACGCTCTTCGCGCCGACGACCTGCGCCGTGCTCCGGCGCGAGAGGGCGCGACTGAGCACGCTATCGCCAGCCCACGCGAGCGTCGCCGCGACGACGGCCAGCGCCCCCCAGCCTGCCTCGATCGATGCGGCCTTGCCGCCGAGCACGAGGAGCGCGCCCCCCGCGAGGATGGCCAGCAGCGCCGCGGTCACGCGGCCGCCGATGGCCTCGCGCCAGATGAGTCGTGCCAGGAGCACCGTGAAGAGCGCCTCGAGGTTGAAGAGGAGCGACGCCGTGACGCCGCTGGTGTGCTGCAGTCCCCACGCGAGCGCCATCGGCGCGATGACCGCACCGAGCACCGTGACGGCGAGCAGCACCGGGACGTCGCGACGTCCGAGACGGGGAGCATCGGGCGCCCCCATCGGCACCGCGGCGAAGATCGCCGATCCGACGTAGAGCAACGCGGCCGTCGTGAAGGGCCCTACGCCACGGCCGAAGCGCTGCACGAGCGGCGTCGTCCCTCCGAACGCGAGCGCCGCGCCGAGCGCGAGCATGCCCCCGAGGGTGCTGGGACGCGCCCGCATCTACGCCGCCGACGCGACGTCCCGCTTCGACACGCCGGCGCGCACGCGGTCGGCGACGAGGTGCACGATGCGCGCCGCCTCGGAGAGCGCGCCTCCGAGCGTGAGGAAACCGTGAGGCATGCCCTCCGCGCACACGTGCTCCACGGCCACGCCGGCAGCGGCCATCTTCTCGGCGTAGGCGCGGCCCTCGTCGCGCAGCGGGTCGAAGCCCGCGGTCAGCACGAAGGCGGGCGGCAGGCCGCTCACATCCTCGGCCAGCACGGGTGACAGGCGGACGTCGGTGAGATCGGCATCGGCCGGCGCGTAGGCCGTCCAGAACCACTCCATCAGGTCCTGCGTGAGGAAGTAGCCCTCGGCGAACAGGTCGCGCGACTCGCTCTGCCGCCGCGCATCGGTCGCGGGATAGATCAGCATCTGGAAGGCCGGCATCGGTTCGCCGGTCTGCTTGCAGATCTGACAGATGACGGCGGAGATATTGCCGCCGGCCGAATCGCCGCCGACCGCGAGGCGCGCCGGATCGGCCTCGAACAAGGCGGCATTGTCGCGAATGTGACGGAAGGCGGCCAGCGAGTCGTCGACCGGCGTCGGGAAGGGATGCTCGGGCGCCAGGCGATAGTCGATCGAGACCACCTGGCAGCGGCTCTTGTTGGCGATCCGCCGGCAGGT
>DASVWO010000110.1:0-8475 GCA_036393165.1 Polyangiaceae bacterium | reverse complement strand
CGGGCATCTCGCCGATTTCGTCGAGGAAGAGAGTGCCCCCCTCGGCCGCCTGGAAGTACCCGATGGTCTCGGCAGTGCCGGGATTCGGCCAGTTCTTGCGCCCCCCGAAGAGCTGCACGGACGCCAGTTCGTCCGTGAAGTCCGGGCAGTTGGCGATCTTGAAGGGCCCTCGAGCGCGGAACGACTTCGCGTGAACGGCGTGCGCCACCAGATCCTTGCCGGTCCCGCTCTCGCCGTAGACGAGGACGTTGCGCCCGGCCTGCGCCGCCGCCGCGGTGTCGTTCCGGAGCTGCCACGCCAGCGGCGACTCGCCGGCGAAGCCCATCGGGTCCACCTCGCCGAACGGCTGCAGCGGGATGAGCAGCCGGTGCGGCTCCGGTAGCGAGAGCGGCCGTCGCACGACCATGAGAACAGAGTGCCCGTAGACCTCGACGACTGCGCTCGGCAGTACGTGCGCGCTCGCATGCTGAGGAACGCGCGTGCCGTCCACGAACACGGGCGCGCGCCCGACATTGTGCACGCGCAGCCCATCGCCCTCGCAGGAGACGAGAAGCTGCTCACCGGAGATCGTGTCCCCCTTCAGCCGCCCGCAGTCGACCATCTCCCCCGGCCGCTGCCGGAAGAAGTGCACCCCGGCGCGCCCGATGACGAAAAGCCTTCTCGCGCGCGGGTCGAAGAGCGTGACCTCGCCCGCGCGGCGCGGCTCCGGAGTGCAGTGGCAGATGACGAACCCGAGAGCCCACGCGTCAGCAGGATTGGACGAAGACGCGCGCTCCGAGGGATCGGCCGGGGAGGTCGTGTTGCCCGTATCGGACATGCCGGCCGAGATATGACAGAAGAGCTGGAAATGGCACGAGCCCGCGTGCGTGGCCCCCTGGAGAGGGCGCGCGCGCGGGCTCGTGGTGCTCTGTTCTGGGGGCTCGATCTACATGCAGAAGCCGATCTGGTAGATCTTCCACTTGCCCGGCTGGCACATCATGCCCGAGGGGCAGTCGGCATTCGAGGAGCAGATCTGGACCTCGCCAGGCTGGCATGCGGTCGCCGAGCCGCCGCCCGTGCCCTCGCAGACCACGGCGGTGCCGCCCTTGGCCTTGGAGTAGCCGCAGCCGGCGACCGCGACCGGAGCCGAAGCGCCCTGGATGCAGCAGGCGGTCGCGCCCGTCGCGCCGTTCAGCGGGCAGTCGCTGATCTGGTTGCACTGGATGGGAATCGCGGCGCTTCCGCCCGCGTCCGGGTCACCGCCGTTCGTGCAGCCCGCAGCGGTCCCCGCGCACATCTGCGGCGCGAACTGGCCGCCGCCGAGCGAGCCGCCGAGGCAGCAGTAGCCCTGGCCGGCGTCGACGACGCAGTCGAGCGCGGTGCCGGAGTCGCCCGCGTAGCCGCAGTAGACGTCGCCCGGGGGGTTCGCGTGCAGGCTCGGGATCGACCCGCAATCCGCGCCGCCGCCGCTGCTGCTCCCGCTGCCGCTGCTGCTGCCGCTTCCTCCGCTGCTGCTACCGCTGCTGGTGTCCTCGCCGGAATCCATGCCGCCGCTGCTGCCGCTGCCGCTGCCGCTTCCGCCGCCGCTGCCGCCGCTGCTGCCGCCGGCGCTCGAGCTGCTGCTGCAGGCCACCGCGCCCATGCCGCCGCCGACCAGCGCGACCGTCGCGCCCAAGACCAAAGCCAGTTGCTTGATGTTCATCGCTCCCGACACCTTTCGTTCTGCTTTTGCGCGCCCCCCCGACCTCCCAAGAGGGCTCGACCCTGACGAAGTGCGGTGCTCTTACCATCGCCCCCAGTGTCGTGCGTGCGACTTATTGCGCTCGATTTTTCTTCCCCGGGCGGATTAGTCTTCGGCCGGGCGCACGCGCAACAGGCCGTCACCGGCCCTGACACGGGCCTGACACGCGAGGCGTCGCCGGGAGGGGTCGTCGCCAAAGATGTCGAGCACATCCAGCTCTTCGTCCCGCGGCGGTTCCAGCAGATCGGCGCCCTCGAGGATGTCGATGCGGCAGGTGCCGCAGCTCGCGCTCCGACACGAAAAGGGGACCGGCGCCGCGTTCTCGTCACAGAGGTCGACGAGGCGCGCCCCCGGGGGCGCGTCGACCGTGGTCGCGTGGCCGTCGCCGTCGCCGGCGGTCTCGTTGCGCTCGAACGCGACGCGCACCATCGCAGCTGTCTAGCACGCGGCTATCCGGGGCAGGCCGTCATCGTCCACGTCCAGAAGCCGCCGGTGCACGTCACCGACACGCCGCCGGCGCACGCGCCGTAGTCGCAGCTCAGCCCTTCTTGCGTGGCCGTGCACGCGTCGCCGATGCGCGGGCGCGGCTCGGGGCAGCCCTTCGGGGCGAAGCACTGCCACGTCGGCGTGGTGCCGGTGCCGCTCGGGGTGGTGAAGGAGCAGTTGCACTCGCCCTCCGCGTACGGGCAAGCGAGGCCCGACGGAGAGCACGCCTGGCCCGGGACGACGTCGACGTAGCGCATGGGGCACGTGCCGCCGGGGCAGGAGGGGCCGCCGGTGCCGCCGCTCGCCCACATGCCGTTGAGGCACTCGAAGATCTGGTTGCACGAGGGATCGGGGTTCGTGCCGTACTCGCACTGCGCGCCGTTGACCGTGCACGCGATGCCGTCGCTCGGCGGGTTCTGCGGGCACGGGGACATGCTGATGCCGCCGCTGCTGCTGCCGCTGCCTCCGCCGCTCCCGCTGCCGCTGCTCCCGCCGCTGCCGCTGCTGCTGCCGCTGCCTCCGCCGCTGCTCGAGCTCGCGCCGCCGCTGCCGGACCCGGAGCTCCCTTGCCCGTCGCTCCCGGCGTCCGATCCCGACGTCACCGTGCTCCCGCCGCACCCGGCGCCGCACACCATGACCGCCGCGGCGGCCGCGGCCCCGATCCCAAGCAAGCCTCTCATGCGAAGCACCCCGCTATGGGCTTCAGGATACGGCGTGCCGCTTCACGAGCAACAACGCGTGCTCGGCGCGGGGGGCCCGCTCGAACACGCGCTGCGTGGGCGCGTGGAAGTGCGGACGCCGCTGCGACGCGCGCGCGACGAGCTCGAGCCCCGTGCGCGGGGCGACCGCCGCGACGGCGGCATCGGCGCGCAGCGCCTCGCCGTGCACGGCCGAATCGGCCACGAGCAGCACGATGCGCGCGCCCGTGCGGCACGCGCGCGCCATCGCCTTCAGCGCCGCCGTGAGCTCGCGCTCCCACGAGGCGCGCGCCTCGGCGGGGCCAGCCATCCTCTTGTAGCTGCGGCGCGAGCCCATCTCGCCCGAGGCGAACGCCTTCGCGTCGAGCCCGAGCCACCGCATGCGCATCGCGTGGTGAGCGACGTAGTCGTACGTGCCCACGTACGGCGGCGACGTGACCACCGCGTCCACGGTGCTCGCGGCCACGGTGCGCAGGCGCGTCGCGTCGTCCACGGCGACGCGCGCCGGCGGCGTCCCGGGCGGCAGCAGCGCCTCGAACGCCGCGAGACGCCGCGCGAGCTCCTCGGTCTTCTTCACGAAGAGCCGCGCCGGGTACCCGGCGGCGATGCGGCGCGGGGCGGTGTGGTGCGTCGTGTCCGACGTGCGCCGGCTCACCTTCACGAGGATCGCGCTGAGCACGACCCCGAGCGCCTCGGAGGTCGCGCGGTCCGGCACGTCGGCGGCGGCGGCGCGCAGCGAGTCGAGCTCGAGGAGCACGTGCGGATCGAAGGCTGCGACGTCCTCCGGCGGATACCGTCGCGTCGCTCCGGCGCGGCGCGCGCGTCGCTCGTCGGCCATCGCGGCCACCGTGCGTGCCGCGGCCACCAGCGCCTCGCGTGCGTGCGCGTCGCGCGGCGCCGTCTTGAGCGCCGCCAGCCGCACCGCGAGCGGATTGAGGTCGGTGCCCACCGCCCGGCGGCCCGCGATCATGGCCTCGACGAGCACCGTGCCGGAGCCGCAGAAGGGATCGAGCACCGTCGCGCCGTCGTCCGAGAACGCGCGCACCAGCCGCGCCGCCGTCGCGGGGTGCATGCGCGCCGGGTACGTGTGGAAGCCGTGCACGTGGACGCGGTCCGGATCGTCCTCCTTGCCCTCGCCGCCCGAGGGCTCCGCCGCCGGTGCCACGTCGAGCGCCTGCCCGAGCAATGCGGCGGCGTCGCGGTCGCCCCATCGATCCACCTCGCCGCCGACGTGGCTGAGCGATCGCCGGCGCTTCACTGGATCCTCTTTTGCGCAGCCGCAGCCGCGGCCGCCGCCGCAGCCGGCTCTGACTCGGCTGCAGCGTCGGCGGCGATCTGGTGAGCCAGCTCCGCGTCGTCGCGCACCTCGACGCGCGTCCTCCCGCTCGCCGACAGCCGCGAGAGCAACATCTCGGCGCGCTCCGCATCCGTCTGCATCGCCGTCGCCAGCTCCTTCGCCGTGACCTCGCCGGCCCGCGCGCGCAGCACTTCCTCGGCGACGTGCACCCATGCGTCGTCGCGCTTCGCCCGCGCCTCGTTCCCCGCGCGCCTCGCGCGCCGTGCTCCGAGCAGCGCGAGCAGCGTCGTCCCGGCGGCCAGCGTGAAGAGCACCGCCGACGCCGTGTGCGCCGCCAGCCCCACGAGCAGCGCGAGGCCGATGGCCATCGACGCGATCCCCCCGAGCACGAAGGTCGCCGCGATCCACCCGAGCCTCATCGCACCCGCCCGCTGCGCCGCGACGAGACTCGCCAGCTCGCCGTCGTCGCGCGGCAACCCCGGCGGCGTCGGCACCACCGGTCCCGCGCACACGCCGCACCTCCACACGAAGAGCGCGCTCGGCTCCGGCCGTTGCTGCGCGCCGCAGTGGGGGCAGGGGGTCACGGATGGATGATCGACGTTCCCGGCGGCGGCGTATACCGGAACGACTCGGGCGGCACCGGCTGGTTGATCTTCGCGTCGTCGAAGTCGAAGCGGTTCCGGTTGCCCTGGCCGTCGATGATCATCACGCGCCGCACCTGCGCCGTCGCGCTGTCCACGTAGAAGAGGACCTTGCTGTACGCCGCCGTCGGCGTCTTCGGCGTGCCGACGAGGACCATGCCGCCCGGGAACTTCATCTGGTCGCCGGGGAAGAGCTGGAAGTCGAACGAGTCGGCGAGCTTGCCGGTGCCCGTGAGGAAGGAGAGGGCCGCCGGGTACTGCGACTTGTCGAGCGACTGCTCGTACATCTGCTTGTTGTTCGCCTCGTACACCTTGACCGTCGCGCCGTCGGACACGATGCGGTTGCCCTTGGACTGGTCGTCCTCGTACGTCCAGCTCATCTTGCCGGGCTTCGAGAAGGTGACGTGCCCGGTGGACGCCTTCTCCTGGTTGTAGGCCTTGACCCAGAAGTGCTGGCTGAAGTGGCTCGTGTACGTCTGCGACTGGTCGTAGACGCCCTGGACGCAACCGACGACCTGCTGCGGCGTGGCGCCCGCCGCCGGGATGCACGCGGCGTCGGCCTGCGCGGGGGTGGGAGCGACGGCCGTACCGAGGCCGACCACGAGGGCAGCGAGGAGGGGGAGGATCAGGCGCTTCATCGTCGGTCCTAGCTCTGACGGTGCGAAACCTATGCCCTTTGGACGTTCGAGACAGGCCACTTATTGCACGGCCCCGGCCGGCGGGCGAGGGATGTGCTGCAAATGGGTGACAGCCAGCGCGAGCGCGTCTGCCGCGTCCGCAGGGGGTAAGGCGGCGAGCCCCAGCAGGACGCGGATCATCTGGGCGACCTGCCCCTTCTCGGCGCGGCCATTTCCCGTGATGGCGCGCTTCACGAGCGCCGGCGGGTACTCGTGCACACCCAGGCCCGCGCGCGCGCACACGAGGAGCGCCACGCCGCGTGCGTGCCCCAGCTTCGCCGCCGCCGTGGCATCTTTGGAGAAGAAGATGGCCTCGACGCTGGCGATGGCCGGACCGTGCTGCTTCACGACGGCGTCGAGCTCGCGCTCGATGTGGACGAGGCGCTCGGCGATCGGCGCCTTCTCGTTCGTGTTCACCACGCCGTGCGCGAGGTGGACGAGCCGCGTGCCGCGTCGCTCGACGACGCCCCACCCGAAGTGGCGCGTGCCGGGATCGAGGCCCAGCACGATCATCGGGAGCCTCTCTCAGCCAGCGCTCTCGAGCGCCGCGAGATCCTCGTCCGAGATGTCGAAGTCGGCGTAGACGTTCTGCACGTCGTCGTGGTCGTCGAGCGCCTCGACGAGGTTCAACGCGACCTGCGCCTCGCGCCCGCTGATCGGCTTCTTGTTCTTCGGCACCGACGCGATGCCGCTGGTCTTCGGCTTGATGCCGGCCTTCTCGAGGGCCTCGGCGATCGCGTTGACGGTATCCGGCGGCGTGGTGAGCAGCCACTCTTCGCCGAGGTCCTGATAGTCCTCGGCACCCGCGCCGACGCCGACCTCCATGATCTGGTCCTCGTTGGCCGCGCCCTTGTCGAGCGTGATCTGGCCCTTGCGCTCGAACGCCCACGCGGCGGTCCCGGCGGCGCCGAGGTTGCCGTTGTGCTTCTCGAACACCTTGCGGATCTCGGCGACGGTGCGGTTCCGGTTGTCGGTGAGCGACTCGACGAGGAAGAGCGTCCCGCCGGGGCCCGTGCCCTCGTAGGTGATGTCCTCGTAGTTGACGCCCTCGAGCTCCCCGGTACCGCGCTTGACGGCGCGCTGGATGGTGTCGCCCGGCATCGACTGGCCCTTCGCGTCGGCGATGGCCTTGCGCAGGCGCGCGTTGCCGTTGGGGTCACCGCCGCCCATGCGCGCGGCGACGGTGATCTCCTTGATGAGCTTCGTGAAGAGCTTGCCGCGCTTGGCGTCGAGCGCGCCCTTCTTGTGCTTGATGGTCGCCCACTTGGAATGGCCACTCATGGGGGCGCGGAACCTAGCACAAGGGACTATCATGGGCCCATGCGGCTGCTTGGGGCGGCGGCACGTGCGACCGGCGCGCTCCTGCTCGCCGCAGGGGGGTGCACCTTCCTCGCGCCCCTCGGCGGCCTCGAGGGGAGCGGGGGCGGCGGCGACGCGGCGGCGGAGACGCTCGACGAAGTCGCACCGGAAGCGATGGGGGACGGGGCCGCCGAAGGGGCCTCCGACGCGTCCGATGCCGCCGCCGACAGCGCGACGCACGCCGAGGCGGAGGCCGATGCGCCCCCGGCGCCGTTCTGCACGTCCCTCTCTCCGCAGCCCGCGCTCTGCGCCGACTTCGACGAGGGAGCGTTCAACACGGGCTTCCCCGTCCTCAGCGAGCCGGCTTCGGGAGACGTCGGGTCCGACGGCCAGTACTCGGTGTCGGCGCCGAACTCCCTGTACGCGAAGATCGCGCAGGGCGACGCGATCGCCAACACGTTCGCCTACGTCGAGCGGACCTTCACGAGCAGCGCGAAGGGCGCGGACTTCGCGTTCGACATCCGCCCCGTGTCCATCACGGCCAACGCCTCGGCGGTCACGGCGAAGATAGGGCTCGACCTGGGATTGCCGACGGAGCACACACTGGGGCTGGTCCTCTCCACCACCGATCGGATCGAGGAATCGTTCTTCGAATCCGACGGAGGCGAGGTGTTCCTGGAGCACGACTTCGCGGGAGCCGTGATGCAGGTCGGCCAGTGGACGCGCATCGACATCGTCCTCTCGCTCGCGCAGGGCACCGTGGAGGTCCTGGCCGACGGCGTGCAGGTGCTCGCGCCGTCGGCACTGGACGCGAGCTGGCCCACCTCGACCAGCACGCTCACGGTCGACGTCGGGTTTCTCTACGCCAATTCCACGTCGAGCGCGTGGACCGCGCGTTACGACGACGTGGTCGTGTCGCTCATGTGAGCGGGGTCACGGCATCGTCACGCGCGTCGCGGCGAGGAAGCCGTCGTCGGCGGCGTGCGCGGCGGTGACGAACTGGTCGTAGCCTCCGGGAGGCACGGTGCCGGTGGCGACGCCGAGCACGAAGTCGTCCTCCACGGCCTCGCCGGCGACGTTGATCTTGCGGCTCGCCTCGACGAGCTTCGCCTGGAGGTCCAGCGGGCCGGGCATGCGCGCGACGATGGCGCCCTTGGGCAGCTCGATGCGACGGTGCACGTGGTACTGCACGGCGGTGCTGACGGCGAGGGCGCTCTCGCGGCCCGCGCGCGTGGCGAAGGTGGCGCCGAGCGACGATACGCGCGCGTGCGGCCACGACCAGTGCAGCGTGTCGAGCCCCGGCAGCAGCCACGTCTTGCCCGACTCGAGCTGCGCGTAGCCGGCGACGCTCACGTCGGCGCGCATGCTCACCTGCCAGCTTCCCTCGCTCGACGAGAGCTGCACCTCGTCGACGTTGGCCCACGGGAGCCACGCGAGCACCACGTCGCGCAGGGCGCGCTGGCGCTCGGCGCCGACGATGCGGAAGAGCGCCTCGGCCAGCTCCTGCGCGTCGCGCCCGCGCAGTACCACGGCGAAGGTGCCGCGCGCGTCGCCCTTCGCGTCGAGCGCGAGGCGCACGTCGACTTCGTCGCGCTCCTCGATGCCGGCGCCGCGGGCGGGCAGCGGCGCGATCGTGCCGTCGGCGTGCAGGGCCATG
>DASVWO010000109.1:0-2955 GCA_036393165.1 Polyangiaceae bacterium | reverse complement strand
AGGAGAGCGTGAGAGGGCGACGAGTACGCGTCGACGCGACTTCGCACGTAGAGGACACGGCGCGGAAGTGAAAACGGGTCGGTAAGGATCGCGCCGGCCAGCGACAGACGAGGGCGAAGGGGACGGGGACACGCGTCCGGGAGCTTGGGCTTCTCGGGATGGCGTCGTCCGTCCGACGCCACCGAAGGGAGAGAGAACTTGGTCCACCGAACATCGAGAGCCTGGCGTTGCCGTGCGTGCGGGTCGTTGCTCGGCGTCGAGAACGAGCGCGAGCTGCACGTGAAATACAAGGACGCCGAGATCTGGATCGTCGGCACGTGCCGGCGGATCTGCCGGCGATGCGGAGAGGGAAACGTGATCACGGTTGGCACTTCACTGGAGGAATCTTGAACCACACAACTTTCATCCAGAGCCTGCGCAGCTCCGTCACGAAGCACGATGCGGTCTACCAGCGTGCGCGCGAGCGCGAGCAGCGACTCGCGGCGTTCGCGTCGGCCCTCGTCCTCTTCGACGCGCTGGCGGCCGACTCGGAGCTTGAATCCGACGTTCGCGTAGGTCTCCTGCGCATCATCGTCCTCGAGTACCAGTCCGGCCGGCACGTGCTCTGGCACGCGCTCGCGACGCGCGCGCTGGAGCCGATGCTCGCTGGCCTTCGGAGTCGCCCCCGACGCCTGGACGAGGACGACCGCGAGCAGGCTTTTCACGCGGCCTTCCTCGAGGGAATCGGTCGCCTGCGGCTCGCGTGCACCCGTCCGACGAGATTTCCATTTCTGACGCTGCGCAGGGGGATCGAGCGAGCGCTGATCGCAGCCGAGCGCAGCAAGCGCGAGCTCGGCGAGGGTGAAGTCGCGTTCGACGAATGCGACGAGGCCTTTGTCCCGCCGGCCCACCACGAGGCGCCGCAGTTCGTGCAGTGCCTCGCGCGCGAGGTGGGCGAGCTCGTCGCCCGCCAGCATGGCGGCGAGGACGTCGTGCGGGTGCTCGCAGATGCTGAGACGCTCCCCGAGCAGGCGGAGCGGCTGGCATCGACCGAGGTGACCTACGAGTGCCTGCAGAAGCGGCACCGGAGAGCCCTCGACGGGGTTCGGTGCGAGCTCGGCGCGGCCTCGATGCCGGGCCGCCGAAGGGATCACTAACCGTGCTCTTTGCCAAGGTGGATGTGTGCCTCGCCGTGCACCCGAAGTTCTGCGCGGCGGGTCCCGCAGCGGTGGGCTACTGGGTCGCCGCACTCGCGTACTCGTGCGGCCAGGAGCTCGACGGGCGCGTCCCCAAGCAGGCGGTCGGCGCCATCCTGGCCGTCGGTCCCAAACGGGGGCGCGCTTTCTGCGAACGCCTCGTCTCTGCTGGCCTATTCGAGCGAACCGACGACGGCTACGCCATCGCCAAGTTCGCCCAGAAGAACGTCACCAAAGCGCAGCTCGATGCGCGGCGACGCGAGGCCGCCGACCGCATGGCCGGCCACCGCGTTCGCGCGAACGGAGAGCGAACGGAGGACCACCGTGACGGGGGTGGTGACGCGACACAGGGTGCGTCACTACCTGCGTCACGAGGAGGGGGCGTGCTTAACTCTCTCTCTCTAGATCTTAAATCTAGGGATCTTGATTCTGAAGACGCGCGCGCGAACGTGCCCGCGGCGAGCTCGGAGCAGGTCCCGATCCCGCCCGACTTGGAGCTGACGCAGGAGGCCCGCGCTGGCGCCGAGATGCTCGGCGTCCGCGACGTCGACGGCGAGTGGGTGAAGTTCGTGGCGCATCACCGGTCCAAGGGCACGCGTTCGGCGGACTTCTACGCGCTCTGGAAGAAGTGGTCCGTGATGGCGCGAAACTACGAGCGTCGGGACCGCGAGCGCGAACGCGATGCACGGCGCGGCCCCCTCGGACCCGCTGCTGACCCCCCGCCTGCGCCGTACCACGCGACGTCGCCGCAGCGGCTCGAGGTGGACCTGACCGCGCAGCTCAACGCGCGGCTGGCCAACAGCAAGTCCTCGGGGGAGGGGGGCGGCGATTGAGCGAGCCCAGACGCGTCTTCGAGTTTCTGAACGCGCCCCACTCACCGCCGAACCGTGCGTGTCCGCGTTGCGAGGCGATGGCCGAGCACGCACGCAAGATGTCACTGCCCACGCCGGCCGTGCACGAGGTGGAGTCATTGGCGACCTTTGGGATGGTTCGCTACTTCGCAGCACGCTGCCGGGAGTGCGCGGACTGGGAGTGGTCGGCCAACTGGAACGCCCGGTACGCGCGCGCCGCTGGTGACTCGGTCGAGCGCCAGCGACTCGAGCAGGAGCGGGAACAGCGAACGTCGCGCGGTCGACGGTTCTGGAGCGACGCCCGGCTGGAAGTCGCACCCCGAGGTTGACCGGGGTCGAGAAAATCGAGGCGACGTACGATTTCTTGTCCACGGATCGCTTCGGAGGTGCCCCTCTCTGGGGTGAGGGGGACGAGACGCCGCCAGCTTCGTCCCGCGCCGACGACGACGACAGTGACCACCCGGACGCGCCAGACGCGCTCGCCCCGCAGGGGTACCGACCATGTCCAATCCCATTGCTTTCAGCGCCGACCAGGCTTTCGACGAGGCTCCGACCGTGCCCGTGGCGGTCGCCGAGCGGCCGGCCCACCCCAGCATCCCCAGGGCCTTTCGCTGGGCCACGGTGGACGCTCCGGAGCTGCCGCAGCGGGTCGCGTTCCCAGACGCGATCATGGACACCGAGCCGCCGTTCTCGTTGCGCCCGATGCTCTTCTGCGGCCCGAGCGGCTGCGGCAAGACGTCGCTCGCATGCGCGCTTCTTCGCGAGTGGGAAGCGCGCAACCATGGCCGCGGCGGACCTGCTGCTCCTCGACGATCTCGGGACTGAATGCAACACCGCGGACAATGCCGTGCCCCACGTGATCTACGCGCGCTACAACGCGGGCCGGCCGACGTGGGTCACGACCGGGATCACCGCGAGCGCGGTCACCC
>DASVWO010000108.1:0-35871 GCA_036393165.1 Polyangiaceae bacterium | reverse complement strand
GGGTGCTCTTGATGCCCAGTCCTCCGGTGCTCCACAGCACCGCGGCAGCCAGCACGAGCACGACGCCCGCCGCCCGCGAGCCGCGACGAGGCGTTTCCATGGCAGCGCGCTTGTTATCACACCGGGGACGGCGATACTCGGAGCCCCCCATGGCGCGCAAAGCTCAACGACGCGAGGGCGCGATCACGACCGGCGTGGTGACGATCATCGGCGCGCCGCCGGTGTCGCTTCGCGACGTGTACCACCTCTTTCTCCGCACGAGCTGGCCCGTCGCCCTCGGGTGCATCGTCGTCGCCTGGCTCGCGATCAACGCGGTGTTCGCCTCGCTCTTCGTCGTGGTGGGCGGTGTCGCGAGCATGCACGAGCGTTCCTTCTGGGACGCCTTCTGCTTCAGCGTGCAGACGATGGGCACCATCGGCTACGGCTCGATGTACCCCACGACCGTCGCGGCCAACGTGATCATGATCGCCGAGTCGGTCACGAGCCTCATCGTGACCGCCGTGGCCACGGGGATGGTCTTCGCGAAGTTCTCGCGGTCCACCTCGCGCGTCGTCTTCTCGCGCCGGATCGCGATCGGCCCGATGAACGGCGTGCCGACGCTCATGCTGCGCGTGGGCAACGCGCGCGGCAACTCGATCCTCGAGGCGACCGTGCGCATCGCCTACACGCGCACCGAGCACCTGAAGGAGGGCGCGACGTTCTACCGGATGCTCGACCTGAAGCCGACGCGAGACCGCTCCCCCGCGATGGCGCGCACGTGGACGGTGCTCCACGCCATCACGCCCGACAGCCCGCTCTACCACGCCACGCCCGAGTCGCTCGCGCGCGACGAGGGGGAGTTCCTCGTCACCGTCGTCGGGATCGACGACACGTCGCTGCAGCAGGTGCACGCGCGCGCGCGCTACACCGACGCGGAAGTGGTGTGGGGCGCGCGGCACGCCGACATCTTGAGCGAGGACCAGAACGGCAACCTCGTGCTCGACGTGACGCGCTTCCACGAGGTCGAGCCGACGGAGGCGACCGCGGACTTCCCGTATCCGAGGAAATTGCGCGCATGAGGCGCGCTTGCGCGTGGGTGCTCGGCGCGTCGCTCCTGGCGAGCGGCGGCGGGGCGCGCGCGCAGGCCAATCCCCGCTCGGCGCCCATCGGCGGGCGCTCGGCGCTCATGGGCGGCACGGGAGTGGCGCTCGCGC
This sequence comes from Polyangiaceae bacterium, assembly GCA_036393165.1. GTDB lineage: Bacteria > Myxococcota_A > Polyangia > Polyangiales > Polyangiaceae > Palsa-1150. The sequence goes on along the minus strand of DASVWO010000108.1, from coordinate 34,678 downwards.
GCGACGGCTCGGCGCCCTTCCTCAACCCGGCGACGATCCTCAACATCAGCGACTCGGGTCTCGCCTTCAGCGTCAACTTCTACACGTTCCAGGCGACCGATCTCGGGAGCTTCCACCAGCCCGGCGCGGTGGACACGGCGCGATACGGGACGCTCTCGCTGCCGAGCACGTCGCTCGACTCGTCGCGCGCCGACGCGCTGCCTTCCACGCTCTGCCTCTTTCTCACGATCGGCCACTGGGGCGACAACGTCGAGCAACCGGAGCGGGAGCCGGAGACGGGGCACCGCAAGGGGCGACGCAAGCTCGCCGCGTGCTTCGGCAGCCTGGAGCGCCAGGCGTTCTCGGCGACCGCGCAGGGATATTCGGGACAGTCGGGAAGCGTGAATGCCACGCAGGCCGTTTCGATCCAGCGCTCGTGGAACCGCATCTACGTCGGTCCCTCGTACAGCTGGTACGTGACCGACGACGTGGCGATCGGCGCAGCGCTCGACGGCATCGGGACGCTCGCCTCGTCGACCTGGAGCGTCGATACGCAGGTCACCGGCGCGCGCGGAGGAAACGCCGGCTCGGCGTACGACACGGCGATGAGCGCGTACTCGATCGATCTCGGCGCCATGTTCGGCGTCATGTGGCGCATCGACGACGCGCGCGTCTTCGGCGCGAGCATCTCGACGCCCACCGTGCACCTCTTCGGACACTACGACGGCACGACGGCGCTGCAGACGAGCGGCCTCGGTGGAGGCGGGAAACTCGCGACGTCCTCCGGCGGCTTCTCTGCGCCGCCGCCGGTGCGGCTCGGCCTCGGCATCGGATCCGAGACGCGACGCCTGCGCCTCGAGGGCGACGTCGGCGCGTACCTTCCGCTCACCGACCTGGCGCACGTCGACGTGCAGGGCGATCCGAACCCGCTGCCGGTACGGTCGCAGCCCGCGGTCGACGCGGCCGTGGGCGCCGAGTACTTCGTGTCCCCGGGCTTCAGCTTCATGGGCGGGGCCAGCACCGACTTCACGACGCTCGCGCCTCTGCCGTCGTCCCCGCCCGTCGGCACGCTCGCCGAGAGCCGCACCGAGCGCGTCACCGGCTCCTTCGGCATCGGCTCGTACGGGGACGGGAGCGAGCTTCTGATGGGGCTCGAGCTCTCTTACGCCTGGGGACGATCGATCGCGGTCGACCCGTTCGTCGAGCCGACGAGCCTCGCCCTCGTCGACCAGCACACCTGGACCGCGATGTTCATCATCGCCGGCAGCGCGAGCCTCTCGGCCTTCCGCCGGACGCTGCGCGACCTCGGCCGCGTCGTGCGCATCCCGCAGACGAAGTGACTCGACATGTCGTAGAGCGCACCACGCGCTCGCACGAATGCTCGCGGCTGTGCTCGAACGGACGCGTCGCGAGTCGCTAGGGTCGGACGCTTCATGCGCCCGCTCGTCCTCGCCGTGACCACGCCGCTCGCGCTCGCGAGCATCGAGGGCGGCCACCTCGGCAGCCTGCCGCCGCCTCCGGGGCCGCGCGCCGCGCGGAGCGCGATGCAAGCAGCCCTCGAGGCGAAGCCCGTGTGCATTGGGTCGTCGGTCGAGAGCGCCGGCGCGCTGGGGGATGTCCTCTACTACCGCGCCGCGACGCTGCCCGACGGTCGCGTCGCCGTCGGCTACTTCGCGTTCTTCTCGGAGGAGCGCCCCTGGGGGAACAACTGGCTCACGTGGACCGTCGTGCCCGCGCTCGCCGTCGACCTGGTCTACTCACGCGCGCTCCTCGTCGCGCCGGGCATCCAGCGGGCCATGTACGGCGCCGGCGACGTCGAGGGCCTCTCCATCGTCTACGCGGTGGGGCTCGACGGCGCGCTGTCCTTCGACCACGCGACCGCCGACGACCGCACCGAGCAGCCCGTCGTCATCTCGCGCGAGCGCGCCTACGCGCTCGATCCGGCGCACCCCGTCTTCTACAGCGACGTCTGGAGCCACCAGCTCGGCGGCACGGGCGCCGCCTCACGCCAGAACCTCGCCTACCTGCGCTGCTACGAGGGCGACGCGATCCGCCCGCTCCCGGACGACCTGGCGCGCGCCTACCACCTCGAGAACCGCGCCGACCCGGCCCACGTCGAGCGCCTCGGCGGCGTCGCGATCCGCTGATCCGCTCAGCGGCCGAAGGCCTCGGCGCGGTTGACGATGTGCGGCGTGATGAAGATCACGAGCTCGTTGCGCGCATCGTTCGCCGTGCGCCGCTGGAAGAGCACCCCGAGGATCGGGATGTCGCCGAAGAAGGGAATCTGGCTCAGGTTGCGCCCCGTGTTGCGCGTGTAGATGCCGCCGATGACCGCCGTGTGCCCGTCCATCACGAGGAGGTCCGTCTCCGCCTCGCGCTTGAGGATCGTCGGCGCGCCGTTCGGCGCGGTCTGGTTGAAGTTCGGCTCGTCGCGATTGAGCTTCACGTGCATCTCCACGGAGCCCTCGGCCGTCACGTGGGGCTTCACGAGGAGCTGCAGCTTGGCTTCCTGGAACGTGGTCTGCACGCCGAGCGCGCTCACCTGCGCGTACGGGATGAGGGTTCCCTGGTTGATGCGCGCCTCGCGGTTGTCGAGGACCATCACGCGCGGCGCGCTGACGATGCGCACCAGGCCCGTCGTCTCGAGCGCCGAGAGGCGCAGCCCGAGGTTGATCGTGTTGTCGATCGAGCCGAGCGTCACGCCGAGGGCGCCACCGGCCCCGGTTCCGACGGCCGCCGGCAGGTCGACGGCGAAGTTGGGCGTCGGGATGTTGCGGACGAACGGCGAGAGACCGGCCGTCGGCGTGTTGTTGTCGTAGTTGCCGCCCGTCACGCCGATGCTCGAGGGGAACGCGACGCCGGTCGGGTTGCCCGTGGCGGGGCCCATCGTGAGGTCGCCGCCCCACTGGATACCGATGTCGCGGTTGTAGCTGCTCGTCGCCTCGACGATGCGCGCCTCGATGAGCACTTCGGCGGTCTGCGTATCGAGCGAGTTCTTGAGCTGTTCGATGAAGTTCAGGTTCGCGTCGGTGTCGCGCACGATGAGCACGTTGGTGCGCTCGTCGACGGCGATCGACCCGCGCGGCGAGAGCAGGTCCTTGGCGCGCGCCTGGATCTCGTCGGCCTGCGCGTAGCTGACGGGCATGAGGCGCGTCGACAGCGGCGTGAGCTCGTACTCCTGCTTCTGCTGGGCGAGCTTGAGCTCGCGCTCCTTCTGGAGCTGGTCGAGCTTCGCCACGCGGATCAGGTTCCCCTGCCGCACCATCCCGAGGCCCTTGGCCTGGAGCACGACGTCGAGCACCTGATCCCACGGCACGTTGACCATGCGGATCGTGATGGTGCCGCCCACGTCGTCGGCGGTGACGATGTTCACGTGGCCCGTGTCGGCGAGCAGGCGCAGGATGTTGTGGATGTCGGCGTCCTTGACGTCGATGTTGATGCGCCGGCCGTTGTAACGCTGGCCGAGCACCGTGCCGCCCGCGGTCGCCGCGAAGCCGGCGGCGCCGCCTCCGCGCGTCTCGACCTGGGGCGGATCCTCGTCGTGGATCGACGTCTCGATGCGCGGCAGCCCCTCGGGCTCTTTCTCGCGGGCGACCGTGACGGTCTGCCGCGCCGGGCCGCCGTCGGCGCCGGTGGTGTGTCCGTCGATGTGCACCTGCGCGATGGGCGACGACTGGCGCCTCGCCTTGGGCACGGGGAACGACCAGACGAGCGCGCCGCCGTCCACCGACACGGTGCCGGGGACGTCGGTCGAGCGCGCGAGATCGATGTTCGTCGACCCGGTCGCCTTGTCGAACGACGCGGTGATCATCCGCAGCTCGCCCTCGTAGCGCGTGACGTCGAGCGTGCGCGCGAGGGTCTCGGGGAGCGCCGTCTGCTTCAGCGTCAGGCGCAGCCCGCCGTCCTGCCCCGGCGACAGCGAGTACGGGGGCATGCTCCCGAGGTCGATGGTGACGCGGTCGCACCCGTAGGGCGCGCACCCGGGGGCGCCCGGACCCGTGCGGTCGAAGCGCACGTCGCGCACGAGCGCGGTCGGCGTCGTGGGGGTGGGCGTCAGCGGCGCCGGCCCGACGTCGGCCGCCACCGTGGCGCCCTTGGCCGGGTCGCTCGGGGTGAGCACCACGCGCAGGGACATGCCCTGCGGGATCACGCGGTAGCTCGCGCCCTTGGTCAGGGCGATCGCGAGGCGCGTCATGTGCCCCGTGCTGGTGTCGTATCCCTGCGTCAGCACGCCGCCGACGACGCCCACGGGCGTCGTGATGGCCGCCGGCGCACCGGCGACGTCCGAGTCGGCCAGATCGACGAGCAGCCGCCGCCCACCGTCGGCGACGCGCACGTTGTAGTTCGGCGCGCCCGTACCGACGATCTCGATCTCCGTCCCCCCGGAGACGCCGTCCGCCGCGTGGACGCGCACGTCGCGCACGTGATTGGCTGCTGCGTCGGCGTACGCGACGTCCCCGGAGGCCACGACGGCCACCCCGGTCAGCGTCGCGCAGATAAGCGATGTCGCCCCACGCATGTTGGCTCCTCGCGCAAACGGTAGAACGCGAGGTCCAAGTGGGACCAATTTCGTGTGTGTTCTTGGGCGCCGGCGGCTAGCGAGCGCCGAGGCCGCGGCGGGACCTCCATCCGCTGGCCCTGTGCTCGATGGCACGCTCGGCCCAGACGCCGCCGAGGTACGCCGCCTGATCGCGGTCCATGGAGTAGACCTCCGGGAGGACGCCGCGCGCGTCCTCGCTCAGCGTCGCGAGGTAGTCGAGGTCCAGCGGGGCGCCCTGGTGGGCGCGGTCGACGTTGCGGCGGGCGATCCAGCCGTCGGCGTCGAGCGATCCGGCGAGGACCGTGAAGGCCAGGCCCGACCAGGCGAGCGCCGCGCCCCAGCCCGTCCACGCGCGAGCGACGCAGCGCGCCGCCGTCATCGCGAGGAGGCCCGCCACCCCGAGCTGAAGCAGCCACACGAGGAGGCGCAGGTAGGTGTAGCCGTAGGCCTCCTCGTAGAGCGACAGCCGGTGCGCACACGAGGCGAGCGTGACGCCCACGAGCGCGAGCAACCCGAGCTCGATCCCCCTGAGGGCGCGACCGCCCGGGATGCGCGACACGCCCTGTCGCGGCCGGAGAAGAAGGTGGCCCGCGACGACGCACGCGACGGCCAGCAGCGTGGCGACCGACACCTGCGTGAAGCCCTCGTGCAAGTAGCCAGCGTACGTGCCCGTCCCGGCCGCCCGCAGGTGCGCGTGGCCCTCGAACAGCGAGGACGCGTTGGCGACGACGTACACCCCGAACACGGCGAGCACCTGCGCCAGGACGACCGCCCACGTGAGCGGTCGGACGCGCGGGCCGGTACGCGGCCGCGCGAACGTGATGACGGCGGCGTCGCCCTCGGTGCGATACGGCATCGGCGCCGGCACGGCCGCCGGCGCGACCGCGTCGTCGTGCGCCCGCTTCAGCCGGTGGAGCACCGCGAACGACACGAGCAGCCCGCAGACCGTCGCGAGCGTCCAGAGCGTGAGATCGATGCCCTCGCCCGAGCGTCCCAGGATGCGCTCGAGCGCGTGACGGAAGCTCGCGTCGGCCGCCAGAAGCGCCGTGAAGAAGAGGGCCACGGGCACGCCGATGAGCAGCCCGCGCAGCACGCCGACGGCGCCCTCACGCGCCGCCGCACCCAGCGCCGCTCCGGGCAGACGCGCCGCGTCCACGATCCCACCGGGCAGCGCCTTCAGCGCGTCGAGCGAAGCCCGCGGCACGTCGCCCACGTCGTGCAGGCGCGCCCGCCGCGCCGCGAGCAGCGCCGCCGCCGCGAGCGTCGCGACGCTGCCCGGAAGCGCCGTGGCGAGCGCCCAGTCGCTCGCGCGCCAGCACGTCGCGCCGGCGAGCCAGACCGATGCGCCGCCGAGGACGCACGCCGCCGCCCCGGGCCGACCGCGGCCGATCCCGGCCAGGATCGCCGCGACGAGCAGGGCGTCCACCAGCAGCCAGCCCACGCCCGCGTCGGCGAGCCTCCAGGTCAGGACGGACACGGCGGCGCCGAGCGCGCCGATCACGGCGAGCGTGCGGGCGGGGGTCCGCGCGTGCGCGGCGGTTTCGGACGAAGGGCAGACAGCAGCCTCGACGCGGGCGACGGCGTTCATCGCGCGACCTCCGGGGAACGGTCCAGCGTGAGCTGGACTGAAGCGCAACGTCGGCAGCGCGAACGGCATTCCGCACCGGCGCGTATCGGCACGAAATGGTCTCCCTGCCGCCGTGCGCCGCGTCGAACACGGCATCCGGGCGCGCCAGGGCACGTTCGGGGGCTGCCAACGCGGCTTCCGGGGTCGCCAACGCGGCTTGGCACGCAGCCAACGCGGCATTGCGCGCCACGAAGGCGGCATGGCACGCCCCGAAGGCGGCTCGTCCCTCCACGAAGACGGCCTGGCGCCGTGCAAACGCGGCTTCCCGGGCCGCCAAGGCGGCTTTGCAGACGACGAAGCTTCGTTTGCACCCCGCGAAGGGTCGTCTCGCTCGACGCAAGGCTTCTCTCGCGCCCCTCGAAGCGTCGTTCGCCCTCTTCGAAGCGCCTTTCCCGGCCCACGAAGCTGGGCTGGCGCCCGCGCGAGCGCGTCCGTCCCCTATGCGGGGAACGCCGGCGGCGCGGCGGCCTGCTGCAGCGCCGCCCGGAGCTGGTCGGCCGCCCGCCGGTGCGGGCCGAGCACGTTGCTCGACATCTTGAGCAGCGGCACGCGCTGACCCGAACGCAGGATCACGACGACCCGATAGACGCGGCCGCCCTTGCGGTTGCGCTCCTGGCTGACGTCCACGTTCTCGATCTCGCCCATCGGGATCGACTCGCTCGCGGTGCCGAGCGGCCACCGCGATCGCGCGATGGTGAGCACGCGCGACGCCGCGTCCACCGTCACGCGCGCGCTCAGCCACATGGTGCGGAGGACGATGAGCGGGATGACGCAGACGAGGAGCATCAGGTAGCCCAGGCCGCCCCCCACGTCGTAGACGAGGTGCAGCGACGGATCCTTGCCCGCGAGGAACGCGTCGATCTGCCGCTTCTGCGCCTGGCGCAACGCGAGGGAACCGCTCATCGACGAGAGGCTGATCGTCGCCGTCGCCGTCGTGAGCTCCACCTCGTACGACAGCGTGCCGTGCTTGCCGCGGATCGTGACCAGCCTGGTCCCTTCGACGCTCGACAGCGGGTGCTTCTCCACGTCGTCGCCAACCGGGTTGCTGCGCGTGATGGTGCACGCGTCATCGGCGCGCGACAGATCGAGCGTCACGGTGCGCGTCATCTGGAGCGTCCCAAAGGCGCCGAACCCGATCATGAAGAGCATCGTCAGCGAGAGCAGCGCGGCGAGCCACGCCGGGACCGGCCGGTAGACGACGACGATCGGCTTGGGCAGCTCGGGCGACGCGCGATAGGACGCTTGCACGATCCCCCCAGCGTATCGCAGCTCTCAGGTCGCCCGCATGCGCGCTTCGCGGATCTTCCACTTCTTGCGCGCCTTCTCCTTCTCCCCCTCGCGGGTTCGCACCGGCGCGCGCGCCTTGAGCGCTCCGAGCAGGCGCTCGGTGGCGGCGGCCACGTCCTCCACGGCGCGCGCGAAGGTGGCCTCGTCGACCTGCGAGGGCTTCTGCAACCCGCTCACCTTGCGCACGTACTGCAGCGCCGCCGCGCGCATCTCGTCGGCCGTCGTGGGCGGCTGGAAGTTGTAGAGCACCCGGATGTTGCGACACATGGCTCAGTCTTGCTCCTTGAACACCTGCGCGTAGCTCTTGCCGTAAGGGTAGAAGCGCTTCTTGTCGCCCGCATCCCACGCGGCGCGCATCTCGGGGCGAGTGATGTCCCAGTCGGCCCGGCACTTCATCAGCACCACGCGGAGGTCCATGCGCAGCTCCTCGACGGTCGGCCGGCCGAAGAACCAGTAGCCGACGTAGACCTTGTGCACGACGAGCCCCGGCTCGAGCACCACCGTGTGCGGCACCATGGGGTCGTGCGTCGGGTCGGTGTACTCGGCGATGTCGAGGTCTTTCTGCACCTTGCGCGACGGGTCCGAGAGGAACGGCCAGTGCGCGCCGACGCCCGAGCGGAACTCGTTCGTCTCGAGCAGGTTGTCGGTGCTGATGGTGACGAGCTTGCAGTAGCCGACCTCGATCTCGCGATGCAGCTGCACGAGGCCCTCGTGCTGGCGGCGGTCCTTGGGGCAGAAGCCGCCGCGCGAGAGCACGACGATCATCGGGTCGATCCCCTGCAGCTCCGAGAGCTTGCGGTGCTTGCCGGTGTGATCCGGAAGCTCGAAGTCGGGGAACGCAGCGCCCGGGACGATGCTCTCTCGCATGGGCGCCGAGTCTAGCGCCGGCGACGGCCCGGAGCCGCAGGCGCACCTTGCTCCAGATCGCCAGGGAACGCCGTATCAGGTGGCGCCCGTGGTGGCGGAGCTATGCTGCCGCGCCGTGAAGCTCCTCCGCACCTCCACGTCCGCGCTCCTCGCTGTTCTCGCCTTCGCCGCGTGCGGTCCGGAGGCGGCCGCGCCTCCCGCGGCGCCGCAGTCTCCCGGTGCTCCGGCGCAAGCCGGCCCCGCCGCGGCAGCACCCGACGAGCCGCGTCCGGCGCTGCGCCTGCCGGCCGACGTGCACCCGAGCGCCGAGGCCGTCGAGCTCACGGTGCGCCCCGAGCAGGATCGCTTCTCCGGACGCGTGGACATCGACGTGACGCTGGACCACGCCCGAAGGAGCATCTGGCTGCACGGCCACGGCCTCCACGTGGCATCGGCCAGCGTCACGCCCGAGGGCGGCGCCGCGATCCCGGCGTCGTGGGCCGACGAGGACGACCGCGGCCTCGGTCGTCTCGCGCTCGCGAGCGACGCGCCGGCCGGGCGAGCGCGCATCCACGTCGAGTACGACGCGCCGTTCGTCGCGGGCAACAAGGGGCTCTTCAAGGTGACCGAGGCGGGCACGCCCTACGTGTTCACCCAGTTCGAGGCGACCGACGCGCGGCTCGCGTTCCCCTGCTTCGACGAGCCGTCGTTCAAGATCCCGTTCACGGCGACGCTGATCGTTCCCGAGGGCGATCAGGCCATCAGCAACACGCCGGAGTCGGCGCGCGAGTCGGCCGGTCAGGGGCTCGTGCGCGTTCACTTCGCCACGACCAAGCCGCTCCCGAGCTACCTCGTCGCGTTCGCCGTGGGACCGCTCGACGTCGTGAAGGCGCCCGACGTTCCGCCGAACGGCGTCCGCACGCGGCCGCTGCCGCTGCGCGGCGTGGCGGCCAAGGGGCGCGGTCCCGAGCTCGCGTACGCGCTCGCGCACGCGGGGGAGATCCTCTCGGCGCTCGAGGCGTACTTCGGCATCGAGTACCCGTACGAGAAGATGGACATCCTCGCCGTGCCCGAGATGTCCGGCGCGATGGAGAACGCCGGCGCCGTCACCTTCGACGAGCCGCTGCTCATGTTCGACCCGAAGACGGCGCCCATCTGGCAGCGCGCCGCTTACGTCGAGGTGGTCGCCCACGAGTTCTCGCACCAGTGGTTCGGCGATCTCGTCACGATGGCCTGGTGGGACGACACCTGGCTCAACGAGTCGTTCGCGGAGTGGATGGGCTACAAGATTTCGCAGCAGTGGGACCCGTCGCTGCAGGGAGACCTCTCGCTGGCCAACGCGACGCAGAACGCGATCGGCACCGACAGCCTGGTGAGCGCGCGGCAGATCCACCAGCCGATCGCCACGGCCGACGACATCGAGAACTCGTTCGACGACATCACGTACCAGAAGGGCGGCAGCGTCATCGCCATGTTCGAGCGCTGGCTCGGGCCGGACGTGTTCCAGAAGGGCGTGCGCCAGCATCTCGCGCAGCACCGCTTCGGCAACGCGACGGCGGACGACTTCCTCTCGGCGCTGTCGAGCGGCGCCGGGCGCGACGTGGGGAGCGCCTACCGCACGTTCATCGACCAGCCGGGCGTGCCGTTCATCGAGGCGGAGGTGCGGTGCTCGGGCGGCGCTGCGCCGCAGGTGCACCTGAAGCAGTCGCGGTTCCTCCCGCGCGGGTCCTCCGGGGACGCGGGCCACACGTGGCAGGTCCCCGTGTGCCTCAAGTACCCCGTCGCAGGCGCCGGCCACGACGCGCAGACGAAGCAGACGTGCACGCTGCTCACCGCGCCGGAGGCGGACGTCGCGCTCGAGACGAGCACGTGCCCTGCGTGGGTGTTCCCCAACGCGCACGGCACCGGCTACTACCGCTTCGCCCTCGCCTCGGCGGACCTCGCGAACGTGCGCAGCAAGGCGCTGCCGTCGCTCGACGCGCGCGAGCGCATCGCCTTCGGCAACAGCCTGCGCGCCGCGTTCAACCACGGGTCCACGCCCTACGGCGAGGTCTTGCTCGCGGCCGAGCCGCTCGCGACCGACGCAGACCCGCGCGTCGCCTCGGAGCCCGGCGGCTTCGTGGGCATGGCGCACGAGTGGCTCGCGACCGATCCGCTGCGGCCGCGCGTCGAGGCCTTCGCGCGCAAGCTCGCGCAGGGACCCTTCGCGAAGCTCGGGTGGACGAAGCACAAGGGCGAGATGCCCGACACGATGGAGCTCCGCAGCGAGATGCTCGGCTTCCTGCTCGACACGGGGCGCGATCCCGCCCTGCGCGCCGAGGCCAAGCGGCGCGCGGCGGCGTACGTGGGCTTCCACAAGGACGGCGCGATCCATCCGGACGCGGTCGACGAGAACCTCGCGGGCAATGCGCTGTGGGCGGCGGGGCAGGACGCCGACGCTGCGTTCTTCGACGCGCTGCTCGCGGCGTTCACGAAGGCGACCGACGACGTGGTGCGACAACGGTTGCTCGGCGCCCTGTCGGCGGCGCGCGATCCGAAGCTCGCGGCGCGCGCGCGCGACCTCGTGCTCGACGACCGTCTGAAGCACAACGAGATGCTGCAGCCGCTCTGGGCGCAGCTCGGTCAGCCCGAGACGCGCGAGGACGCGTGGAAGTGGCTGCAGGATCACTGGGACGCGGTGGCCGCGCGGGCCTCGTCGGTGAACTTCATGGGCGTGCAGCTCGTCTCGATGCCCGGCTCCTTCTGCGACGAGGCGCACGAGAAGCAGGTGGCCGACTTCATGCACGACCGCGCCGCGAAGCTCGACGGCGGCCCGCGCGTGCTCGCCAGCACGCTGGAGCAGATTCACCTCTGCGTCGCCAAGCGAAGCGCCGAGGAGCCGAACGTGCGCGCCTTCTTCGCGAAGAAGTGAGCGGGCGGTCCCGGGTCAGCCCGGGACCATCTCCGCCTGCTCCTTGTCTTGCTCGGGATGCAGGGGGACGACGCGCGTGGCGGGCGGGATGGCCGGCTGGGCGGGGTCCTCGCGGATGAGGACCACGTCGGTGTCGCGGATGCGGTCGACGCGCCAGTTGAGCTGGTACTCGGGGCCGTTGCTGCCGCCGATGTGAACGACTTCCGGCCGGCAGATGAAGGTGCCCTTGTAGACCACCGTGCCCTTGCCAGACGGGTCGACGAACATGGCGCGCGGCTGGTCGGCGCCCTGCACGATGGCCACGAGCTTCAGCTCGTCGATCGAGTACTGCGCGAGCTCCACCTTGCGCTGGTTGAGCGCCTGCCGGTTCACCGGGTTGTTCTGCACGATGAAGCTGCGGAACGGATCCCGGTTGCGGTCGCTCTCGACGAAGTCGTTCTCGGTGTACTCCGGCGCCTTGAGCTCCGCCGAGAGCGTCGACGCGGAGGCGCTGGCCGACGCGACGGGGCCCGTTCGATTCGCGGGAGGCGGCGGCGTGGGCGACGACGTGACCGTCGGCGTCCCGCATGCGACGGCAGCCGGCAGCGCCAGCGCGATCGCCGCGAGCGCCAGGGACGTGCGCTTCACTTGGCACCTCCCGCCGGTGCTGCGGGCGCGGCAGGTGCGCCCGGAGCCGCGGCGCCTGGAGCCGCTCCCGGCGTGCCCGGCGCACCCGGACCGCGCGGCGCCTCCTTCGGCTTGATCGCGTGAAACGCCGTCGCGAGGCAGTGGCCCTTGAGGATCACCTCGTCGCCGACGATCTTCGGTTCGGAGAGCTCGATGTTCTCGACGTTGATGATGCGGTCGCTCTTCCCGAGCTCGAAGGCGAACTTCGCGATCTGGTGGAACTTGCCCGACACGTCGAGCTTCATCGGCACCTTCGCGTAGAAGTTCTGCGAGACCTCGTCCTGAGGCGCGTATCCCTTCAGATCGATGCCCGCGGCGTTGGCCGACGTCTGCACGCTCGAGAGGAACGCGTCCGTCTCGCTGTCCGGCGGCAGCACCTTGTTCAGATCGCGCGCGCGCTGCTCGCGCAGAGCCAGCTCGTCGCGGTCGGCGAAGTAGCTCGCCTCGGCCTGCTGCTGCTGCGCCAGCTCGTCGCGCAGCCCCTTCTTCTGCCGCTCGGCGCTCTCGATGTGCGCCGCGGTGTCCGAGTAGAAGATGAACCAGTACGCGCCGGCGGTGAGGAGACACATGCCGGCGCCGACCGCCACCTTGCCCCAGAGGGGCATCTTCATGAGCGCCGAGGTCTGCGGGGGGGCCATGGCTAGTATTTCACCTTCGCCGAGAGCTGGAACTTGAAGAGGTCCTGGTGCGACGTGGGATCGTTCGTCTTGGCGCCCGGGAGCAGCTTCACGTCGGTGAAGTAGTCGCTGAGCTTGAGGCGGCGTTCGAGCTCGCTGACGTCCTCGCCGTCGCGCGCGAGCCCCTCGAGCTTCACGGTGCGGTCGCTCTCGACGTACGACGTGAGCCAGAGCCGGCGCGAGTCCCAGTTCTGGTTGTAGACCTCGGCCGGGTTGTCGCGCTTCAGCTGCTCGAGCTTGTCGCGGTCGGTCGTCGGCCCGCGGCCCGGCGTGAGCACGTGCGCGAGCTCGAGGAGCGTCGCCGTGGGGCCGGTGCGCGCGGCCTGCAGCTTCTGGATCGCCTCCTCGCGGTCGCGCAGCTCCTTGAGGCGCGCCTGGATCTCCGCATGGTTCGCGATCGTCTTCTTGATCGCGTCGATCTGCCCCTGCGTGCGCGTGTTCTCGGCGACGATCGCCGCGAGCTCGTCCTGCTTCATCTTCTGGATGAAGAGGCAGATGATCACCGTGACCACGAGCGCGCCGAGCACGCCGAGCAGCCAGAGCTGCGACGGCTCGCCGACGGACGCCGCGCGCCGGACCGCCTGCTTGCGATCGGGCAGCAGGTTTATGCGGACCATTGGCGGCGCTCCTTGTCGCAGCGGAGCGAGAGCCCCAGGGCGACGACCATCTGCGCGGCCATCGACCGGAGCTGCGGCTCGTTCACGAACTTGCCGTCGATGCCGAGGTTGACCATCGGGTCGAACAGCTGCACGGGGACGCGCGCGCGCTTCTCGATCGCCTGCGTGAGGGGCGCGAGGTAGGCGCTTCCGCCGGACACGTAGATGCGGCTGATCTCCTGCTCGCCGCTCGTGGCGAGGTAGAAGTCGAGGGAGCGCTGGATCTCGCCGGCGAGCCCCTGGCACGCCTGGTTGACGATCTGCGTGACCTCCTGCGGGACGATCTGCGTCGGCCCGCCGCCCATCTTGTAAGCCTCGGCTTGCTCGTAGGAGCAGTTGAGGCTCTTGCGGATCTCCTCGGTGATCGCGTTTCCGGCGTTCGTGATCTCGCGCGTGAACGCGCTCACGCCCTTGGAGACGATGTTGAGCGACGAGACGGCCGCGCCCACGTTGAGAAGCGCGATGGTGCCGTCCGGCGGCAGCCCGTACTGGTGCTCGAAGATGTTCTGGATGGTGAACGCATTGATGTCGACGACCGCCGGCTTGAGCTTCGCCTCGCGGAGGATCGACGCGTAGTCGTTGATCTCGTCCTTCTTCGCGGCCACGAGGAGCAGGTCCATCTGGCCCGCCTCGGGACGGCGCCGCAGGACCTCGTAGTCGATCGACATCAGCTTGATGTCGAAGGGGATGTGCTGCTCGGCCTCCCAGTGGATCTGCTCGTCGAGCTCCGCCGGAGTCATCATCGGCACCGTGATCTTGCGCACGATGACGCTCTGGCCGTAGACGCCGATGGCCACGTCCTTCTGCTGGATCTTGTTGTCCGTGAAGATGCGGGCCAGCGCCTCGGTGACGGCGCCGGCGTTCATGACGTGACCGTCGATGATGGTCTGCGGCGGCAGATGGGCGAACCCCCACCTTACGATCTGCAGCTTCTTGCGTGCTTCCTTGAGCTGCACGACCTTGATCGAGCTGGCGCCGATGTCGACGCCGACGAGGTTCTTGCCTTCAGCCATACGTTTCCGCCCGAAGCGTTGGGGGAGGGGCCCCGACAACGACAAGCTAAGTGTTGCAGACCGTCCGAGAGGCCGTCAAAAAAGGGGGCCTCGCAGGCTCTGCCGGATGGAGGTATGAGGGCCCCGATGTTCGCTCTCGCGGTCGCGCTCCTCCTCGGCGACGTTCAGCACGTCGTTCAGCGGGGCCACACCATCGAGGCGATCGCCCACCGGTACCACGTGACCGTGAAGGCGATCGTCGACGCCAACCACCTGAAGGACCCGAAGCACCTCAAGGTCGGCGAAGTCCTGACGATCCCCGACGTGGATTCACCCAAGAAGAAGGGCGAAAAGGCCGAGAAAGGCGACAAGCCGGAGAATGACAAGGACAAGGGGGCGCACGACAAGCCGGCCCACCCCGGGACCACCGCCGCCCTCATGCCGGCGCCCGAGCCGCGCGGCCCCTACGAGAGCGACGTCGTGCACGCAGAGCGGCTGGGCGAAGAGTTCCGCATCCGGGTGAAGGATGGCCACGGTCACATCCCGCCGAGCGCGCTCTCCGCATTCGAGCGCATGATGCGGCAGGGCAACGCGACACACCCCATCGACCCGCGCCTGGTCGCCCTGGTGAGCATCGTTTCGAGCCACTTCGGCGGCAAGACGATCGAGGTAGTGAGCGGCTACCGGGCCTACACGCCCACGCAGTACACGCCGCACTCGAACCACAACCTGGGGCGCGCGCTCGACTTCCGCGTACGAGGCGTGCCCAACGAGGCCCTGCGCGACTTCTGCCGCACGCTGCGGAGCGCCGGGTGCGGGTACTACCCGAACAGTACTTTCGTGCACCTCGACGTGCGCGAGACCAAGACCTACTGGGTCGACTGGTCGCACCCCGGGGAGCCCCCGAAGTACGACAAGCCCGACGCGGCGGCCGACGAAGGGACGAGCGACGTGCCGTCCGACGAGGGGAAGGACGAGGAGGGTTCTTCGCAACCCACCCCAGGGTCATGAATGACCACTACAAGCGGGTCATCTGTACCCCGGCTCGAGCCGTCGTATCGTCGTAATTCATTGAAATAGCACCGCTTTCATATCTGGCATGACGGCCGCAATACGGCCGCGCCATGCGCACGCACGACGAGCTGTCGACGTACATGCCGGTGGTTCACCAGGTCGTTGCTCGCCTTCTGCGCCGCCTGCCCCCCAGCGTGCAGCGCGACGACCTGCTCGCCGCGGGCGCCATCGGGCTGCTGGACGCGCTGCGCCGCTGCGCGGAGCGGGGGCCCCAGTTCGAGGCCTACGCGCGCATCCGGATCCGCGGCGCCGTCGTCGACGAGCTCCGGGCGCAGGACTGGCTCTCGCGGCGGGCGAGGACGCGGGCGACGCGCGCGCAAGAAGGCACCGGGCCGGCGCCGGACTGCAGCGCGATCGTCGGGTTCGACGACCTCCCGGAGGTCCAGGCGGCGTCGCTCGTGGACGAGTCGACCGCGAACCCCGAGGAAGAGGTCGAGCAGCACTCGGAGCGCGCCGCCCTCGAGCGCGCAGTGCGGCTTCTTCCGGAGCGGGAGGCGAGCATCGTCACCTGGCACTACTTCGAGGGCGTGGCCTTCAAGGACATCGCGGTACGCCTCCGGGTGAGCGAGCCGCGCATCTCGCAGCTTCACGCTCGCGCGATGGGCCGGCTGCGCACGAACCTCGAGCCGGATCAGTGCGACTTGGCGGTCTGAGCGACCATCGTGGCGGGCTCGAAGCGGAACGCGCGAGGCGGCAAGGGGCGGGCGAGCGCATAGAGGACCGACTCTTCGTAGCCCGCGTGCGGCGGGCTCGGGGTGCCGGCGCGGTCGAGGAGTGACGTGGCGAGAGCGCCGCGGTCGAGCAACGCCGCGCGAACGCAGCCGGCGCGCGCGAGCACCTCGGCGATCGGCGCGGCACTGGCGAACGTACCGCGCGCCACGAGCACGCGGCCGTCGGGCGTCACACCGATGGCGGACCTCAGGCGTGGGTCCCCCGTGGTCTGGGCCAGGGGTTTGCCGTTCCAGACGAGGAGCGGCACTTCGAGGAGCTGCCCGTGCGCGGGATCGAGCGGCGGCACGTCGTCGTCGCGGACGATGGCGAGCTTGCCGTCGGCGCCGATGGCGATGGCTCCCCAGCCGTCGCCGCCGTGCAGAGGGACCGCCAGCCGGCCGTCGGTCGCGATCCCGCGCGGGTGCTTCTCAGGAGCGATGCCCGCGCCGACCGCGAGAATCACGCGCCGGGCGTCGTCGCCCGCGAGCTCTCTCAGCGGCGACGCCGCCGGCGACTCCTGCGTTCCGGCGCGAACCGTCCACGCGGCCCGACCTGCTTCCACGTCGAGCAGCTGGACCTCGCCCTGAGCCCCCTGGGCATGCGTGGTCCACACGCCGGGAAGCCAGTGCGGCGGCGGCTGCGAACCTCCGTCCGGCGCCCACGGAGCCGCGCCATCCACTGCGGGCGGCGTGGGATCGTGGACGAGCACGTAGAAGAAGTCCTTGGGCGCGTACTGGATGTACCGGTCGGTGGGGATCGACATGCCCGGCGTCAAAAGCTGCGAGCGGTACTTCTTGGACGACAGGTCGTCGATCGCCGTGAAGAGGAAGCCCGTGTGATACGGGTTCATGTCGAGGTGCATCCCGGTGTCGCACCCGCCCATCTTCATCGCCTCGGCCAGCTTGGTGGCGCTGATGTCGTCGCCCCACGCGTAGAGCAGGTGCCCGCTCGTCGTCACGCAGAGTCCCGAGCGCTCGGTCTGTGCGCCCTTGCCGGGTAGCGTGAAGCCCCAGAGGTTGCGGCCGGTGGGGTTGACCTGTCCGCGATCGATGAGCGCCTCGAGGTTCTGGCGGAAGGAGACGATCGCGTCGTCGTCGACGCCGACGATGCCGCCGACCTTGCGGTCGGTGCCCCACGTGCCGAGGCCCACGCGCCCGTCGTCGAGCACGACGACCGTCGCGGAGCCGGGCACGGGCGGGAGCAGCACGCGCTTGTGCACCATCATTCCGTAGTGACCGTGCTCGGTCTTGAACGCGCCATTGAACGCCGCGGCGACGCGCCGGTAGATGGCCGGATCGCGCGGGATGCGCCCGGTGCCGTGCGGGCCCGTCAGCGGCTCTGGATCCTCGACGCCGGCCTCCATGTCGAGATCGAGCTGGCGCGTATCCATCGCGACGAGAAGCACCTTCGCGTAGGGACGCTCGGAATCGGGCCGCACGAAGGTCTGGTAGAAGGCGCTCGGCGCGTCCGGCGCCGCGGCGGGCACGCGACGGAGCCAGGGCACGTCCGGAGTCACCCACTCGCCCTCGCCCTTCTCGGGCTCCTTCCAGATGGAGGGGATCCGGGCAGGCGGCCAGTGCGCCTCTTCGACCGACGCTTCCGAGGTGTCGAGCACCGGCGGTCCCGGGTTCACGCTCGCGACGACGTCGGTCGGGTCGCCCGCTCCGTGGAACGTGACGCGACGC
Organism: Polyangiaceae bacterium; assembly: GCA_036393165.1. Classification (GTDB taxonomy): domain Bacteria; phylum Myxococcota_A; class Polyangia; order Polyangiales; family Polyangiaceae; genus Palsa-1150. Next base: position 17,027 of record DASVWO010000108.1, on the reverse strand, counting down.
CAGGAGTCGCGCACGGCGAGCGCCTGGTCCTCCATCCACGCGACCGGCGCGGGCCCGATCCACGGCACCGCCCGCATCGTGTCGACCGCCCAGTGCGAGAAACGCTTCGGCAGATGGATGGAGTGCTCGCCCTGGACGCCGGCCACGGGCTTCACGAGCTCACCGCTCGCGAGGTCCACGGTGGCCTCGCGCGACGCGACGCGGTCGCCGCGATCCCAGAGCGATGCCTCGAGCGTCTTCTCGCCGAGCACGAGGCCGACGCCGTCGGCGGGCGACTCGAGCGTGAGATCCACGCGCCCGACGCCGTCGAAGCTCCCCGTCTGCTGCAGGTTCGTCAGCCCCGCCATCGCGCGATCGAGCGTGTGCTCCGCGCGGTTGCCGGCGCCCTCTCCCGAAAGGTCGAGGAGCGTCACGCTCTGCTCGCGCCCGTAGGCGCGCGTCGCGAACGCCGCGCGATCGCCCCGGACGACGAGCGAGTGATCGTCGCCCAGCGGCGTGTTCGTCAGGTCGTACGCGTCGCCGACATCGAGAACGTCGCCCTCGAGGGTCGTGCGCACGCGAGCGCGCCACACGTCGCGCGTGTCGTCCCCGGCGGCACGCGCGAGGAACACGGCCCAGCGGCCGACCGTCGCATCGGCGATTGCGCCGCCCGAGGTCTGCCATCGAATGTTCGCGGTTTCGACGCGCGCGCCGCCAGCGGCGCGCCCGAGTGCCGCCGCGAGCCCCTCGAGGCTCGTTCCCGGAGCCCCGCCGCGCGACGCGCAAGCCGCGACGCTGGTCGCGGCGCACACGAGAACGAGCCGCATCCGCACGCCGTCACGTGAAGCATCGCGTCGCCAGCGGGTCAAGGTGTGCGTGCTAGCCTGGATGGTCCGCGGGCGCGAGGGGCAAGGGGGCGATGACGATGATCCGTTTCGGCGCTGCGATCTCGACCTCGTCCGCCGCGGACGACGCAGCGCGAGAAGCGGCGGCGCTCGCGAGGACGCGCCTGGGCGACGGGACGGTCGCGCTGGCGGTGGTCTTTGCGTCGGCTTCGTACGACGACGTGGCGGCGATACCCGCGGTGCTCGAGGAAGAGCTGGGCGGCACGCCTCTGCTCGGGGGCACCTCGGGCGGAGCCGTCTTCGACGGACAGGGCGTTGCGCGCCGCGGCGTGCTCGTCGCGCTGCTTGGAGGCGACGGCGTGCGCGCGACGGTCGCGTCGGCCGCCGTGACGTCGGCCGAGCTGCTCGAGACCGTGCCGGCGGCAGAGCGGATCCTGGCCGAAGCCGATGCGGCAGCGCGCGGCGGGTTCGAGGAAGCGCTGTGCCTCGCCTTCGCTCCGGGTGTTCGCGTCGATGGTGACGCGTTCGTCGCGGCAGTCCGCAAGGGCACCGCGGCACGCATGCAGCTGGCCGGCGGACTGACCGGCGACGACTTCACCTTCGACCGCGCGCGCGTCTTCGCGGGCGGCGAGTCGCACACGGATCGCGTGGTGCTCGCGGGGCTCTTCACGCGCACACGCGTGGGCATCGGCACTCGGCACGGCCTCGAGGCGACCGGCCCCTCGCGGTGCGTGAGCGGCGCCGACGCTTCCTGGGTGCTCGCGCTCGACGGACGCCGCGCGATCGACGTGTGGACGGACGACGCGCGCGCCGCCGGGGGCACGCCGCCGGCGGACCTGCAGACGCGCAAGGTGTACCTGGCGAACCATTTCCCGCTCGGCATCGACGTGCCGACTCTGCCGGAGCCGGTGGTGCGCGTGCCGCTCCAGGTGCGGGACGACGGCGCCGTGCGGGTCGGCCTTCTGGGCGAGGGCGCGCGCGTCCGCTTGATGCGACCGGTCGTGCCGGACATGCTCCGCGCGTCGCACGGCGCCGCCGACCTGGCACGGACCCGCGTCGACTCGCGCCCCGGCGGCGCGCTCGTCTTCGCGTGCGCCGGCCGCCTCACGGTCCTCGGCGAGCGATTCGGCGAGGAGCCCCGCGCCGTGGCCAGATCCCTGCGCACGCCGATCGCCGGCGCGTGCATGTTCGGCGAGATCGCGCGCGCCCATCGCGAGGTGGACGCGTTCCACAACTACACGGCCGTCGTCGCGGCGTTCCCGTCGTAGCTAGAGGACGACGCGCAAGAGATCGAAGCGCGAATCGGCGCCCAGCTTCTGGAGCACGTTGGCCTGGTGGAACTTCACGGTGCGCGGCGCGATCTCCAACATCGTCGCGATGTCTGCCAGTCCGCGCCCGCGCAGAAGCAGCTGCAGCACCTGACGTTCTCGATCCGACAGACCGCACGCCTCGGCGACGCGCGACACCTTGGCGTCGACCAGGTCGCTCAGCACGCGAGCGTCGAAGCAGCGCACGACGACGCGCACCGTGCGATCGTCGAGCGCGCGGGCCGTCACGAGCCGGAAGGCCCGCTCGGACGTGGGCAACGAAGCCGCAGTCGCCTCGGCGGTCCGACCGTGGAGTACCGCGTCGACCGCCGTCACTGCCGCCGATGCCCCGATCGACTCGAGCAGCTCCAGGACCTCGCAGCCGACGTGCCGTCGCGCATCGTGTCCCTGATCCATGAACCGGAGCGACTCGATCCGGCCGAGCCGCGCGCCGACGCGGGACACCTCCATGGTGCAGTCACCGATGCTCGCGGCCGCCTCCGATGCCTCGCGCACCTCTGCGGCGACCAGCACGAGCCCGCGCGACCGTCCCTTGCCCTCCGGCGTCAGCTTGACGTGAAGGGCCAGGCGCCGACCTCCGCGCGTCACCACGTGCAGCTCTCCTTCGGAAGCGGCGCCATTGAGGCCGCTCTTCACGAGCTTGTGCGCTTGCGGTCGATCGCCCTCGGGCACGCATGCCTCGAGTCCTTCGCCGTGAAGCTCGTCGGGACGCCGCCCGAGCACGCCTTGCATGTGCTCGTTCGCGAAGCGCACGCGGCTATCCGCGTCGACGACCATCGCCGGCTGTGTTCGTGCGTATCGAGTAACGAGGGCTTCCCAGTTCATCTTGCTCGAGTCGAGCGAGCCCCCGTCACGCTCCATAGCCACGCTCGACGCTATCCATCCAGCACAGCCGAGCGTGGACCATATGCCCGCGAGCGGCCGTGCTGAACTGGCCGAGAGGCCAGGGATTCTTGCAATCTGCGTGCGACTGGAGCGCGGCTACTCGTGTGACTCGAGCAGCGTCGCCATGTCCTTCGGCAGCGGGATTTCGACGTCGAAGGCGTCCACGCCGCCCCCGCCGGGCCAGGTGACGCGCGCCGCGTGGAGCGCGTGTCTACCGAGCGCTCGAACGACCGGGCCGCCGTAGAGCTCGTCGCCGGCGAGCGGATGACCTATCGCGGCAAAATGCGCCCGGAGCTGGTGGCGCAGCGCCTTGCCGACGCGCGCCTCGACCAGGGCCCACGCCCCGCTGCGCTTCAGCACGCGGTATCGGGTCGCGGCCGGACGCGGCTCGTAACGCATCACGTCGCGAGGGTGGATGCAGGCGTAGACACGGCGCTGGTCCTTGGGATGGTTGGTCAGCGGGAACTCGATCGTGCCTTCGTCCGGAAGGCCCTCGGCGGCGCAGACCAGCAGGTAGCGCTTGTCGAGCTTTCCCTCTCTGAGCGCCACCTTGAGCGTGTCGAAGACCTCGGCGGTCCGCGCGACGATGACCGCGCCGCTCGTCTCGGTGTCGAGGCGATGGATGACGCCGGGCTCTCGCGCCGAGTGACCGACGAACGTGTCGGCGTCCCGGGGAGAAAGCTCGGGGTAGCGGCCCAGCACCGCGTTGACGAGCGTGCCAGTCTCGCCGGGGCGCAGCGGCGCCGTGGGCTGACCCGCGGGCTTGTCGACGACCACCACCTGAGGCGTCTCGAAAAGAACCTGGAGAGGCGCGTCGGGCGTCGGCACCGCCGGGCTGTCCGCGACGGACGCGACGTCGATTCGCACGAGGTCCCCGCGCGATACGACCCCTCCCTTCGGCAACCGGCGCCCGTTCACGCGCACGACGCCGAGCTCGATCGCGCGACGCACGCGGGCGCGGCTGAGCTCCGGCACGAGCTGCGCGAGCGCCTTGTCGAGCCGCGCGCCGTGCAGGGACTCGGGCACGGCGAGCTCGCGCCAGTCGTGCGGAGCCCCCGAGGACGGGCCGGAGGAAGGGGTGTCGCTGCTCACGGAGGAGGCCCATGGTTACCACGGCGGGGCGTGCTGCGCTTCGGCCGGGGACGTGGTAATGGGCGCGCCGGCCGCAGGGGCCGGCAAAGGGGTCGCGGGAGAAACGTGGCGAAGTCGAGCCGTAGGATCCTCGTCGGGACGGCGCTGGAAATGGCCCGTCTCGCGAACGAGGCGCTCGCCCGTGCCGGCCTCGGCGAAGCAACGGTGGTCGGCGAAGCGCGACGCGGCGTCGAGCTCGTGCGGGAGGTGGCGCTGATGCTGCCGAGCGGAACGCCGGCAGGCGACGTTGCGCGTGCCCTCGAGCGCGCGACGGCGTGCGAGGGGGCGTGGGTCGAGCGGCGCGACGTCGTGCGCATGCGGTTCGGTGGCGGCGGCCCGGTGCGCGTCATGCTGGTTCCGCGGTCGCGGTGGATAGAGACGCTCGTGCGCGAGACCGGCAGCGCGCGCCACGTCCGCTGGCTCGAGGCGAGAGCACGCCGCTCCGGAGGCTTGCGGCGCGCATGCGCGCGCGCGCGCACGGAGGGCGACGCCTACGCGGCGATCGGCGTCCCGTACGCGCCCCCCGAGCTGCGCGAGGGAGCCACGCGCAAGGTGCCGGATCTCGTGGATGCGGTGCGCGGCGTGTTCCACGTCCACACGACCTGGAGCGACGGCGCCGCGTCCATCGCGGACATGGCGCGCGCGGCGCGGGACGCGGGGTTCTCCTACCTCGGCATCACCGAGCACTCGAAGGCCGCGACGTACGCGGGCGGGCTCGACGCGCGCCAGCTCGCGCGCCAGTCGCGCGAGATCGCCCGAGCCCGTGAAGAAGTGCCCCAGGTGCGGCTGCTCCACGGGGTCGAGGTCGACGTGCTGCGCGACGGCTCCCTCGACCTCGACGACGCAACGCTCGCTTCGCTGGACTTCGTGATCGCCAGCGTCCACGACGACCTCGACATGAGCGAGCGACAGATGACGCGCCGCCTGGTGCGCGCGGTGAGCCATCCGCTCGTGACGATCCTGGGCCACCCGACCGGGCGACTGCTGCTGGCACGGCAGGGGGTCGCGTTCGACGTCGAGGCCGTCGCCACCGCCGCCGCGGCGAACGACACGTTCCTCGAGATCAACGCCAACCCGCAGAGGCTCGATCTGGGCGCCGACCTGGTCCGCCGAGCGGCAGAGCGGGGCGCGCGATTCGCGATCGACCCGGACGCGCACACGCCTCGCGGGGTGCGAGACACCTGGCTCGGCCTGTCGGTCGCGCGCCGCGCGGGGCTGGGCACCGGCCAGGTGCTCAATGCCGCCGGCACGGAAGAGGTGGTGGCCTACCTGGCGGCGCGGCGTCACCGCGGCAAGAAGCGCCTTTTGCGGTCGTGAAGTCGTGGCCGACGGGCCACAATGAGCCGAGAGACGTGACCAGCCCGTCGACTGCGTGCGCCCAGTGCGGGGCGCCTCTCGCGCCCGACCAGCGCATCTGCGGCGCCTGCCGTGCGCTGCAGCCGGCCCGCGAGAGCTTCTCGCGCGGCGTCACCATCGAGCGCGGCGACGGACGCCTCGTGGTCGACTCGCGCATCGGCGAGGGAGGAATGGGCGTCGTCTGGCGCGCGTGGCTCTTCCATCCTCCCGGCTCGCCTCAGGGGGAGGCACCCGAGCCGGTCGCACTCAAGGTGCTGCGAGCTCCGGGCGTGCAGCGCGAGGCCGTGCGCGTGCTCTTCCTGCGGGAGGCCGAAGCGCTGCGACGTCTGTCGCACCCGAACATCGTCGGCTTCCTCGACCTCTTCGAGCACGCCGGCTCCCTGGTGCTCGCGATCGAGTACGTGGACGGCGACACGCTCGAGACGGTGATCGCGCGGCACGTCGCGCGCGCGCGGCTCGCGGGATCGTCAGGACTGCCCGGCATGCCGCTGCTGCGGGCGTGGTTCTACTTCCAGCAGCTCCTCGGCGCGCTCGCCGCCGTTCACGCGCTGGGCATCGTGCACCGCGACGTCAAGCCGTCGAACGTGCTCGTCCGCCGCGACGGCATCGTCAAGCTGAGCGACTTCGGGATCGTGCGCTTCGCCGACGCTCCGTCGTCGGCGGCGACCTCCCAGCTTTCGCTCGGCACCGGCGCGTACATGTCGCCGGAGCAGGTGCTCTCGAAATCACCCGACGCGCGCAGCGATCTCTACTCCGCGGCGACGGTTCTCTACGAGATGCTCGCGGGCCGGACGCCCTTCGGCGACGACCGGAGCGAGTTCCTCATCCGCAAGGACCAGGTGGAGACGCCCGCGCCGCCGATCCGCGTTTTCCTGCCGCAGGCGCCGCCCGTGCTCGACGCGCTCTTCGCACGGGCGCTCGCGAAGAACCCCGCGCAACGATTCACCAGCGCCATCGAGCTGGGTGATGCGTTCCGCAGAGCGCTCGGGTTGCCCGAGACGACCGAGTGGCAAGCGCAGGCCGAGTTCGCGCAGGCCGCCCGCACGATGGCCGACACGCCGTATCCGGATGCCAGCGCCGGTCCGGTGGGGACCGAGACCGAGTCTCAGCACAAGCGTCTCGCGACGCTGCGCGAGTTCGTCATCAGCGGGTACAAGACCAAGCCGCTCGCCTCCGTCTGACGGGGTATCCTCGGCGTCCCGTGCTGGCGTCGATCGACAAGCTGCCGCTCTGGTCGCTCGTGCTCGCGTACGTGACGGTCTGGCTTCTCGTGGGCGTGCTCGTGCGCATGCTGCTCTCGCGATCGCTGCGGCGCATCGCGGCGGCGGCGCGCACGGAGTGGACCGAGGTGCTCGCGCTCAGCCTGCCGCGGCCCGCAGGCATCGCCGTGTTTCTCGTCGCGATGGCAGCGGGGTTGCGCGCCGTGCCGCTCACGCAGTCGAAGCTCGCCGAGGCGCACAAGCTCATCGCGGTGCTCCTCGCGGTCCTCGGCGTCGGGGTGCTGATGCGCGTCGCGTTCCGGGCGATCGAGGCGTTCGGTCGCTCGAACCCCGAGCTGCGCTCGTCCGCGGGAATCGGCAAGGCCGTCACGTGGGTGGTCGGTCTGGGGGTCGTCGCCGTTCTCGTGAGCGACGCGCTCGGCATCTCCCTCGCGCCTGCGCTGACGGCGCTCGGGGTGGGATCGCTCGCGGTCGCCCTGGCGCTGCAGGACACGCTGTCCAACTTCTTCTCCGGTCTCTACCTCGTCGTGGACAAGCCGGTGCGTCCCGGAGACTTCATCCGCGTCGATCCGTCCTACGAGGGCTACGTGCAGTCCATCGGCTGGCGTTCGACGCACCTGCGGACGCTCAACAACAACCTGGTCATCATCCCGAACGGGACGCTGTCGAAGGCGATCATCACGAACTACACCCTGCCGACGCCGCACGTCGCCTCGAGCGTTCGCGTGGACGTCGCCGCAGACGCCGACCTCGATCGGGTTGAGGACACCCTCGCCGACGAGGCCAAGCGCGCGACGGACATCGCGGGGATCGCCGATGCGCCCGCCCCGAGCGTCTCGATGACCCCGGGCTTCGCGGACGGTGGCGTCGGGTTCACGATCTTCTTTCACGTGCGCTCGTTCGGAGACCAGGGCGCGGTCCAGCATGCGCTGCGCAAGCGCATCGCCGCGCGCTTCAGGAGAGACGGGATCCCCCTGAGCCAGACGCGGGTGGCCCTGATCAAGCCGAGCTGAGACCGGCCTCGATCGCGCTTGTTCGCGCCTCGCGCGGACCCTACGTTCGTGACAGGGAGGGCCGACATGGCCGAGAGCTTCGATGCCAGGCCGCACGTCGTCATCGTCGGCGGTGGCTTCGGCGGGCTCACGCTCGCGCAGTCGCTCGAGGGTGATCCGGTCCGCGTCACGCTGGTGGACCGGACGAACCACCACACCTTTCAGCCCCTCCTTTATCAGGTGGCGATGGCGGGCCTGTCGCCGGCCGAGATCGCCCAGCCGATCCGGTCGATTTTGAGCCGGCAGGCTAACGCGACGGTGCTCATGGCGGAGGTGACGGGGATCGACTGCGCCGCGCGACGCGTGCAGCTCGCGGACGGCGGCGTCCTCGAGTGGGACTTCCTCGTGATCGCGTGCGGCGTGCGCACCTCGTATTTCGGGCACGACGACTGGGAGACCGCGGCGCCCGGGCTCAAGTCGATCGAAGACGCCGTCGAGCTGAGGGAGCGTGTTCTCTCCGCGTTCGAGCTCGCCGAGCGCGAGGACGACTCCGCCGTACGCGATGCACTCCTGAACTTCGTCGTGATCGGTGGTGGGCCGACCGGCGTGGAGCTGGCCGGGGCACTGGCGGAGCTGTCGAAGTTCGTGCTCGACCGCGACTTCCGGCACATCGATCCCGCCAAGGCGCGCGTGCTCCTCGTCGAGGGCGGGCCCCGCATCCTGCCGTCGTTCCCCGAAGACCTCGCGGACAGCGCCGCGTCGCAGCTGCGAGAGCTCGGCGTGGAGGTGCGAACGGGCGCTCGCGTGACGGCCATCGAGGCCGGTCTCGTCCGGCTCGGCGACGAGGTCATCCCGTGCTCCGTCGCGCTGTGGGCGGCCGGCGTGCGCGCGGCGCCGATGACCGCATGGCTCGGCGCGCCGCTCGATGCGCTCGGCCGCGTGAAGGTCGACCCCGACCTTCGCGTGCCGGGTCAGCCGCGCGTCTTCGTCGTCGGCGACGCGGCGCGGCTCGACGGACCGGACGGCAAGCCCCTCCCTGGCGTCAGCCCCGTGGCGATGCAGCAAGCGCGCACCGTCGCCAAGTCGATCCGGCGGCTCATCGTCGGCCGCGACGCGCTCGACTTCCACTACTTCGACAAGGGCTCGATGGCGACCATCGGGCGGCGACGGGCGATCGCGCAGGTCCAGCGGATGCACATGTCGGGCTTCCTCGCATGGCTCGCGTGGCTGCTCGTGCACATCTGGTACCTCATCGGGTTCCGGAACCGGCTCGTCGTGATGATCACGTGGGCGTGGTCGTACTTCACCTACCGGCGCGGCGCGCGGCTCATCGTGGGACGCGCGCCGGTGCGTCTGCCGCGGGTCAGCAAGGCGCGCGTGGCGGACGCCAGCGCGTCAGCGGCTGCCGCGCGCGAGCACGTTGACGAGGCAACCGATCGTCCCGTGGTACGCGTAGAGGGCCCGCGATCGGACCGGACGCACCTGCCAACCGAGTGACTCGTAGACGGCGCGGGCGCGCGCGTCGAGCTCCGGAACGTCGAAGAAGGGCACCCAGGCCACGTGCGCGCCGGCGCGCGTCTCGTACACGCCGTTCGTGTAGGCCATGTACGTCTTGTCGAGGAACGGCACCTCTGGGATGCGCACCACGCGCCAGCCTGCCGCCTCGAGATCGCGCGCGGCTCGCTCGAAGCGAGCGACGGTCGCGTCGGAGAAGTCCGCGTGCAGCGGCTCTCCGGTGTCCGGATCCAGCTCGCCCGGGACGAAGGCCGAGCCCACGATGGCCTCGGCCGCGCGCGGATCGCCGACGAGGGCGACCCCGCCGTCGAGCGCCGCCATGTACATCGACATGTGGTGGCGCGGCACGTCGCCGTCGGCGGCGCCCAGCACCCGTACGGGGCGCGCGAGCAGGCCCTCGAGCATCTTGCGGAGCTGACCGACGTCGCCGACGCCGCGCGCGGTGTTCTTGGTCATCAGGTTGTCGTCCACGAGCACCACGCCGCCGGCGACGTCGAAGTCGCCCGCATCGAAGTCGAGCGGGAGCTGGCGCACGTAGAATCGGTCCGGCATCGCCGAGGCGACCTGCGCGAGGGTGCGCCAGTCGTTGGCGCGCTCGACCCATCGCGGATCGGGAGGCGCGGGGATCTCCAGGCCGGTCCGTGACGCATCCGTACCGGGACCGAGCACGAGCGCGCGATCCTTGGACCAGACCGAGATGGGGCCGTCGACCTCGACGGCGCGCGCCCTCGCAGCGAGCGAGCCGCCCGGGTCGATGCGCGCGAGGAAAGGCCCCACCGAGTCCGCGGCGCCCTTGGGCAGCACGACGACGACGCGGGTGGAGGGATCGAGCGTGCCGAGAAAGTCGCGATAGGCATCCGTGATGAGCGGCTCCAGCCTCGGCACGTAGTGCACGAGCACCTCGTCCACGCTCCCCGCGTCCTCGCGCAGCACCGATCCCGCGAGCTTCGCGCTCGGCGCGGGGGGAGGCGGCGCCTTCGCGCGCGATTGCGCGCGCAGCACGAAGATGGCGACGGCGAGGCCGAGGACGATCCCGACGAGCGCCTGGAGCGCCGTCTTCCTCCGGCTCGCCGTCGTCGCGTCAGCCATTCACCTTCTGGAAGGCTACGCCGAACATCGTGTACGGCCGCATCTGGATCGCGAAGTTGGGGTTCGGCTTCGCGCTCTCCTTCTCGACGAGCTTCTGCCGCAACGCCATCGCTTGCTCGTTGGCCGTGAGCTGCTTGGCGACCGACGCGGGGATCTCGTACACGCGCACGACACTCTCGTGGGCGGGGACCATCACGCTGTCCTTGCGGTGCCAGACGGTGACGCCGGCCGGCTCGGCGCGCGATGCCGGCGCGACCATGGCGCGTGTGAGCTCCGAGTCGAGCTTGGCCGTCTCGTCCTCGTCGCCCCGATTCTCGAAGGTGACCTTGATGGCCCACCCGCTCTTGAGCGTCGCATCCCGGGTGACTTCTCCCGTGAAGCTGACGTCGTCGATGTCACCCGCGCCGACGAACCTCTCGGGCGGGTCGGCGTAGGTGCGTCCGGGCCAGCACACGGCGAGCGTGGCGGCCGCGGTGGCGGCGGCGAATCCGAGGACTGTGGTGAACGATCGCATGGTGCTTCCTCCGACCAGGGGCTCGGTGGTCGAAACGCTCTGCCCCTCGGCACCTCTTCCTCGTTCGACGGGGCCGAAGTGTGACTGGCACGTCGCTCAAACGGGTGGCGACTCGCGGGCGTGCACGGCGACGGCGACCGCACCGAGGAGGGCGCCCAGCGGGGCGACCGCCAAGGGGGCGATACCAAAGCCGATTGCGAGGAGGGCCACGATCCCGGGGACCGCACCGAGCGCGATGGCCGCACGGGCCCGCTCGCGCGCAGCGTGGGGGATCGCCAGGGCGGTGGCAGCATCGCGCACATCGTCGCTGGCGAGGGATACCGACCATTCGCCCGGGGTCGACCCGGCAGCTCCCATCGCGACGGCCACGTCGGCGGCTCCGAGCGCTCCGTCGTCGCGCTGCGGATGGCCGACGACGGCGACGACGCTGCCGCCCTCGGCGAGGGCACGCACCTCGGGGCCCCTGTCGCCCGGGAGCACTTCGGGGCGCACGTGCTCGATGTCGAGCGCGCGGGCGATGGTCTCGCACGTGTCGCGCGCCTCTCCGCTCAGGAGCACCGGCTCGATGCGGGCGTCGAGGAGGTTCTGCACCGCGGCGCGCGCGCCCGGACGCAGGCCGTCCATGAGCGCGATGAGCCCGACCAGCCGGTCGCCGAGGGCCACGAGCAGCACGCTCCGCCCCTGCGCCTCGAGCTCCGACACGCGACCGTCGGCGACGGCGACGCCGATCTTCTCCTCGAGCATGAGCGCGCGTCCGCCCACGGCGAGTCGCTCACCGCTGGAGGCCAGCGCGGTGACCCCGAGCCCTTCGTGCACCGTCGCGTGGCGCACGTTGTCCGCGCGCACGTCGCGCGCACGCGCCGCGCGCAGGATCGCCGCGGCGAAGGGGTGGGTCGAAGCCGTCTCGGCGCCCGCTGCCAGGGAAAGCACCCGCTCGACGTCGACGGCGCCGAACGGCTCGACCGCCACGATCTCGGGCTCGCCCATGAGCACCGTGCCGCGCGCGCTCAGGACGGCCACGTTGGCGGCGGCGGCTCGCTCGAAGGCGCGCGCGTCTTTGTAGGTGATGCCGCTTCCGAGCGCGTCGAGATGGGCGCGGGCGTAGTGCAGCGAGACGAACGCCGCCGCGGCACGAGCGCCGAACGCGGTGGCGCCGGCGCACATCGCCGCCAGGATCTCCGCCGCCGTGCCGTTCGCGGCGAACGCGGCGACGCCGACGAGCCCCGCGGCGATGGGAGCCCCGCGCTGCACCACGAGCCGCAGGGTGCGCGGCGTCGGCGCCGCCACGTCCACGCGCGCCTCGGGCGTCGTGACGAGTCGTACCCATGCGCGCTCGCGCCCCGACCACGTCGTGCGCAGTCGCAGGCGGCTCGAAAGGACACGCGCGCCCGCGACCAGCGGATCGCCCTCGCGCTTCACCGCGTCGCCACGCGCGTCGAGCCACGGGACGACACGCGCCTCTCCGGCCGTCACGGTCGCGTCGACGCCGAGGGTGTCCCCGGCCATCGCGACCACCTGCTCTCCCGGACGCACCTCCGCGGCCGGCACCACGTGGGTCTCCTCCCCGCGCAGCACGCGCGCCGACAGCTCGAGCGACCGCTCGATGCCGTCTCGCGCCGCGGCCGTGCGTGCGCGAGAGCGCGTCACGAGCATCTCCACGGCGATCCCGGCCGCGCACGAGAGGCCCGCCAGAACCGCGATCGACGCGGCGCGCGGGTCGTTCACCATTCTCGCCCAGCACGCCGCGGCGACGGCGCCGGCGCTCGGCAGCACGAGCAGCGCCGGATGCACGTCGGACGCGTCGCGCGGCGCCATCGCGACGCGCGCGCACAGCGCCGCGAAGGCCGCGACCACCAGCGGAAGGCGGGCCCTCTCGCCCATGGGCTCGAGCAGCGCCATCGCGGGCACGAGCGCGCCGACGATGAGTCCCACGGCGTCGATCGCCGACAGCAGCCGCTCCAGCCGTCCTGTCGCGGGCTTCGCACGCGCACGCACGCGCGACGAGGGCGCCGACGGGGCGAGTGGCGGCTCTTGCTCCGGCTCGGGCGCGGGCTCGGCCCGAGCCTCGACGATGGGGGCGACCTGAGGAGGAGCCGCGGTGGCCACCTCTTCCTGGGTCGGCCTTCCCTCGGAGCGGAGGAACGACTCCTTGCACTCGGCGCGGCAGAAATAGCGGAAGCCGCCGTCGAACAGCGCGACGTGTCCCGCGCGCAGCGGATCGACCGCTGCGCCGCAGCCGGGACACGAGGCCGCCGAGGACGCGGACACGCCCGCCATCTACACCGCCGCGGCGTCCTTCGGGCGCAGGGCCTCGAGCGCCGCGCGGACCGCGCGCACGCCCTCTTCGAGCTCCGCGGTGGTGACGACGAGCGGCGGCGAGAACCGCAGCACGCGCTCTCCCGCAGCCGTGAGCAGCACCCCCGCCTCCTGCACGCGCGGCAGCACGTCGCGCGCCACGAAGCCCTGGCGCAGGATCAGACCGCGCAGCAGGCCCTCCCCGCGTGCGCCCTCGCACACGCTGGGCAGCTCGCGCGCCAGCCGATCGAGCATCTGACCGAGCGCCTCGCCCTTCTCGCGCGCGCCCTCCACCAGCTTCTCGTCGTCGAGGATGCGCAGCACGGCGAGCGACGCCGCGCACGCGAGGGCGTTGCCGCCGAAGGTCGACCCATGCGAGCCGGGAGGAAGCGCACCCGCCAGCTTCTCCGTCGTCAGCATCGCGCCGATGGGGAAGCCGCCGCCGAGGCCCTTGGCGAGCGCGATCGCATCGGCCCGCATGCCGCTCCCCTCGCTGCCGAGGAAGCGCCCGAGCCGTCCGACGCCCGTCTGCACCTCGTCCACGAGCAGCAGCGCGCCCGCGTCGTCCGCGATGTTGCGGAGCAGCGAGAGAAACCCGCGCGGCGCCGGCAGCACGCCCCCTTCGCCCTGCAGCGGCTCCACGATGATGGCGCACACGTCGTCGCGCATCTCGCGCGACACGGCTTCGACGTCCCCGTACGTCACGTGCGTCACCGGCCCGAGCGGACCGAAGCCCTCGCGGTACTTCGTCGTCCCGGTCATCGACAGCGCCCCGAGGGTGCGGCCGTGGAACGCGTTGTGAAACGCGATGACGCGCACGCGCTGGTTCTGCCCGGTCATGAAGAAGTGGTGGCGCGCGAGCTTGAGCATCGCCTCGTTCGCCTCCGCGCCCGAGTTGCAGAAGAAGGCGCGGTCGAACCCCGTGCGGCGGCACAGCTCGTCGGCCAGCCGGATGTTCGGCCCGTTGTAGAAGTAGTTGGACACGTGCATCAGGCTCGCGGCCTGCTCGGCGATGGCACGCGCGAGGACCGGATGCCCGTGACCCACCGCGCACACGGCGACTCCGGCGCAGAGGTCGAGCCACCGGCGCCCGTCGGCGTCGAACACCTCGCAGCCGCGGCCGCGCACGAGAGCGAGCGGAGCCGGCTTGTAGTTGGGGTAGAGGCGCTTGCGCGCGAGGGCGACGAGGGCGTCGTTTTCGCTCATTTCGCCCGGAGAGCTAGCACATGGCGAGCGATCTCGGCGAAGCCCTCCCCCATCGAGCGGGTGGCGACGTAACGCGGCGCGACGCTGAGCCGGCCGAGGGCGCTGGCCACGTTGGCCACTCCGAACGTCGTCCGGAACGCGGCGAAGCACGCGGCGTCGTTGCCGCTGTCGCCGCAGAAGGCGAACGTCGTGATGGCCGCGCCCGGGTCCTCGCCGAGCTCGCGCGCGCAGAAACGCAGAGCGCCGCTCGCCTTGTCGTCGGTGTCGTACGTCGCGTGCAGATGCACGCTCGAGACGGACCAGCGCGCCCCCGCTTCCACGATGACGCGGACGATCGCCCGGATGCGGTCCTCGGGGAGCTTCATGCGCTCGCCGACGTCCCACGTCACGTCGCTGCGGCGGGCGTCCACGTCGTCGGTGAGCCTCGCCTCGGGGACCACCTCTCGCACGCGCTCCACGATGCGGGCGAGCCGGATGCGCCGCGCGCGGCGCTCCTCTTCGCTGCACGGGTCCACCAGGCGGACGCCGCCACGCTCGCGCACGAAGGACACCGCGCCGTTCTCGGTGACGCATCCCTCCACCGGCCACTGCCGCGCGATGACGACGCCCCAGCCGCTCGGGCGGCCCGTCACCGCCAGCAGCTTCAGTCCGCCCTCGCGCAGACGCCAGAGTGCCTCGTACGCGGCGAGCGTGAGCGACCCGTGCGTCAGCACCGTGTCGTCCAGATCGAAGAGCACGCCGCGCAGCGCGCGCGCTTCTTCCGCTTCGAGCGACGCGAGCGGCTTCACGCGGTCACCGCCGTTCCACGTGCGCGACGAGCGCCTTCAGGTACAGGCCCTCGCCGAACGCCGCGGGCACCGGATGGTCGGCCCCCTGGAACCATCGCTCGAGCACGGTGGCCCTCACGTTCGCTCGCGTCGCTCCCTGCGCGAGCGCCCGCGTGAGGGCAACGAGGTCCACCGCCGCCGAACACGAGCAGAGGACCAGGATGCCCCCGGGCCGCGTCGCGCGGCATCCGTTCTCGGCCAGCTTCGCGTACGCCACGAGCGCCTGCTCCCGCGCCCCGCGCGTCGGCGCGAGCCGCGGCGGGTCCAGCACCACGAGGTCGAATCCTCCGTGCGCCTCGGCGAGGGCGTGCCGTGCGTCCTGCTTCGCGAACTTCACCTTGTCGCCCACGCCGTTGGCGCGCGCGCACTCGGCGCCGACCTCGAGAGCCAGCGCGCTCTCGTCGACCGCGACGACCTCGGTCGCTCCTCCACGCGCCGCGGCGATCGCGAACGCCCCGACGTAGCAGTACGCATCGAGCACGCGCTTGCCGTGCGCGAGCATCTCGACGCGTGCGCGGAGCTGACGCTGGTCGAAGTAGAACCCGGTCTTCTGACCGAGCTCGAGCGGCAACTGGAACCGCAGGTCCCGCTCGACGATCTCGAACGCCGTCAGCTCGGTGCCCGGCGTCGTGCGCACGATGCCACCGGCCGGCGTGAACCCCTCGGCCTTCGCCGTCTGCGCGCTCGTCCGGTCCACGATGACCTTCGGCTTGGCGACGGACCAGAGCGCCTCGTGGATGACCGCCTCCCGCTGCTTCATGCCGATGGTGCCGACCTGCACCGCCAGCGCGTCGCCGTACCGGTCCACCACGAGGCCGGGCAGCCCGTCGCCCTCGGCGTGCACGAGGCGGAAGCCGGTCGTGTGGGCGCTCGGCAGCCCGAGCGACGCCCGGAGGCCGGCGGCCTGCTCGATGCGCGCCCGGAAAAACGCGGCATCCAGATGCGTCTCGGCGTCGCGCGTCAGCAGACGCACCGGGATCGCCGATCCCGGGGTGTAGAAGCCGCGACCGAGGAGTTTGCCTCGCGGATCGTGGACGCTCACCTCGTCGCCTGCAGTCGCACCTCCCTCGATGCGGTCGATCGCCTGCGCGTACACCCAGGGGTGACCCATCCAGACGGGCTGGACGTGACCAGGCTTCAGGGTGACTTTCGGCGGAGGGGGCATGAAAAGGCCGGCAGGGGGCGTGGGGGAGGGGCCCCACGCCCAAACGGGATAGGTAGGTACCGCAAGCGGACGAAGTTGGCTGCCCCGGCGTGAACCAACGTCGACGACCGGTCTCGCGCGCGTTGATTTTCCCGAGCGGCGGCAGCAAGCTTCGTGGCACCTGGGTTGCAGCCGCTCCCGCTCCGGAAGGAACCTCGCACCATGAAGCTGGTGGTCGTCACGTCGGCATCGGCCCTCTTGCTCGCGATCCCGTCGTTTGCCTGGGCTCAGTCCGCGCCTGCGCAGCCCGATTCGTGTCCTCCGGGCAGCTGGTTCTGCGCGCCCCCGCAGGACGCGCAGCCCGCCCCGGCGGGGAAGCAGGGTTTGCAGCCGCTCCCCGATCCGGACGAGACGCCCGCGCCGCCGCCGCGTCGCCACGGGCCGGCTGCCGCGAGCGACGACGAGGCGACGGGACGCACGCCGCCCCCGCCGCCGGTGGTCGTCTACCAGCCGCCGGCGCCCGTGATGGTCGAGCGTCCGGAGAACCCGCCGCCGTACGAGTACACGCCGCCGCGGCGGCCCTACATCTCGCCGCCGCGCGAGTGGGGCCTCAACCTGCACCTGGAGGGCGCGGCCCTCGGTGACGGCACGCATCACGACGCGGGCATGGGCGGCCTCGGCGCCGGCCTCCGTTACAAGCC
>DASVWO010000107.1:0-22001 GCA_036393165.1 Polyangiaceae bacterium | reverse complement strand
CGTAGTGGGCGAGCGTGCGCGCGGAGGTCATCCTCCCTCGGGTCCGAGGAGGCTCGTCAGGAAGGCGAGCGCTTGCGGCGACAGATCGACGAACTTGAGGCCGACGTCGTACTTCGCCGGCTCGCCCGGCGGCAGCGCCTCGATCCACACGACCTCCGCCGTGTACGTGACCGTCGGGCCACCATCGACGAAGAACTCCATCTTCACCAGCGCACCGACCCGGTAGCGATCGTCGCTGTAGACGCGGACGCCGCCGAGGCTGATGTCCACCAGCTCACGGTGCCGCGCGAGAAGAGACACGCCCGCCGGCCGGCAGTAGACCGGAGCCTGGATGCGCCGATAGCGGCGTCTCTCCTCGGTCATTCCCTCAGCGTATCCCCATCTCGAGCTCGGTGTAGAAGGCAACCAGATCGGCCTCCCGATGACCCTGCCTGAAGAAGCGGTAGACGCGGCCGATGGGCCATACCCGGACCTGCGGCGGCACGATCATGGCCCAGTGGCCCGGCTGATCGGACTCGAGGTCCACCCACTCGGCGGCGAGCCTGCGCGCGAGGATCTCGCTCAGCAGAGCGCCGTGCCGCGTCAGCTCCGACCGCAGCTGACTCGTCTGCTTCGGATCGAGCGGCCCGGCCGAGAACTTCCGCCGTAGATGACGCTGCATCGCGTCGATCGTCATGACGTCCGTTCTCAGTGTCGTCCCGTACCAGAGCCGGTAATCCCGCCCGAGGTCGCGCGCCATTCGCGTCATCGCAATCCGGGCCTGGGCCGCATCGCGCGGAGAGGCGCGCGGGTCGAGCATGCTCTCGTCGAGTCCGGCGGGGAGCGGCAAGGTCTCGACGATCTCGGGTCTCCCGCGGACCATGGGCTCGGGCGGGGCCTGGACGATTCGCGGCAAGCGCGCCGTGTCGGGGATGCGCGGAATGCGCTCGGTGTCCGGGATGCCGGTGTCTGGCGCAGTCGGTGGCAACGAAGCGCCCGGGGGGGCCGGTCGATCTTCGCTGGCCTCGAGGACGACGATCGGTGACGGCTGGATGGGCGTCGCGGGAGGGGGCGCCATCGACTCGTGGGTCACGGGCGTCCAGTCGAGGATTTCGAGCGCGACGAGCCGCGTGCTGTCGGGGGCGGCGTCGTCGTCCACGACGAGCTTGGCGAGATGGCGGGCGTGGGCTGGTTCTCCGGAGGCGAGCCAGGCGCGCGCCGCCAGCACGGCCAGCTCCGGGGTCGAGACCGACCGATCCGCCATCGCCGTGAGGAACTGCGCCACGTCGCGCAGGTGGGCGTCGCCTCGGAGCAGGTCGGTGTGACGCCTCAGCTCGAGGAAGAGAAGGGAGGGCGGATCCGATCGCCCGCCGACGAGAGAGCCGTATGGAGGCGTCCTGGCGCCTCGCGCGAAGGCGGTGGCGAGGGCCGCGAGCCGCGGCTGATCCGTCGTGGCCGACGTCGATCGAGCCATGAGGTTGCGGAGGACCTCCTCGCGCACCTCGGCTCCGTCGGCGGCGCGAGAAGACGGCTTCACGAGCATCGGCATCGATTGCAGCGCTCGCGGCAGATCCTGGGCCGCCGCGAGCGAGATCTTGCGCCAGGTGCGCTCGCCGGAACGGGCCTCGTCGGTGGCGTCCGCGGTCAGCAAGCGCACGGGCACGTCCTCCCGCACCTCCTCGAGCACCAGCAGGAGGTGGAGGGCCTGCATGAGGAAGGCGGCGTCCTGGAGGGGGCAGGCCGCGGCGAGGGCATCGAGGTCGAGCCAGAGGCCGGTGTACCGTCTCTGCTGTGCATCCCAGACCGCACCCTCGAAAGCTTCGTACGGTCCGAGCTCGTCCGCCATTTCGGCGATCGCAGGCGTTCTCGCCAGGCGGCGCGGATATCCGCGCGCCCGCAGGGCTGCGAAGGACTCCTGGGCAACCTCGGACGTGACCCACGACTGACGCAGCCGATCGCGCGCATACCCGGCCGTCGTCATGTATCCGAGCTCCTGCACGGCGTGGCCGGACGCCGTTGCGGAGAGCAGGACCTCGTGCCGGTCGAAGAGCGCGTACTCGACCTCGAGCAAGCCGCCGTCGCATCGCGACACCACGCGCTCGCCGACGAGGAGGCTTGAGAGCGCCTTGTTCACGCGACCGATCCCGGGAGATATTAGCAAGCCATGCTGAAATCGAGGACTTTTCGGCTGCTCGGCGCGGTCGCGTTCGCGTTGCCGTTCGCGATGCCGCTCGGCTGCTCCTCGCCGGGGGCGTACGTCTGGGTCAACGAGCTTCCGCCGCAGTACGTCACGCGATCTCAGGAGGGATACGTCATCCGCGACGGCGACACCCTCAACGTTCGCGTCTTCAATCAGGAAGCCCTGTCCACCCACGCGAAGGTCCGGAGCGACGGGCGCATCGCCATCCCGGCGCTGGGCGACGTGGACGTGCGCGGGAAGCACCCTGCCGCGCTCAAGGCCGAGCTCGAGACCCGCCTCCGTGACTACGTGAATGCACCGAGCGTGACCGTGACGGTCGAAGAGATGCAACCGATCGTCGTCTCGGTGCTCGGCGAAGTGGCGCATCCCGGCACCTTCAACGTCGACTCGCGCGCGACCATCGCGCAGGTGCTGGCCAGCGCCGGCGGCTTGACCGACTACGCGTCGCGCGACCGCATCTTCATCGTCAGGGCGGGCCCGCCTCCCGTTCGCGTGCGCTTCACGTACGAGGAGATCACCCGCGGTGCGGCCCCGAGCGAGGGATTCGTGCTCGCAGACGGAGACCTGCTGGAAGTGGAGTGATCACCAGGCTGCGTCGTGATCCGACACGACGGAGCACGACCCGTCTGCGCGGAAGAAGACCGCTTTGCCGGCGACCTCCTTCCAGAACCCCGGGCGTCCGGAGGCGCGACGCAGGCTCACGACACCGAAGCGCCACGCGCTCTTGTCCCCGCCGAATGGTTTCTCCGAGAACAGGTCCTCGTAGCGAGGGACGGGCCAGGTGTGATCGAGCACCTCCCAGGCCGCGATGTTTCCGTCGAGCCAGCGGTCGAAGTGATCCTTGATCGTGGTCCCCTTCGGGTTCGGGTAGAGCGCCACGATGTGGGCGGTCCCGTCCTCGTCGAGCCGGGTGGGGAGCGCCTGGATGATCCTTCGCAGGAGATCGGTCCCCTCGATGCCGCCGCTCCAGAAGTTGTCGCCAGCGGCAGCCGCTTCGTCGGGCGCGTAGGGCGGGTTGGCGAGCAGCAGATCGCACGTCCCGTCCACGCGCTCGAGCAGATCACTCAGGACGAACTCGAGGTTCCCGTTCCCGTTCAGGGCGGCGTTGAACCGCGCGAACGCGAGCGCCCTCGGGTTGACGTCGACCGCGACGACGTTCTTCGCGTGATCGCTGGCGAGGATGGCGTGAATCCCGGACCCGGTGCCCAGATCGATCGCGCGCCGGCGCGGCACGCGCTTCACCAGGCCGCCGAGGATGTAGCTCTCTCCCCAGAGCCACATCACCTGGTTGATGGCGGTGTTCTTCGCGGCCCGATCGGTCGCGAGGTACTTGCCGTAGCAGGGGAAGAGACATACGCGCGACCGAACACTGCCCCCCTCTCTGTCGGCGAGACCACTCTCCAGCGCCGCATCGATGAAGCCGGAGGAGAAGAGCGACGTCATGCGGTCGACGGGCACCTCCTTGCCGTCGATGAAGAGACCGATGAGCGTGTCGACGGGATCGGTCGGCTGCGGAGCCCATTTGAAACGCATCGCTTCCCAGAAGTTCACGCCGAGCCGCGGGAACACGCCGAGCTTCTTGGCGCAGGTCGCGATGTCGTACCCCGCCCGGCGGAGCTCGGCCGCGAGCGAGACGAGCTTGCCCGCGTCCGGCGGGGCGGTCGGAGCCGGAACGCTCTCTGTCAGCGTGGGCAGATTCACGGAGGGTCTCGTATAGTAGCCGCCGTGCTCCGCACAATGAAGGGGTAGCCCACGCGAGTGGACTCGATCGACGATCGACTGCGCGGACACGTACCAGCCCTCGACGGCGTCAGAGGACTGGCGATCGCGATGGTGCTCGCGCTGCACTTCGTGGGCGACACGCGCGCGACGAACGCGTTCGAGCGGGCCGTCGACCGGGCCCTCGGATTCGGTCAGTTCGGCGTGGATCTCTTCTTCGTCCTCTCGGGCTTCCTCATCACGGGCATCCTCTACGACGCGAAGGGACACAGGGGCTACTTCCGCCGCTTCTACGTTCGACGCGCCCTGCGCATCTTCCCGCTCTACTACGCGGTACTCGCGGTGCTCTTCTTCGTCGCCCCGCTGCTGCCGCCGCTGCGCGGGCCGACGATGGACTGGCTCTGGACGCATCAGGGTTGGGCGTGGCTGTACGGCGTCAACGTCTTCACCGCCCTCAGGGGTGCATACAGCCTCCCGTACATCGACCATTTCTGGTCGCTCGCCGTCGAGGAGCACTTCTACTTCTTCTGGCCGCTCGTGGTCTGGGCCTTTCCCCGGAGGACGCTCGTCTTCGTGAGCGCGGGCGTGGCGTTCGCATCCTTCGCGCTCCGCGCCGCGTGCGCCCACGAGCACGTGGCATCCGTGGCTCTCTACGTCCTCACACCGTTCCGCCTCGACTCGCTGTGCATGGGAGCCTTGCTGGCGCTCGTCGCGCGCGGACCGGGCGGCGTCGACCGCGTCGCGCGCGCTTCTCTGCCCCTCGGGGTCGGTGGCGCGGCGCTGATCGTCGGCACGTACGCGTTCAACCATTTCGATCGCGCGTTCTGGGAGGTGTTGCACGAGCTCCGAAACACGACCTTCTCGGTCATCTTCGTGGCGCTCATCGCGCGGGCGATCGCTCCCAGGGGCGCCGTCTTCGACCGCCTCGCGTCGTGGCGCACCGCCCGGACGCTCGGCAAGTACAGCTACGGCCTGTACGTCTTCCACCATTTCGTATCGACCTTCTTCGTGCGCTACGGAACGGAGTTCACCGTCGCGCGCTGGGTCGGCTCGCACACGCTTGCCGTCTTCGCGCAGGCGCTCGCAGGCGTGGCGGTGTCGTTCGTGATATCGCTCGCGAGCTACCACTTCTTCGAGTCGCGCGTGCTCGCGCTCAAGAGCCGCTTCCCGCTCTGATCCCGCTCATGACGCCTGCCGACGCCGCCCTCATCACGCCCAGCTTCCGCGGCGATCTCGAGCGCTGTCGTCTCCTCGTCGACAGCGTCGGGCGCCACGTACCTGCGTCCGTACCCCACTACCTCGTCGTGGATCGTCGCGACGTCCCGCTGTTCCGCTCGATGGAGGACGCGCGCACCCGGCTGCTGGTCGTGGAAGAAGTGATCCCTTGGTGGATCATGCGCATCCCCCGCGTACGCCGGTTCTGGTGGAGCTGGCGGTCGGGACCCGTCAAGAACTGGGTGCTCCAGCAGATCGTGAAGCTCTCCATCCCGAAGCTGCTCCGCGAGCCCACCCTTTACTACGTGGACTCGGACGTCTTCTTCGTGGACCGATTCGATCCGGCGTCCCTGATGAAGGACGGCAAGGCCCCGCTCTTTCGCGAGACCGGGCAGAAGGGGCTCATTCCCAACAACGATCGATGGCACGCCGTGGCCGCGGGGCTGCTCGGCATGCCCGTCGAGAATTCGTACGACACGAATTTCATCGGCAACATCATTTGCTGGCGGCGCAGCACCGCGATGGCCCTCCTGGATCAGCTCTCGCGAGTCGCCGAGACGCACTGGGTGCGCGCCATCGCGCGGAAGTGGAGCCTCTCCGAGTACGTGCTCTACGGCATGTTCGCGACCCGGGTGTCGGAACAGGCGGCGCGCGAGCAGTACTGGGACTCCGTCGACCGCACGGCGTGCTACTGGGATACGAGTCCCATGGATCGCTCCCAGCTCGACGATTTTCGGGCCAAGGTGGCCTCCCCCAAGGTCGCCGTCATGATCTCGGCGAAGTCGCGGACGGACGTCGGCGCGATCCGCAGCGCCTTCGGCTTCCGATGAGCACCCGCGCCACCCCCCTCGCCCTGGCCTTCGTCGCCGCGTCCGCGCTCTGCTGTCACCGGGCGGAGTCCGGACCGTCGCCCGCAGATCCGGTGCCCGAGCGCGACTCGTCTGCGGTGGCGCGCATGCCGCTCATCAGCCGGGGCATGCCAGCGTTTGCGAACCACTCGTCCTCTTCTTCTTCGCCGGCGAGCGCGTTCGACGCCGACTACGGCACGGCCTGGAGCTCGGGCCACAAGCCGACTCCGGACGACCCGGACTGGATCGCCATCGACCTGTCCTCGGTTCCTGCTGCTCGCCGATCGACGGTCTACTCCGTCTGGTTCAACGAGGCCGGGTACCAGTACGACTCGGCCGAGGGAAGCAGCTACCAGCTCCCGGGGGACCTCGAGATCCAGAGCAACACGCGACCGGGAGGCGGTCGGCCCCCGAGCGACGGCTGGGTCACGCTCGCTTCGCGCAAGGGAAACACGCTCAGCTCCGGGGCGGATCTCCTGCACGTCGATGGCGCGAACTGGCTGCGGCTCTTCTGCAAGGCGAACGCACCCAACACCGGGCAGATGAACTTCGTCACCACCATCCAGTGGGACCTGTTCGACGGGCACGAGAGCCTGGACGCCTGGAAGTTCATCGGCGACTCGATCACGGCCAACTCGATGGGCCACAAGAAGACGAACGACAGCTTCAATCAGCTCGTCGCGCGACACGTACCCAACTTCCCGGCCTTCGAGATGGCCGGGCACGGCTTCTGGAAGGCCTCGACGGCGCTCGCCGCGATCGACGCGTACCTGGCGAACTTCCCCGGCAAGTTCGTGGGGCTCTCTCTCGGAACCAACGACTCCGATCCCGATACGTACCGCGCCGACATGACGAAGCTCATCGATCGCGTGATCGCGGCGGGCAAGCAGCCCGTGCTTCCGACGATCCCGTACACGGGCGAGCCCAACCACGTGCCGGTCATCACCAAACTGAACGACGTCGTGCGCCAGCTGTACACGCAGTACGCCACGAAGCTCGTGGTGGGGCCGGACCTCTACCAGGTTCTCTACGACGGCCGCGCGACCATGTTCGATCAGCCCGCGGATCTGCACCCGAACGAGGCCGGGAACGCGGCGATCCGAAGGGCCTGGGCAGACGCAGCCGCGGCGCGGGTCTACGGAAAATAGGACCTCACCGCCCTCGCAGTCTTCTGTTCAGGCGCACGGCGTTGTCGACGAGCGCCGGAGGAAGGCTCGCGATGAGTCGGTAGGAGAGCGGGCCTCCGGAGCGCTTGAGCTCCTCCCGGGCCTCGACCAGCCTGCCGCTCGTGATGAGCAGCCTGGCTCTCAACCGGATCTTGCTCTGCAGCACCTGCGCATAGCGCGCGCCGTGCGTTCTCATGAATTCGGCGTCCGGCCCGAAGACGCGCTCCAGCATGTCGATTCTGGCAGTCAGATGGCTGATGGTCTCGGCGCCGGTCAGGCGTGGCCCGTCGTGCTCCCAGACGTGCGCGATTTCGCAGTCGAGAAACGCGGTCGGCCCGACCTTCGCCAGGCGGGCAAAGCATTCGTAGTCCTCCATGAGGCGGATCTGCTCCGGGTACCGCATGGCCGCTCCGGCCCGATCGCGGCGCACCAGCACGGTGTCGCTGACGATGTAGCAGGCCTCCATCTCGGCGGCGTACATGTCGCCGACGTACACGTCGAAGTCGGTGCGCCCGTCCGGAAGCTTCGCGAACGATGAGTAGCGGACGGCGGGCCCCAGCGTGTCGCGAAGGACAGGAGCAGTGTCCGATCCAATCCGCACGTGGTTGCGCCAGTCGTTGTGGAGGACGTCGTGGATGATCTTTCCACTCGGGCGACTCGAATAGATGTTGCCGAAGCAGAACACGACTTCGGGGAACCTCTCCAACACCCTCCGCTGGAGCTCGAGCTTGTCGGCGAACCATTCATCGTCGGAATCGAGAAAGGCGAGGAGCGGATTGCGGGCCAACCCGATGCCCACGTTGCGCGCAGCGGCGGGCCCGGAGTTCTCGATGCGGACGTAGCGCACGGGATCGCCGAACCGGCGCACGACTTCGCCGGTATCGTCGGTGGAGCCGTCGTCCACGACGATGACTTCGTCTCCCGGTGCCGTGGCGGCGAGCACGGAGCGGACGGCGCGGTGCACGAGATCCGAGCGGTTGTAAGTCGGGATCACAACGCTGACGCTGTCGTTCACGTTCCGCCTCCTGCTTCCGCGCCGCCTCGTTGCGATCGGTTCTTGATGGCCTGTCGCACCACGGCGAACATCTCTTGCAGTCGCAAGGCTCCGGTCGAGATCACGATCACGAGATACACCGCCGCGTCGACGACGAGGCGGACGGGACCGAGGAACGCCAGAAGGCGGTGCAAAAGGATGACCACACCGAACGCCGCGAGGCTCTTCGCGATCGTGGACACGCTGCGGCCGTCGAACGCGTCCCGCCCGACGACGGCCATCATGAGCGACGTGACGACGATCTCGGTCCCGAGCATCGCGATGGCACACCCGGCGCCGCCGCCGCCCGGCCCGAAGTGCGCGAGCGATGGGCGAATGAGCACCAGGTTGAGAGCGACGTTCGCGACGAGCCCGGCAAAGAGGATCAGGGTCAGCACCCACTGCCGCTCGAGCATGATGAGCACGAGGTAGTAGATGATCGCGACGTACGTGAGGACGAACATGGTCGCCTGGATGCGCAAGGCGAGGACGGCCGGCATGAAGGCCTCGCCGAACACCAGGTGGATCCAGAACTCGGCCCCCAAGTTGATCATCATCGACGCTGGGATGGCGACCGTCAGGATGAGCTCGAGCGACCGTCGCGTCTGCTCCACGAGCTCCGGTCGCGACCGCGCGGCCGCGCGGGCGAGCATCGGCGTCAGCACCCACCCGATGAGCGGGGTGATGAGGAGCGTCAGCGACGACAACGCGGACGCCGCGCCGTAGAACCCGACTTCTCTCGTGTTGCCGGTGAACTCCAGGAGCGAGACGTCGAGCTTCCCGTACGCGTTCGCCGCGAACCCCTGCAGGTAGTAAGGCATGCTGGCGAGCAGCATCGCTTTCGTGCCCGAATAATCGACGCGGAACCGCAGTCCCAGATGCTTCCGGGCGAGGGCATAGAGGACGAACGTCTCGATGAACTCGGACGCGAAGAAGGACGCGCCGTAGGCCCAGAGGCCGGCGCCGGTCGCCATCGCGGCGAGCAGACCTGCCGCCCACACGACCTTCGTCACGACCGCGAGAACGCTCATCGCGCCGACGTTCCCCTTGGCGTGCAGCACCGCGCTCAAGGTGGCGTTGGCGATGACGAAGTACTGCGCCGCGCCGTAGATGAAGACGAGCGTCGAGACCTCTGCGGAGCGCCCCGTCCGCGCCATGACCGCCGCCATCCCGGCGAAGACGAAGAGCGTCATCACCGTGCGAATGGCGAAGACTCCCCCGAAGAAGTCGCTGGCATGGGCGGGCCGGACGGCCACTTCCTTGCGCACGTACTGGTCGACTCCCAGAGCCAGGACCACGAACGCGGCGCTCGAGAACCCGTCCGCGAAGTTCAGCGTGCCGAAGCGAACCGGCCCGAGGTAGCGGGGGACGAGGAGGCGAATCCCGAGCGCGATTCCCCACGTGAGGAGGAGCGAGCCGCCGAGCTTCAGCGCGTTTCTGATCGCCAGCAGCGTGGCGCTGGGCGCATCGGCGTCCGGGGGGACGTCGACGACGTCGGCGCGCGTTCCGTCTTCGCTCGCCATGGTCCCGTCACTTCGCGGCCGTTCCGGGCAGAGCGCTGGCCAGATGCACGTCGAGCACCGTGATGGAGTACGGGGGGAGGAACTGGTCGAACTTGGATGCCGCGTCCGACGAAGACGCCCCGGGCTCTATCGCACGCGCGCCACGATACAGGGTGAACGTCTGGCGGCTGGCGATCGCGCCGCATGACGAGGCGTCGATCGTCGCATCGATCGGAACCGACGGAGACAAGTTGAGGAGCACGGCCACGACGTGTTTGCCCTCTGCATCACGGGAGGCGAACATCGAAACCAGGGTGTCGTCCGCGGTCTGCGAGGGGAGATACCAGTCGAGGAAGCGACCGCCCTTCCCGTCGAAGTTCCGGTACGCGACGAACGCTTCCATGCTGGGCGAACCTTCCGCCGGGACCTTCCAGAAGAACGCCGAGTCGACGCCGAACTGCGCGAAGCGACCGAGAGCCTCGGCCGTCGCCAGGCCGCCGCTCATGTTGTTTTCGGCGCCGAAGTTCCACTCGCCGATCGAGATCTGCCGCCCGGGATAGTTGGCGTCGATCCACTCGCGCATCCGCGGGAGCAGGCGAATCTTGT
This sequence comes from Polyangiaceae bacterium, assembly GCA_036393165.1. Lineage (GTDB taxonomy): Bacteria > Myxococcota_A > Polyangia > Polyangiales > Polyangiaceae > Palsa-1150. The sequence goes on along the minus strand of DASVWO010000107.1, from coordinate 11,733 downwards.
CCTTGATCCACGACTCGTCCGTGTAGGCCGGATCCCACAGGCCGCGTGTCTGCCGTATTCGGAGTGCGTTCGTCTTCTCGTCCGTGCCCTGGTCGCCGAAGACACCGGGCGCCTGCGGGTAGAAGTGGAGGTCCACCGCGTCGAGCACGCGCACGCCCGTCTTCTGCTCGTACTCTCGCAGCTTGCGCAGGTAGTAGACGATCAGGGGAACGTCACCGTGCGCCTTGCGGTCGGCCTTGGCCCAGTGACCTTCCGAGTCCTTCGCGGAGTAGAGGTAGCCGTTCCATCCCCATTCGGCAGGACCCGCGATGAGCGCGTCTGGATCGGCCTGCCGGATGGCGGTCCCGTAGGCGATGGTCCGCTCGACGAGCTCGTCGTAGCCGATCGGCTCGTGTCGCACGTCGCGATGCGTCTCGTGCCAGAGCGCGGGCTCGTTGTCGAGGATGTACTCGACCACGCTGCGCTGTCCGGCATCGGCGTCTGCGGCGCGGATCGCCTGCACCCAGGCCTTCATGAACTCCGGTGGCGCGGCGACGCTCGTGCGGGCCTCCGGCCCGCCGGGAATCAACGTGCCGTCCTTGGACTTGCCGTTCCCGGCCCGCGGCAGGTACGGGTCCGTCTTCTCCTGCGGACCGACGACGTCGACGGGGAAGCCGAGCGACGTGGTGTCCTTGGCCACCCAGCCGAGCATCGGCACCGTCACGGCGCTCTCGACGCCGTGGGCCGCGTTGTCCTCCAGGAAGTGGGTGTACGACGGGATGCCCTTGTTTTCGAAGAACCAGTCGTTGGCGAGGTTGTGCGCGCTGATCTTCCAGTTGTACCGGCTCGACGTGTTGCCACCCCAGCGCCGGATCGTCGCCCCGAGGTGCCACTGGTACTCCCCGTCCGTGGATGCCGTGCCGTAGATCCTTGGACTGATGTGCGTCGCGCGGGCGCCGCACGCGATCGAAGCGGCGATCAAGCGAGAGGCGTCGGGAGGAAACCCGGCAGCGGAGGCCCTCCTGCTCGGTGCGCTCCCATCGCCGGCGGTGAAGCCCACGTGATCGAGCAAGGTCCACCCGCCGCTCGCGCGGCGAGAGGCGTGGATGATGACGCGGTCGAAGGGCAGACCATCGGGGTCGAGCTCGGCGGTCGGGACCTGGATCTCGCTCCAGTCGTCCTGGGGAGGCGGCATCCGCGCGATCTCGTCCGGGGTCACCTTCACCTCGGGTCCCTCGCCCTCGGAACCGGCAATCTTGATCTGGAGATAGTCGAGGGCCTCGCCCGCGGCCGGCTTCACGCGGAAGACCAGCCGTCCGACCGGACCGGGCGCGAACCCCTGTTTCGCGAGGATCCAGCCCCCCCAGTCGGAGAAGTCGACTTTAGCCGGCCCGGGTCCGGCGACGTCTCGCTTCGCCCACCCCCAGTCACCCCAGCCGTTGCGGTATCCGCCCTCGTAGATGGTCTCCACCAGCCCGGCGACGCCGGCTTCGAAGGGAGGGAGCGGCGGGTGCGGTGCCGGAAGCGCGCGCGTACGGCCGATGCTCGAATCACGCGAGCACGCGCTGAGCACGATCAGGGCGACTGCGACGCGCGTGCGCAAATCGCGGGGAGGATAGCATCGTCACTCGACGATGACGTACCTGGGGTACAGGGCGAGGCAGAGCACCCCCCACACGAGCACCAGGATCGTCATCGAGACGACGAGGGTACGAAGCGACCGGCTGTTCGGCCTGCGAGCCAGAACCATGGGCAGCACGATGCTCAGTACGACGATCGACAGAGGGATCTGACGGACGAGGGAGCTCACGCAGCACCCGCCGCTCGCTCGCCCCGTGCACCGCTCGCGCCGCGTACCGCCGGGGCTGCCGGCGGCCAGACCCCCGCGATGGTGGGGAGCCGCAGCGCCGCCGCCAGGCTGATGGCCAGCGAGTACGCGGTCACGATCGAGAACGACCCCATGTCGCCGTACCACTGATCCGCGCACGCGACGATCTGCGCGATGGCCGTGAAGCCGATGAGGCGGTGCGCGGGATTCGGCGCGCGCGCCAGGCGCGCATGGAAGAAGACGCCGGCAGGGAAGACCATCCAGTACCCGATGAAGCCGACGAATCCCGTGTACGTGAGCAGACCGAGGACGCTGTTGTGCGGCACGTACGGCCAGAGCTCGAAGCCGTGGATCTGATACTTCTCCGAGACCTCGGTGTACTTGTGTCCCAGGCCCGTGCCGAAGACGCTGTTCGCTTGCTGGGCCGTCGCGATGAGCCCGAGGTTCTCGACGTTGCGCGCTTTCGTGGAGGCGTCCTCCGCCGTCGACACCGTCTCGAACGCCCTCAGCGGGGCGAAGATGGCCTGATTGCTGTGCCCCCAGCCGATCGCCACGTAGAGGAGGAGCACCGGCACGGCGATCGCCACCCATCGATGGATCTTCCGCCTCACCGGACTCGGGGGAAGAAGGAAGTACAGAGCCAAGACTGAACCAGCGAGGCTGATCCACGCGAGCCGCCGGTTGTTGAGCTGGATGGCGACGAGGAACAGCGGGACGATCACCGCAGCCACCGTGCGATTCCGACGCGTCGGAAACTGGATCGCACGCGTCAGCACGAAGCAGATCGAGGTCGTCCACACCACCGTGTCTTCGTGCGTCGACAGGTACTCCGGGACGGGCCACATGTGTCCGTCGCGCACGAACCGCACGTAGAAGATGATGGCCATGACGGCGTGGTAGACGCCGGCCGCGACGGCCAGATTCCATAGGGTCGCGAAATGCTCGGCGGTTCGACAGACCGAGGCGAACGCGAACGTCGCCAGGATCATCGAGAGGGGCAGGTACATCTGCCAGCCGGCGGCGTGCCCGTCGCCACCCGTCGCGAGCCCGTAGGTGAGCTCGAACAGGATGACACCGGCCGCGACGTACAGGAATCGCCGCATCGGCCGCACGTCGGGCGTCGCCGGGCGGCCGCGCATCCTCCCGAAGAGGAGGACCACGATCATCGCGTACTCGAAGGGGCGAGCGGGCCCGATGGACTCGAAGAGCACCGGCCGCACCCACGCGAACGGCGCGAACATGTACTGCGAGAAGAGGGCCACGCCGTCGTTCACGAGCGCGAGAAAGAACAGCAGGCTCGCGAAGCGGCGCATGTGCACAGGGTACTAGAAGCGCGCGGTCGGCAGCCGGACGGTGAGGTGGCCGGACAGCATCTCGCCGGTGAATGATCCGGCTCCCTCCTGGTTCTGCCAGGCGAATCGGACCCCGCCGCCGACCCCAACCGTCTTGCTCAGCGCGTACTCGGCCTCGACGAACGCCTGGACCGTGGTGAGCGGCTGGAGGAACTGCGACGCGATCGAACGGGTCGCGCCGAGGCCACCATCGATGGTCACCCTTCGGATGGGAACGGCGGCCGTGGCGTTGGCCTGCACGCGCTCGTCGAGGATCCCGGTCCTGATGTCGAGCACCGGCGCCAACAGCGCTTCGAATCGCAGCTGCAACGCCGAGTCCGTCGTGCCTTCGCTGTCGGTGAACGTCGCACGCGCGACCGGATACAGCACATCCACGAAGGGGTCTATCGCCCGAGATTGCTCGTGGACGAATGTCGCGCCTCCGCCGAACGACACGTCGCTGGTGCGCGTCAGACGATGCGTCCACGCCTCCTCGAGCTGAACTTCTTCGACGATGGGCGAGCACGTGGAGTTCGGCGGGAGGGTGGTGAGCGCCACCGAGCACGGGCCGCTCGAGGTGTCGGCGCGCAGTGCGGAGAGGCGCGTGCCCAACCCGTCGAGCCGCGTGAGCGAGTACTGGATCGCGCCCTCGCCCCGGGGGCTTCGTACGACCGGCAGAAAGGCGCGCGAGGGAGCGTCGAGCCCACCCGTGATCGAGTAGTCGATCGTCGCGGAGGCGCTCCAGCGCCGGGAGAGGGCGTACTGTGCGGCGAGGCTCGTACGGGAGCTCCCATAGAGGAGGGTCGCAGGCGGCGTGAGCGCCTGCACGCCGCCGCCGGCGGGCGTGACTGTCGGCGTGCTCGGCGTAGCGCTCGGCGTCGGAGGACCGCCGCCGAGGAGATACGCCGAGTTCTGGTCGCCAAAGAGGCCCGTTTCGCCGAGCCTCATGCGTACCCTGCGCTCCTGCCACTCCACCGAAGCGTCTGCCGTCTGCGTGAGTTGCGGGGTGACGCCGACCTCGACGTCCGGGAGGAGCGCGAGCGCCGCGTAGCCGAGGCCGAGGTCCCAGATGCCGTTCTTGGCGTGGAGGGCGAGGGCCGGGGCGTCGACGATGTCGAGCCCCGGATTCGGAGGCGGCGCTCCTTGCGTCTCCCGACCCCTCACTTCGGTGCGGTTGGAGGCGTCGAACGTCGCGGCGAAGTCGTGCGCAGCGAGGACGATCGCGGCGATCGGCACGAGCCAAGGGACTATCACACGACGGGGCTTCTGTTATCCTGAGCTGCCCGGCCCCCATGACGAGCAACGCGAGCCCGGAAGCCCTGGACGCGTCAGCCCAAGAGGGCGAATTCGGCCTGGAACAGGCGCTGGAGCTCGCCGCTTTCTTCGGGCGGGCGCCGCGGCGGCACCGGGCGCTCGCGTTCGTGACCGTCGCTTTCACGGCCATCGTGGGCATCGCCGTCGCAGTGTTCTGGCCTCGATCCTACTCGTGCAACGTGAGGATCCTCGCGCAGCGCAACCTCGTGCTTCCGGCCCTCGACAACCCGGCGATGTCGCGAACGCACGACGCGGACAACCCCACCAAGAACGCTGCCGACGCGATCTTGCGCAGGGACAACGTGGTGGCGATGGTCCGCCAGCTCGATCTCCTCGAGCGGTGGCAGACCACGCGCCAGCCGATCCTGCGGCTCAAGGACAAGCTGACGTCCTGGGGCCCGCCCCGCCCGGAGGAAGAGCGTCAACGCGATCTGGTAGACCTGCTCGACAAGCGTCTGATCGTCTACTCCGACGACGCGTCGATCACGATCCAGGTGGACTGGCCCGACCGTCAGACGGCCTTCGACATCGTCTCGTTCCTCCAGAAGAACTTCCTGGAGGCGCGGTACGACTCGAACGTCAACGTCATCACCGAAGCGATCAACATTCTCGAAGACCGCGCGAAGCCCGCGGAAGCCGAGGTCGACGCCGCACTGGCGGACCTGACGAAAGTCGAGGCCGATCGGCTCGCGGCGCAGCGCGCGCAGGGCGCGACCGCACGCCCCACGTCCCGTGGGGGAAGGGGAACGTCGCTCGGGATCGGCTCGACGGGAGGATCGTCGTCGTCGGCCCTGCCGGTCCTGAGCGGCGACGCTCAGGAGCTCGAGGACGTCCGCCGGCGCATTCGCATCCTCGAAGAGGAGCGTGATCGACAGGTCGCTCAGGCGCAGAGTCAGCTGACGGACGCACGATCGACGCTCGGACCGATGCATCCGACTGTGCTGGCCCTGAACGAGAAGCTGGAGCAGCTCGGCAAGCCTTCGCCGGAGCTGGCAGCGCTCGCGGCCAAGGAACGCGAGCTCGTGGGCCGGCTCGCGGTCTCGCCTCCCGCCGCGGACACGTCGACGCCCCCACCCTCACCGCCCCCGGCGAGGCCGTCGGCTCCCGTGGCTCCCACGGCTCCCATAGCCCCCGCGACCTCGAGTGACGCGCAATCCGCCCTTCCGATGTTCGGGCTCCGGGACGATCCGCAGATCGCGCTCGCCATGACCCGACTTCAGGCCGCGTCCAGCAAGTACAACGAGCTGCTCTCGCGCATCGAGGCGGCTCGCATCGAGCTCGACGTCACGCGGGCGGCATTCAAGTACCAGTACACCGTGGTGCGCCCGCCCGAGCTCGCGCGCGGCCCGAGCAAGCCGAACGTGCCGCTGGTCCTCCTGCTTACGGCGGTCCTCACGGCGCTCGCTGCGTTCCTCGTTCCGGGACTGCTCGACCTCTGGAGGGGCCGCATCCTGGAAGACTGGCAGGTCGTGCGTCAGCTGAAGATCCCGTTGCTCGGTGAGCTCACGTCACCGCCCGACCGCTGACGAGCGAACGGATGGTGTTGGATCTCGTCCTCGCCGTCGGGTGCGTTCCCGTCGCGGCCGCGTCCTCGTACCTCTTCGGCCTGACGGTGCTGTCCGCGCGGCCCCGTCCGCCGCTCTGCGCCCAGCCCCGGACCCGTTTCACCGTCGTCGTGCCCGCGCACGACGAGCGCACGAACATCGCGGCGACCGTCGAGAGCTTGCTCCGGACCGACTATCCGGAGGGACTGAGGGCCGTCCTCGTCGTGGCGGACAACTGTTCCGACGACACGGCGGACATCGCCAGAGCCGCCGGTGCGTCCGTGCTCGAGCGGACGGACGCGGAAAAGCGAGGCAAGGGCTACGCTCTGGCAGCGGGGTTCGAGCGGATCATGGGGGAAGGGTCCAGTGATGCCATCGTGGTCGTCGATGCGGACAGCCGCGTCTCGCCCAACTTGCTGCGCGCCTGTGCGGCGCGACTCGAAGACGGCGCGCCCGCGGTCCAGGTGGAGCACGGCGTGGCCAATCCGGAGGCGTCGTGGCGCACGCGGCTGATGGCCATCGCCTTCTCTCTCTTTCACGCCGTTCGCTCGGTCGGCCGAGAGCGGCTCGGCCTTTCGTGCGGTCTTCGTGGCAACGGGATGGCGTTCGCCGTCCGAACGCTCCACGAGGTTCCCTATGCCGCGTACTCGCTCGCGGAGGACGTCGAGTACGGCGTACGCCTCGGCCAGGCGGGTCATCGCGTGTGGTATGCCGGGGAGGCGCAGGTGCGCAGCGAGATGGTGACGAGCGAGAAGGCAGCACGTTCTCAGCGGCGCCGCTGGGAAGAGGGTCGGCGGGGGCTCGCGGGCGGGTTCGGCCTCTCCCTGCTCGGCGAAGGGCTCCGCAGGCGCAGCCTCGTCCTCGTCGATCTCGCCATCGATCTCCTCGTGCCCCCGCTCTCGTTCGTGTTCATCGCGGCGTGCGTCGGGACGGCCGTGGCGGTCGGTGCCTGGTCGACTGGCCACGTCGGGCCTGCCGTCGCCGTGGCGTGGGCGGCCTGTCTCGCGATGATCTGCGTCTACGTCGCGCGCGGCGTGCTCCTGTCGGGTGCCGGTGCGCGAGGGTTCGTCGATCTGGCCGCCGCCCCCGCTTACATCGCCTGGAAGCTCGCGCTGAGGCTCCGCCGGCGCAACGACGGCGCGTGGGTGCGCACGTCGCGCGAAGGGGACCGGTCCCGGTGAACGGGCAGGACGACCGCCCCAACGTGTCCTCGGCGCTCGTGGCCCGCGCGGCCGCGATTCCGTCGGCCGTGGACGACGTGCGGATGCAGCACCTCTGGCTCTCGCTGCAGCAGAGATCCTGGCGCTCGCTCGCCGTGCTTCCGGCGACCAAGGGGATCGACACGCTTCCTGCGGCGAACAAGCTCGCGAAGATCGCCTGGTGGTACACGGGGCAGCCCGCGTGCGTGCTCGACATGCGCGATCTCAGCCTCCGGCTGCTCGAGCATCAGATCCGCGACATGGCCGCCCAGCTCCAGGGGGGCGAGCGCGTGCTCGTCGCGCTCCGCGGGGTCTCGGAGAATCCGACGGCTATACCCCTCGCGATGGCCGCGGACGCTGCGGTCCTCTGCGTGGAGCTCGGCAAGACCGACGTGAAGGGAGCGAAGCGGACGCTCGCGGCCATCGGGCGCGAACGCTTCCTCGGTGCCGTCCTCGTGTCTCCCGGCCGCGAGGACGCTCTGGAGCCCGTGCCGCACGGGCCTGCCGATCCTCCGGGAGACGAGGTGTGAACCGACGCGAGCGTGTGCGCATCGGAGGCGTCCCGATCGACGCGCTGACCCTCGAGCAGGCCATCGACGAGATCGAACGGCTCATCGCCGATCGTGCCGGCGGCTCGGTCTTCACCCCCAACGTGGATCACGTGGTGCTGTGCCGAGAGGATGCCCGGCTCAGGGCAGCCTACGAGGCGACCAGCTTGTCCCTCGTGGACGGCATGCCCGTCCTGTGGGCTTCGCGTCTGCTCGGACGCCCGCTTCCCGAGAAGGTCTCGGGCTCGGACCTCGTGCTGCCCCTGGCGCGCCACGGAGCGTCCCGCGGCTGGAAGTTCTTTCTGCTGGGCGGCGCGCCGGGGGTCGCCGACAGGGCGAGCGAGAGACTCCAGGAGTCGATCGAAGGCATCCGCATCGTCGGCACGCTCGCTCCGACGATCGACATGAGCGCACCGGCGAGCACCCGCGCTCCGATCCTGGAGGCCGTCCGTCGGTCGGCGGCCGACGTGGTGTTCGTGGGCCTGGGCGCTCCGAAGCAGGAGCTCTGGATCCACGAATCGCAGGAGGCTCTTCGACCGGCGGTCTTGCTCGGAATCGGTGCGTCGCTCGACTTCCTCGCGGGCGCCGTGCCGAGAGCGCCGGCCTGGATCTCGCGCAGCGGGCTCGAATGGCTCTATCGCCTGGCGCGCGAACCGCGACGCTTGTGGAAGCGCTACCTCGTGCGTGACCCCGCGTTTCTCGCCATCCTCATCGAGGACCTGCGGCGGACGCGCCGTGGTCGAGCTCGCGATAGAAATTGACGAGACGGTCCGCCGCGGCTTTCCACGAGTAGCGCTCGACCACCAGGCGACGGGCGGCGACACCGAGGGCCTCGCGCCGGCGTTCGTCCTCGAGCAACGCGGCGATCCGGCGCGCGAACGCCTCCGGCTCGTCCACGAGCTCGATGTTTTCACCATCGCGGACGTCGATGCCCTCGGCTCCGAGCGACGTGGAGACGATCGGCTTCCCGAGCGCCATGGCCTCGAGCACCTTCAGGCGCGTCCCGCCCCCGATTCGCAGCGGCACCACGACGACGGCGGCGCGTGCGATCTCCGTGCGCACGTCGTCGACGTATCCCACGATGTCCACGCCCGGATCACGGCAGCTCGCGATGCTGTCCGGAGGACGCGGGCCGACCACGCGGAAGCGTGCGTTCGGACTGAGCGCCCTCGTTCGAGGCCATATCTCGCGCAGGAAGAAGAGGACGCCCTCGGTGTTCGGGTGGTAGTTGAGCGCGCCGAAGAAGAGGACCGTCCCGGCCTGCTCCCCGGCGGCAGACGGGATGAACGCGTCGACGTCGACCCCGTTCGGAACGAGCGCCGTTCGGGCGCTCGGGACGTCTTCGAGCAGGAGCTCGCGATCGCGCGCCGAGGTGACGACGGAGCCGTCGAACGTCCGCCACGCGGCGCGCTCCTCGCGCCTCAGCTTGCGCCAGTTCACCGCGCTGTACGCTCGACGCACCAGCCCGACGTCCGCCTCGGCGGTGCGCCGCACGATGTCGTACTCGACGTTGTGCTCGTCGAGCACGTAGCGCTCGCCTCCGCTCCTTGTTGTGCCGTAAACGGCCATCTGGCTGAACTCGACCTGCACGACGTCGAATGCGCCGTCTCGAACCAGGCGGTCGAGCTCACGCTTCATCGCGCGCTCGTGATGGCAGAGCGCCTCGTAGCTCCATGGCGAAGGCATGGACGCGAGCTGCATCGCGCGCTTTCTCGCGCCGCCCGCGCTGCGCTTCCTCCCGGGAACCGTCACGACGTCGCGACAGTAGGCCTGCGTCTCGCGCCGGGCCTCCTCCTGGTCTTCCGAAGGATCGACGAGGGACAGGATCGACAGCTGGTGCTCGCGCGCGAGCTCCCGCATCAGCCCCTCCATGCGCCGCTGCCCACCGAAGCGTGTTGGCGAGGGGAGATACGGCGTGACGAACAGGAGCTTCAAGACGCGCGCAGGTGCTCTCGCACCCGCTGCCCGAGCTCCGCGACGTGCGGGTTCTTCAGGATGCCGAGATGGGTTCCGGGGACGTCGACCACGGTCGGCGATCGGTTCAGGTAGTGGTGCCAGCCATAGTCGTCGTCGAGCTCGTCCTGCGGCCCCCAGGCCTGCTCCTTGGCCCGGAACAGGACGACGTCGTAGTCCGTGACGAACTTCCGCGACTGCCACGCCGCGATGGCCGCGAAGTACGCCTGCTGCTTGAGCGCGTAGGCTTCCTCGGCGATCTTCTCGGGATCGCGCTCGCCGCGCAGCCAGCCGCGCGCCACGAGCCTGTCGTGCAGCTTCGAGACCCTTCGCAGCAACTTGTGCCCGGCCTCGCCGCTGACGACCTGCCCCGCCCGACGGTAGAACCATTTGACCCAGTTGCGCCGGATGCCCCGCGGCGACAGCGTGTCGAGCAGCGCCACGAGCTCCACTTCCGCGCCGTCCTGGCGCATCATCGACGCCACCTCGAGCGCGACGATGCCTCCGAAGGAGCTTCCCGCGAGGCGATAGGGGCCCTTCGGCGAGACGCGCTGGATGGCCTGGTAGTACGAACGCGCGAGCCGAGCGATGTCGATGTCCAGCTTGGCTCCCTCGAGGGCGCCGCGCGCGAGTACCTGCTCCTCGGGGACGTAAACGCCGTACACGGGCTGCCGCGGACCGAGGCTCGTCGCGAGCTCCTGGTACATGTTGATGCCGCAGAGGCAGAAGACCGGCCGGCCCTCGCCATCCGCCTGCAGCGGGACCGCCATCGCCGCTTCCTTGGCCGCCCGCGACTCGATGCTCTTGGCGAGCGCGGCGATCGTCGGGAAGCGGAAGACCGCTCCCAGGTCGATCTCGATGCCGGAGGTCCGCTCCATCTGCACGATCAGCTTGAGCACCTTGAGCGAGTCGCCGCCTAGATCGAAGAAGCTGTCTTGGATCCCCACGCGCGGCACGCCGAGCACGCGTTGCCATGCGGCCGCGAGGCTCGTCTCGAGCTCGGTGCTCGGAGGGACGTAGGCCCTCGACGGCGAGAGCGCGTCGGCGGCCGGCCGCGGAAGAGCCCTGCGGTCGATCTTCCCGTTCGGCGTGAGAGGGAGCGCCCCGAGCGTCACGAAGTGGGCGGGCACCATGTAGTCGGGGAGGGCCTTGCGGACGAGCTCGCGGAGCTCCGCCGTGGGGTCCGCCGAGGCCTCGCGGGCGACGACGTAGGCGACGAGCCGCTTGTCGCCCGGCACGTCCTCGCGAGCGACGACGACGACCTGCCTGACGCCCGGGTGCCGCGCGATGCTCGCCTCGATCTCTCCGAGCTCGATCCGGTAGCCGCGCAGCTTCACCTGGTGGTCGGTGCGGCCGAGGCATTCCAGCGCGCCGTCGGCACGCCAGCGGGCCAGGTCGCCGGTCCGGTAGAGCCGCGCGTCAGGCTTGAACGGGCTCGGGACGAAGCGTTCCTGGGTCAGCTCGGGTCGATGCAGGTACCCGCGCGCCAGGCCGTCTCCGCCGATGTAGAGCTCTCCGGCCGCGCCCGGCGGCACGAGATCGAGCTTCGCATCGAGCACGTACACCTGCGTGTTGGCGATGGGGTGACCGATCGGCGGCTGTCCGTCGGCGCCGGTCACGCGGTGGACCGTCGACCACACCGTCGTCTCGGTGGGGCCGTACATGTTCCAGAGCTCCGCGCATCGCGGCAACAGCGCCCGCGAGAGATCGGCCGGCATGGCTTCGCCGCCGCAGAGGACCTTGAGGCGCGTGGAGCCTGCCCACCCCGCGTCGACGAGTGAACGCCACGTCGAAGGCGTCGCCTGCATCACCGTGCACGCGCTCTCCTTCATCAGGCGCATGAGGAAGTGCGGATCGAGCACGTCCTCGCGACGGGCGATCACCACCTTCGCGCCGGTGACGAGCGGCAGGTAGAGCTCGAGCGCCGCGATGTCGAACGAGAGCGTCGTCACCGCCAGCAGCGTGTCGCTCTCGACGAGCCCGGGCTCGCGCTTCATCGATAGAAGGAAGTTCACGATCGCCGAGTGCGGGATGGCG